>NZ_BMJB01000001.1:2890755-3211950 GCF_014642855.1 Edaphobacter acidisoli | reverse complement strand
AACGCAGGGTTCGCCGCTCCGTAGGCACGGCTCGCGTTCGCCGCCGTCACCGTCAGCGTCGCCTTGTTCACTGTGATCGGCACCGTTACGGTTGCCGGACTATAGTCCGTCGTGTCTGTCGGCGTGAACGTCACGCTCAGCGTGTTCGTGCCCACTCCCAGGACTGTTCCGCCTGCTGGTGTGTACACCAGCAGGCCAGGCACCGATGCCGTCGCATTCAGCTGCGTCGTCGAGAGTGCCGTGCCATACGTGATCGATGCCGGATTTGACCAGGTGACCGTTGGGGTGGCCTTGTTCACCATAATCTGCACTGTCGCCGTCGCTGTCGCATAATTTGAATTTGGCGGCGTATAGGTCACATTTAATGAATGTGTTCCCGCAGAAAGTACCGTGCCTGCAGCCGGGGAATAGGCGAATGCGCCGCCTGATGGCACCGCTGTCGCGTTCAATTGAGCCGTGCTCAGCGCTATCCCATAGGTAATCGCTGCGGGAGTGTTCCATGTGATCGTCGATGCGGCCTGATTTACCTGGATCTGGACCGTCGCCGTCCCTGTCGCATAGTTCGGATTCGATGGTGTGTAGGTCACGCTCAGAGTCTGGGTCCCCGCAGGGAGCACCGTGCCCCAGACCGGCGTATAGGTGAAGCTACCGCCTGCTGGCGTCGCCGTCGCATCAAGCTGCGTGTTCGACAGCGCCGTCCCGTAAGTGATCGCCGCTGGCGTCGCCCACGTGATCGTCGGAGCGGCCTGCGTGATCGTCAGCGTGCCATTAGTGAAGGTTGTGAAGTTGTAGTTCGTCGAAGCAAGTGTTCCCAAAGCTGCTGTAATGGGGTACACCCCAACGTTCGCGGGGGTAACTGGAGAAGTGGTAAGTGTGGGTGCCCCAGTGACCGCCGTCGCCTGCGTGTCGCCATTCACAAACCCTGTGATGGTATAGGTGTAGGGTGGATTCGCAGTGCCGTATACGGCAGTTTCACTGTTCGCAATAACCGTCAGTGGCGCTTTATTGACAAGGATGCTGACGCTCGCCGTGCCTCCATTGCCATAGGTTGTAGTGTCAGTTGGCGTAAACGCGACATTGAGTGTGTGTGTTCCAGGCAAGAGCACCGTTCCTGCCGGTGGGGTGTAGACGGACGCTCCAGGAACTGGGGTTGCTGGGTTCGACAGCGTGCTTAAAGCCAACGACAGGATAGTGATGTTGCTGTTGTTGGGTAGCGTAATGCTCTGGAGGGTCTTCGCCGGATTCAGCGTGATCTGGTATCCGTATACATTGTAAGTTCCGGATTGGGTCCCACCGCTCTGTGTATCAGCATAGGTAGTCGATTCAACAAGGGACTCACCTGGGTATGCATAATAGTTTTTCCAGTCGCTGAGGCTTAGGTTCGTTGTAGTGGTCGTGCCATCTGTGTAGGTGATGATGAACGGCTGTGAGGTCTGGTTGCCATTGGCCGCACCAAGCAGATAGAGCGTATAGCCACTCAACGCAGGGAGCGGGACAGTGGCGCTAGTGATGCCATCCGGCACACCAGGCGTTCCCAGAGGGAACGTCGTTCCATTCCAGATGATCGAGCTACCGAGTTGGCTGGCTGAGTACGCGTAGTTTGTACCACTGAAGCCAGTCGCGCTAAAGCTGGTGCCATCGGTGAAGAACGCATTCACGTCATAGGAAGTCGAGATCGGTAGAGCCACCATACCCAAGTTGAACGTAGAAGTCGCATTCAACTGCGTCGCACTGAGCGGCGTGCCGTAGATGATTGGAGCTGGCGTCGCCCAGGTCGTAGAGGTGACCGTCGGATTGACAACCAACGAGACTGATGCGGACGCTGTGCTGTAATCGGTCGTGTCCGTCGGGGTGAAGGTTGTCGAAAGCGTATCCGTGCCAACTGCAGGGGTCGTCCCCGCAGGCGGGTTATAGACGAAGGTTCCCGAGACCGGCTGTGAGGTCAGCCCTGCAGCCAACATCACGATGTTTCTAGTATTGGGCAGGGTCAGGCTCTGCACAATCTTGTTCGGGTTCAACGTAATCTGATAGCCATACACGCAAGCGGAGTGCGTATCTACGCCGCCACCAGACGTGTCCCGGTTGAGGTTGCACTTGAGCGACGACTCTCCGGGCCAGCTCTTTGAATTAAACCAATCGCTCAGGTTGATCGTCTGTGTGATCTGACTGCCGTCCGTATATGTGACGGTGAAGGTCCAGTTCGACTGGACGTTGTTGACCATCGCGCCTATCAGATTCAGCGTGGCATAGTATCCAGCAGGAAGCGTAATCTGCGTAGCTGTGGTGCCGTCTCCGTAGACTGCATC
Organism: Edaphobacter acidisoli; assembly: GCF_014642855.1. Lineage (NCBI taxonomy): Bacteria > Pseudomonadati > Acidobacteriota > Terriglobia > Terriglobales > Acidobacteriaceae > Edaphobacter > Edaphobacter acidisoli. The sequence goes on along the minus strand of NZ_BMJB01000001.1, from coordinate 3,209,644 downwards.
GGGAGCATTAGCTGGGCCGAACGTGTAGGTTACGCCATTCCAAGTGAGCGTCGTACCCAACGAGTTCGAAGAGTAGGCGTTCCCATCGTTGTCGAACCCGCCCGTGTTGTAGGTGCTTCCGTTGGTATAGATGCCGTAGACGTTGTAGTAGCTCGACAGTGGCACCTGGATCGAGTTCGTTGCAGTGGCATTGAGCTGGATGGAGTCCAGCGGCGCACCATAAGTAACGGCGGTCGGGGTGGCCCAGGTGATCGCCGGCGTCGCCTGATTGACCTGAATCGTCGTTGTAGCGGTGGCAGAGGTGAAGGCCGTCGGGTTGCTCGGTGTGAATATAACGCTGAGCGTATAAGTTCCCACCGGAAGAATCGCACCCATGGCTTGAGTGCCGCCGTTGTAGCTATAGGCATAGCTTCCATTTACGGAATTGCCATTGTTGGTTGCCACGGCATCCAGCTGGGTCGTCCACAGAATCGTTCCGTATTGAATCGGAGCCGGATTCGCCCAGGTGATCACAGGCGTCGATTGCCCGACGGTCACGGTCACGGTTGACGAAGTGCTGCCAACAAAGTTTGGATCTGTCCCGCTACCTGGAAAGACTGCCTTGATGGTGTGCGTTCCTACGGTCAATGAGTTCGTAGCGTAAGTGGCTACACCGCTCGATGGAGAAGCGTAGCCAATCAATGTAGCCCCGTCGTAAAAGGCCACGTTAGCTGTTGGGGTCAGGGAACCTACTGGGAGAGAGCCGCTCTGAGGCACAATCTTTGCCGTGAACGTGACCTGTGTCCCATAGCTCGGCGAAGTGCTGCTTACACTCAGAAGTGTGGAGGTTGCAACTTTGGTGGAGGTAAGAGATACGGTTCCGGAAGTGCTTGCGGCGAAGTTCGTGTCCCCTACATATGAAGCATCGACATTGTGCTGCGTACCACTTCCCGGCACAGAAACGCCCGTAAGTAGCGCACTTGCTGTGTCCGTCATCTCATTCAGCAGAATATTAATGGTGTTACTGCCATCATTTGCAGATGCCAGGTCGGTGGTGCCATCGCCGTTGTAGTCCGCGGCCGCGGCCACAGATGGAAGCGTACCCACACTAGTAGTCGTCTGCGACTGGAAGCTAAAATTTCCGTTGCCAAGAAACATCCCCACGGTATTAGAGCTTGAATTGGCGACTGCCAAGTCGATCTTGCCGTCGGCATTGAAATCCCCGAAGACGATGGAAGAGGGTGAGCTACCTGTTGCAAGGGATGGTGCCTGCAATGTGAAGGTGCCATTGCCGTTTCCCTTGAAGATATCCACCCTGTTTTTTCCACTTTCAGCGATGGCAAGATCGAGATTGCCATCACCGTTAAAATCGGCTGTTACTAAAGCAGCGGGGCTAGTACCGCTGCCAGTCGTGAAGGGCGATCCAGTAACTTGATTGAAGGTGCTCCCATTGCCTGTGCCCAACATGACACTGTAGGTGTTGCTCTGCTGGTTAGCAGTCGCAAAATCCAGATTGCCATCGCCGTTGAAGTCACCCACGACGATCGAGGCTGGATTATTGCCGACGCCTATCCCGGTCAAAGGGGGATTGGAAAATGTACCACTGCCAGTTCCCAGCAAAACATTGACTGTGCCACCACCTAGGAGGGTACCCGCGACTGCAATATCTGGAATGCCATCACCATTAAAATCACCCACCACCAGTGCGGTAGGAGTCATCAAATCAAGTGTGGAAGCAGCGTATGTTATCTGAGATTGAAATGTCCCATCACCGTTTCCAAGCAGAACTGAGATCGTACCAGCGCTTGAATTGGCCACAGCAAGATCGAGTTTGCCGTCACCATTAAAATCCGCGGCAACAATAGCAACAGGCTTACTACCCGTCGCATAAGTTTTACCTGTAGCTGTGAATCCACCCGCTCCATTGCCCAGCAGAATACTTATTGTTTTGTCGGTGTAGTTCAATACGGCAAGATCGACCAAGCCGTCTCCGTTGAAGTCACCAGCAACTGCGTCCACCGGACCATGGCCGGTGGCAACAGGCGAATTGCTACCAGACACGACCTGCTGCGTAATCGTGCCTGCGCTCAGCCCAGCCACTCCTAACAGGTAATTGCTATTGCTCGTGTCAAGGAAAGACACATTTCCCGTTGGAGAAAGACTGTTGCTACCGGCACCTATAACGGTCGCTGTCAACGAGTAGTTTCCCGATGTCCCGGCGTACGACAGGCTTGTAACTGTGGGGTATGGGCCGCTGACGGTTACGCTCTGCGCCGAAGAAGAGCTTGCAGCGTACGCTGAGGGCGGGTTGAAAGTCGCTATGATCGAATGCGTGCCGACCCACCCAAACTCCTGTTTGAGCACAGCGGTTCCCGCATTCCCGTTCGCCGATTGCACCTGCACTGTGCCTAACGTCTCTGCGACACTGTTGTAAGTATCTTTGAATGTGACGGTGCCTCCGGTCAGCGCGGTGGCCCCCGCTTTTACCGTAGCTGTCATCGTAACCACAGACCCATCGGATGTGCTGGTCGGTACAACTGTCAGCGTCGTCGTCGTCGCTGTTTGCGCTCCTGCTACAGCAAACATTGTCGTCGCCAATAACACAGCCACAGCCCACCGTAGCATCATGGCAGGAAGAAGCTTAGAGCTTCCTAATCTTTGACGCTTCGTCGCCCGCCTGTATGGCACAAGGATTGCTTCGTTGCTTATGCGATCTAGAGCAACAGACTGGCATCCCGAAACGGTGCGAGGCTTCGCCGCTGCAAACGGCAACACGCTACATACTTGGGAGGCATGCGACTCAGGCTGGCAGGAAGCAATTCCGGCGGACCGAACTGCGGAAACATTGGACGAATCAGGCATTTCAAACCTTTCGGTGCAAGCAGCAAGCGTGTACGTCAGCTAATCAGGGGGCCCAACTACGTTGCTCAACAACAACCAATTGAGCGGTTTTATTGCGAAGCCGTGGCAGTTTTGCACGGCACCGGACAGACTCTGAACAAAGCGCGAGACCGGGTAAGCTCGAATCGTGATCCCGGTAGAGCAGCACAAAAGCATTAATCTCTACGCCCCGTGCCATGGCATTTCAGGCAAATCTTTTTGAGTCGTGTCGGTTGAACACTCCTAACGCTGAGGTAGCGCAGTTTCCAAATTGGGAATCTTGCACCCTGAAACATCATGGCGTGGAGCATTCATGCGGGGTATGGCACGCCATGTGCATCAACACCAACCAAAGTTGTAGAAGTGAACCACAAAGATAAAAGTGGGGATACACGTGCTCGTGGACGCTCTTACACATGCGTCCTGGACAGCATGCAAGACCCGGGCGGTTGACCCTGCCTTCCTATGCGAGATACCCTCTCTTTAGATCTGGTGATGGGAAGCGCGGTGCGAATCCGCCACTACCCCGTAACTGTGAGCGTGGAGAACTTCGACATTCAGTTCAAAGCCACTGGGGCTGAAACCCTGGGAAGGTGAGTCGAAACTTCGTTGAAGCGCAGAGTCAGGAGACCTGCCAGAGGCCAACCGGGCTTCATTCAGCTCCGAAGGGAGAGCTGAAGAGCATTCTCGCCAGCAGTCCCGCTGGCACGAGCGCTGTTTATTCTTCCCACTTCTTCGTTCTGAGCTGGACTGCCCAGCTTGTAACTGTTAACCCACCGGCGAGGTGTCGGGAAGCGCGGTGCGAATCCGCCACTACCCCGTAACTGTAAGCGCAGAGGATCCGAGCGATGCTGCTTGAAGCCACTGGAACCAAACGGTTCTGGGAAGGCTGCTCCGGAGCCGATGATGCGCAAAGTCAGGAGACCGGCCTTGCCTCACCTATCCCGAGGGGGGACCATGCGTTCAACACTTCATGCTTCGCGGGCAATCGTCCGCGCAATTTGCTTTTTCGTCATTGCGCTTTTGCTATCCTCAATCCAGGCCACCGCCCAGGGCACGCTTCGTGGAACCGTCAAAGATCCCTTAGGAGCAATAGTCGTCCACGCCAAAGTTGAATTGCTCAGCGGCGCAACAGTGGCTGCAACTACAACAACCGGCCAGGCCGGAGAATATGTCCTGCCTGTAAAAACAGCCGGCATCTATCGCGTCCGTGCCACAGCGCCCACCTTTCAAACCTCAATCAGTCAGCCCATCTTCTCCACCCCATTCATAAACTCCAATATCGACATCACTCTTGCGACGGGAACACTCACGCAGCAAATAACAGTCACCACTGGAACCCCAACGCCAATAGCGCAAGTTGGAGCGCCCGTTACGGTCCTGACCTCTGACAGTTTTCGTTACACTCCACAGGTTGCCGATCCCTTACGTCTCGTTCCTGGACTTCAACTCACGCAGAGCGGACAGGCTGGGGGCACCACCGCTCTCTACATCCGTGGTGGTAACAGCAACGCCAACAAAGTGCTCATCGACGGTGTACCAGCCAACGACATCGGGGGCGCGGTCGAGTTCGCCAACCTCGCCACCGTTGGAGTCGATCAGATTGAAGTCCTGCGTCAGCCGAACAGCACACTCTATGGCTCCGACGCACTCGCCGGTGTTGTCAGTCTCACAACCGCTCGCGGCACAACAGGGCTGCCACTATTCACCTATGCGGGCGATGCAGGAAACTTCGGAACCTATAGCCAGGCAGTCTCTGCCAGCGGACTCTTCCGTCAGTTCGACTACCTCTCAGAGTTCTCACGCATGGACACGCGCAACAATCTGCCGCGCGACCAGTTCCACAACGCAACCTATGTAGGCAATTTTGGCTGGACACCGAACACCGACAACAACCTGCGCTTTACCGTACGCCATCTCGCTGTAGCTGCCGGTCAGCCAAACACGATACAGCTTTACGGTATCGCCGATGCAGCAGGCTACAAGGAGCAGGAGAACTATTACTCTGCCATCTGGAACAACCAGACCACCAACCGTTGGCACAATCAGATCCGCTATGGTGGTCTCCGACTCAACTACCAATACACCGATTACGCGCCTACCGGCATCTACGATCCAAACACCGACCTCTATCTTGGAAAGCCCCTCACCATCACTGGAGCAAATGGGTACAGCGTCACCGGCCAGGCAATCTTCCAGTACGGAGCGAGCTACGGCTCCAGTTATCCAAGCGTCTACAAAGCCCCCAGCAAACGCGACTTCGTTTACGCTCAGACGGACTACCAATTCAGCCCTCGCCTCGTGGCCCTTGGCGGCTTCAAGTATGAGGACGAACGCGGCTACACTCTCTCTGAAGGCAGCACGCCAAACTCCATCGAGCGCGGCAACTACAGCTACACATTGCAACTCGGAGGTGCTCTCGGTGACCGCCTCTACTACACACTCGGCAGCGGGCTTGAAGACAATGGACTCTTCGGCTTTGCCGCTACACCTCGCGCTTCGCTTGCGTACTATCTTGCACGCCCATCGGCTGCACATTGGCTGAGCGGAACCAAGCTCCACTTCAGTTTTGGCAAAGGCATTAAGGAGCCGAACATCTCCGACCAAGACAGCTCGCTCTATGACTTGCTTGCATCCCAACCCAATGGCAGCTCGCTCATCTCTCAATATCATGTCTCACCCATTGGCCCAGAGACCTCACGTAGCTACGACGGCGGCCTTGACCAGCAACTCTGGAACGGACGCGCCCGCATCGGCGTAACATACTTCCACAACGAGTTCACCAACGGTGTCGAATATGTTCCCCAATCCGCGTTACTCGAACTAGGCATCCCGGCTGGGAGCGATCCTGCGACGCAGTTCGGTGCGACGATCAATTCCATGGCCTTCCGCGCTCGAGGTGCCGAAGCCGAGGGAGAGTACCAGGTCAGCCATCATCTCTTCGCGCGTGGCGGCTATACCTATCTTGACGCCGCAGTTCAGCGGTCATTTTCGAGCGAATCAGCTCCGGCCTATAACACCAGTTCAGACTTCAGCACCATTCCTATTGGCCAATATTCGCCGCTGATCGGAGCACGCCCATTTCGCCGGGCACCACACACCGGATACTTCAGTCTGAACTACATGCGCTCGCGCTGGTACGGCTCTCTCACCGGAACGTTGGTTGGACGCCGCGACGATAGCACATACCTTTCGGATGAAAATTTTGGATACAGCCTGCTACTGCCCAACCACAATCTACTCGGTGCCTATCAACGACTCGACCTCAGCGGAAGCTATGAAGTCAGCCACGCGGTCACGGCCTACGCCAATATTCAGAATCTATTGAGCGAACATTACAGCGAAGCCTTTGGCTATCCAGCCTTACCCTTCACCTTTCGCACTGGCCTCAAAGTCAGCTTTGGTGGCGAATCCTGGAGCATCCGATAATCTGAAAGCGGGATGCCGGAATTATCGCCGGCATCCCAACAGCCGGCGTATAAAGAGTAACCATGAGCATCGCGACAAAACACGGCGACAGTGGCCAGACTGGACTTGCTGGAGGTACTCGTATCTCAAAGGCCGATCTGCGTGTCGAAGCATACGGCTCGGTCGATGAATTGAATACAGCCCTCGGCTTTGCTCGCAGCATCTGCACCAACCAACAGATTTATGAGTGGACTGAGCAAATCCAGCGAACACTCTTCAGCATTGGTGGGGCATTAGCCTCGCCGTCGGAGAGCAAACACGTACCTGTCATCACTCGTGAGCAAGTTGAGCACCTCACCATGCTCGTCCATCAAATTGAAGTCATTGACGGAATCCTCTCCGACTGGTCAATCCCAGGCGCGCACCCCCAGTCCGCTGCGTACGAGGTCGCCCGCACCACTTGCAGGCGCGCCGAACGCAACGTCGTCCGCCTGATGGAGAGCGGCGTCCAAGTGCAGGCCGAATTACTGGCCTATCTCAATCGCCTCTCGGACCTGATCTGGCTCTTCGGCAGGTTGATCGAAAAGAGTGCTGGCGTTGACGCCAGTCTCCGCACCGGTGAAACCGAAGGCGCACGCTGGTCACGTGCATGGAAATAAAACTAATTGTCTTAGCATGCAACTAGTTTTCAAATTCCGCCCCAGGCGGTGGAAGCACATCTTTCTCCCGTGCGATCCAAACATAGAGCGTCGGTAGCAGGAAGATACTCATGACAAGGTCGGTGATGAGACCACCGACGATTACGATAGCAAATGGCCGCTGCGAATCTGAGCCAATTCCATGCGACATCGCTGCAGGCAGCAAGCCAAGGGTGGCCACGAGCATAGTCATCATAATCGGACGGAGGCGAAGGACCGCCCCTTCTACAGCTGCCTCCTCCACCGTGTGACCTCGTGCACGGAGCTGGTTGATGTACTCAAGCATGATGACGCCTGTCTGCACCGAAACGCCGAACAGCGCGAGAAAACCTACTTCAGATGAGACGCTGAAGTTTGTATGGGTGATGAGCAAGACTAGCAGGCCTCCAATGCTGGCCATCGCTACTGTGGCCATGATGAGGAACGCCCACTTCAACGACTTATACATCGAGTAGAGAATAATAAAGATCAAGAGGACAGTCAGCGGAACGATAACAGCCATCCGTGCTTCTGCACGCAGTTCGCTCTGATACTCCCCCTCCCACCCTAGGTGATATCCGCGTGGGAGCTTCACTTCACGGTTGACCTTGTCAATGGCCTCTTTTACCGCATCGCCGAGCGGGCGGTCTCGCACGCTGTACTTAATAGCGACATATCGTTGGTTGTTCTCGCGGTAAATTTCGGAGCCTTCATCAGCTTCTCGGATAGTACATAGCTGAGCAAGTGATACTCGTTCGCCCGATGGAGAAAGTAGGCGAATATTTTCAATCGCTTGCCGTGTGTCCCTGTATTGCGGCAGGTAACGCAGCGTCAGGGCATAGACCTGTTCACCTTTGAGTACCTGAGTGAGAGCCGTACCACCAACAGCAGTTTGAACGGCATCCTGTACGTCAGCGACGTTGATACCCCAGCGTGCGGCCTTTTGGCGATCTACCTCAATGTCCAGATCGGGTTGCCCTGTTACCTGGAAGACCCCAATGTCTGCAATGCCTTTGACATGGCTCATTACAGCTTCGATCTGGTTGGCAAGGTCCTCAAGCGTATGGAGGTCGGAACCGTAAACCTTGGTAGCAAGTTCGCCCTTCACTCCGCTGACCGCCTCTTCCATGTTGTCTTCTATTGGTTGGGAGAACCCCCAGATGACGCCAGGTATTTTCTGTGTTAGCTCAAGGTTCATCGCGGCAATCAGATTGTCTTTGTTGCCGTGAAAGATGGACCTCCATTGAGACTCGGGCTTTAGTCCAACGAAGTACTCGGTGTTGAAAAACCCCGTGTGATCGGTCCCATCGTCCGGGCGTCCGGTCTGGCTGGTACACTCAGTCGTTTCGGGGAATGAACAGAGAAGAAGCCGCGCCTGATTTGCTACGGCGATCCCTGCATCAGGTCCGGTACTCTGCTCTAGAGTGCCACGTACCCATATAGTGCCTTCATCAAGATGTGGCAGAAATTCTGAGCCGATGACTCCTCCAAAGGCAAGGTAGATAGCCATCAGGAGTGCCACAACACCCATGCCAATAGTGAACCTATAGTGTCGAATGGCCCATGTAGCCCCACGGCGATAGCGATTGCGGAGAAACTCCATGATGGGGTTCTTCCACTCCGTTGCACCCTTTTGAAAAAGCAGACTACATAGTACAGGTGCGAGGATAATCGAGAAGAGCAGAGCTCCGAGTAGAGCAAATGCTACCGTCCAGGCCATTGGCCGGAAGAGACGGCCTTCGACTGCTTGCAGTGTGAAGATCGGCAAGTAGGCAGTGATTATGATGGCAATCGCATAAAAGACCGGACGCTGAACTTCGTGCGCGGCTTCGGATATCTTCGCCTGCGTTGTCCTGCCGTTATCGTCCTTGTGTGCTAAGTGACGGACGATATTCTCAACCATGACCACAGCGCCATCCACCACCATGCCGAAATCCAGTGCGCCGAGCGAAAGCAGGTTGGCGGGAATATGCTTCAGATCGAGGCAGGTAGCGGCAAAGAGCAGCGAGAACGGAATTGTCAACGCCACAATCAACGCGCCGCGTGCATTCCCTAGAAAGAGAAAGAGGATAATAATGACCAGGCAGATGCCTTCGCCCAAGTTGTGCAGCACTGTATGGGTGGTGAAGTGCAACAGGTCGCTTCTGTCGATAAAAGGAACAATCTTTACTCCCTTCGGCAGGATCTGCTCGTTCAGCTCCTTCACCTTCGCATGAATACCGGCAAGTACTGGCTGCGCATCCGCGCCTTTTTGCAGGAGCGCGATGCCAGAGACAACATCATTGTTGTCTACCAACCTGCCATCCTCGCGGTGATACGTGTCACCGAACTGGCCTAACCGGATCATCGGGCCTTGCGTCACCTCGGCAATGTCCTTCACGCGCAGGGCTGTACCATTTTTCGCAGCGATGACGGTATTCTCGATGTCCTGGATGTTGCCGACCAGGCCGACCTCGCGCACGTTTATCTGCTGCGAACCTTCTTGAATAAAGCTACCGCCAGCGTTCGCATTATTGTTGGTGAGCTGTTGCTCCACTTGCGCGATGCTCAAGCCATAAGAGACAAGCTTGTCAGGATCCAATCTCACCTGATATTCGCGCGTTGGGCCACCAAACGGGTTTGTGTCCACTACTCCAGGAACAGACTTAAGGTTCTTCTCGATCACCCAGGTCTCGAGCATCTTCAGGTTCATCGCGTCATACTCTGGGTTCACGCTGCGTAGCGTGTAGAAGTAGATCTGTCCAACTGGACTCCAATCGGTACCCATCTGCGGAATCACTCCGGTAGGCAATGTCACCTGCGATAGGCGCTCGAGCACCCGCTCACGGTTTTCAAAGTCGGTTGTGTCTTCCCCGAAGACCAGCTCGACTGTAGAGAGTCCGAAGATCGACCATGATCGAACGTGTGCAACTCCGGGGATACCATTCAGTGTGGTCTCGATTGGAATCGTTACCTGCTGCTCAACCTGTTCCGCAGAGATGCCTGGCCACTGCGCGATCACATCAACATAATTATTGGCGACATCGGGATAGGCCTCGACAGGCAGATTGTGAAACGAAACAAAGCCCCAGATAAAGAGCACAATACCGATCGTAAGAACAAGAAAACGGCTCCCAAGCGCAAAATCGACCAACCTGCGGATCATTGCGCCTCCAGCGTCTCTTCGATAGACAAGACATTGGCGACCACCTGTTGGCTAGGGGCTATGCCGGAGAGAATCTCTTGTCGACTACCGGACAGTGTGTCGCCAACAGTCACTTCCACGCGCTTAAACTTCTTGTCGCCAGCAGGCACGAATACCCAATCGCGATCATGCAAATGCAAGATGGCCGAAGCAGGAATGACGGCATGGGTCTTCTTCGTCTGGCTTTCGATCGTGGCGGTGACGAACATACCCAATCGCAGGATGCCAGGGTTCGGCACTTCGATGCGCACCTTCGCGGTACGCAGTGTCGGGTCGAGCACAGGGCCTATGTCGCTGACGCGCCCCGTAAGAACCCTGTCTGGATATGCATTCAGTCGAATCATCGCAGTCTGTCCTAGCCGCAACTTTGGCAGATCATTCTCGTACACATCGCAAAGAATCCAGACACGCGAGAGGTCAGCAATGGTAAACAACGTAGACGATCCCGTGTAAGTGACGCCTGCCGCTGCTGCGTTGGTAACATTCTGCGCAACGATTACGCCGGAGATCGGCGCATAAACATTGACAATACTCGATGGGTGATCCCTGCTGACGCCAAGCGTTTCAAGTTGCTGCGCTGCCGCACCCAGGTCAGCCTTTGAATCCTTTTCCGCATCTTCTGCCTGCTCCAGAGCCCCCAACGAAACAGCTCCGTGTGCAAAAAGGTCTTTGGTGCGGATGTAAGCCTTGTTTGTCATCTGCTCATCATTGAGGGCCTTGAGATAGGCATCATAAGCATTAGTGACGTCGGGGCTCTGGACACGTAGAAGCAGTTGGCCCTTCTTCACGTTGTCGTCCAGTCGCGCACGGATGTCCACGACGCGCCCGCTGGCCAGAGAAATTACTGGAACTTCGCGAGAGATATCGGGGCTTACCGATCCTGTTACATTAAGTTTGTCACGAGCGTCATAGCTCTCTGCTGCGACTAGGGCAAACTGTTCAGGCTTGTCCACCGTCACCACGCTGGAGTTGCTCGCGTCGATCACCTGTGCGGGAGGTGCCGCACCGTCGGCAGGATTAAACTTTTTCCCGCATGACGTCAGCGACAAACAGATAGCAAAGCAGCAGACAGGCTTTATCGCGGTCCAAGTCTTCACTGAATCACCTCCTGAGCTACAGAGAGATTCAGCTGCGCAGCTGCTGTCAGATAAGAACCTACCAGCTGCAGATATGCCATCTGAACATTACGATAGTCGCTCTGTGCATTTAGAAAATCCATCAATGATGCTCCCCCATGCTGCCAGGCATAAGTCTCGGTGTCGCGGACATACAATGCTTGTGTAAGATACTGCGTTTTATAAGGCCGCAGCAGCGTCAGATTGCTGCTCACCTGTGCATAGGCAGAGTCCACGTCGCTGAAAAGCTGTGCGCGCGAGGCATCGGCCAGTTGCTGGTTGCGGTCAATGTCGATCTGCGTGCGCAGCTTTTCGCCTTGGTTACGGTCAAAGATACGTAAGGGAATGCTGACGCTGAGCCCCAAGGTCTCGTGGGCATACGGATTATTGAAGGACGGATTGTAAGTCCACCAGCCACTGAAGGTGGGGTCCGTGGATCCGTTGGCAACTGCTAGCTTGTGATTTGTCTGTGCCTGCTGCAAACCTTCGAGTGCAGCTTGTAGATCCGGCCGGTTTGTTAGCGCAATCTGACGAAACGTCCCAAGCGGTTGCAGTTGATCTTGGAAAACGAAGGGACCCTCAACATCAAACTGATCCACTGGCGTCTTGTCATTGAGAAGCTGCAACATCTGGATCTTTGCTGTCCGTAAGTTGACCTCGGCCGTCGCAAGATCAGACTCGTATTGCACGCGCTGCAATTCAATCCGATCTAAATCAATGCGCGCGAGATCGCCGGCCTGGAACCGATCTTGGCTGATCTTGATAATGTGGTCGTAATAGGCTAATTCCTCGCGGGAAAGAGCAACAACCGATTTCGCTTCCAACGTCTGCACAAACACGGCGCGCAACGTGAACAACAGGTTTCGCTCAAGGTCTTTGTGTTGTGAGGAGGCAATCTGTGTACCCTGCTGAGCACTCTTAAGACGAAGTTCCCGCTTGTGGTCGCGCTCATGCAGATAGCTAAATGCAGTTTGGATCTGAGTACCAACCAGTGGTTGCCAAACTCCATGATACGGGGTGATCTGCGTACCATCTGTCGAGAGGGTAAATTGAGGATTCGGCCGCAGATATGCTGTTACCTCATTAGCCTTCATCTCGTCCACGTTGGCTGCATCTGCCTTCAGCGTGGGATTACCTGTCTCGAACTTAGCCTTAACTTGATCCCAAGTCAGCCCCTGTTGCGCCGAAGCGCTCAAACAGCACCCAAACAGAAGGCCCATCAAGGCTGGGACGCTCACTGCCCGGACAAGATATCGAATCGTTCGCATGAAATAACTCAAATAAGGTTTTACTCGCGGAATGTGCATGGGCCATCACCACAGCCCAGCATCGGATGCTCTCAGGCTAGCTTCAGCATAAAGTGCAAGACGATGACCACACCCGGACCTTTCAGCTCTTCGCCCCTATCTTTTGGTCACAAATACATGTCGCCATTGCACAAACTGCGGTCCGTACATAAATCTACAATGGAAGTGTTTCAATGTTGGTAACACAACGGGCAATATGCGCATCTACGCAATATTCTTTCGTGGAAGTAAGCGAGCGACTCTGTTTAGAGCAGCCGCTCTAACATTGGCGATTGCTTTACTTGATTGGCGAGTTGTAGGTGAAATCCCTTTAGGTTTTCTTTACCTCCTCCCTATGGCAATGATTGGCTCCGTTTTAAGCTCTTGGCAAATTGCTTTGGCCGCTATGTTCTGCACTCTCCTCGCAGAAAACTTCGACGATCTAGCATGGAGCCTACGTACTGGAACCACACGCGATGTTCTCTATGCTGCAGCCTTCACTGGCGTTGGGCTGTTTGTACGCGAGATTAACCGCAATCGCAAAATGACGATGGAACATCTCGATGAGATCGAGCACCAGAGCGAAGCACGAAAGGAAGCAGAAGAACAGCTACGGGTCTTGATTGAAAGCAGCCCAGCAGCCATCATCACGGCCGATGCAAATAGTGCGGTACTTATGGCCAATGAAGCTGCCCACCGCATGTTGGGTGTTCGCCAGGGAGAGCTTCAGGGCAGAGCTATCTATCGCTATCTGCCTTCGCTACGAAACATCTCCAGTCCTGACACACTACAGCAGCTATTCCGCACCGTCATGCAGGCACGCGCTCAACGTGAAGATGGCGAGACATTCCTTGCCGATATTTGCTTTTCGACCTACCGCACGAATGCAGGGTTGCGTCTGGCAGTCATGGTGCTCGATGCGTCCGAAGAGTTTAGAACACATGAGGTATCTGGCCTTCATCAATTAATGCTCGGATCACGCATTGTCATAGGAGCCATGTCTCATGAAATCCGTAACGTCTGCGGTGCCATTACGGCAGTCCATCAAAACCTGTCTCGTGAACCTCTGCTTGCTGGCAACCAAGACTTCGAAGCTCTGGGGAACTTGATCTCAGCACTTGGAAGTATCGCAAATTTTAATCTGCGACAAACGGCAGATCAGGCAACCGAAGTCGATCTGATCGCATTACTAGATGAACTTCGAATTATTATCTCCCCTTCTCTTAGCGATGAAAATATTGCAACCCAATGGAATGTAGAGCCATTTCTTCCGCTCGTATGGGCCGATCGGTCAAGCCTGATGCAGGTGTTTCTGAACCTGATCACTAACAGCATTCGTGCGCTTTCCGAACACTCGGCGGGGACCCTTCGCATCAACGCAAGAACTGAAGCAAATCACATTGTTATAGAAGTTGCAGACAACGGGGGCGGGGTAAAACATCCGGAACACCTCTTTCACCCTTTTCAGAACGGCGTAGCATCTACCGGGCTGGGACTTTATCTATCACGCGCGTTTCTGCACTCTTTTGGTGGAGAGATTCGTTATAGATCCCTACCTTCAGGAGCATGCTTTGTGATTAGTCTGAATTCTGCGGCAATGCCAACTGAGGTCCACAATGCCTGAAATCCGTATCTTGTTGGTGGATGATCACAGCCTCTTTCGCGAGAGCTTGACCCGCCTGCTCGAAACATCAGCGGTTTTTCAATTGGTCGCTCATTGTGCGACTGTGTCTGACGCTCTGGCCAGATTATCCACCAACGAGATAGATGTTATCCTTCTCGATTACGATCTCGGAGAGGACTCAGGCCTACATCTTTTAGCAGAATTGAAGCAGTGCTCGAGCCGCGCCAGAGTGCTAATGGTCACCGCAGGCCTATCAGACGAAGCAACGCTTCAGGTGATCGAAGCAGGCGCTGCCGGTATCTTTCTCAAGCAAGGCAATCCAGAACAACTAATTGCTGCTATCAAATTAGTAGCAAGCGGGGGCACTTGGTTGGATGCTGCTGCAGTTCAGAGCATCATTTCCGGACAGGGAGCACATTCAAAGCAATTGAACCGTACTCATTCTCTAACTTCACGGCAAAGTGAGGTCCTACGAGGTATCCTAGATGGACTCGCGAACAAGGAAATCGCCTGGAAACTTAATACATCTGAGAGCTCGGTGAAAGCCGTAATCCAAGAGCTCTTCCATAAAGCAGGCGTTAGAACTCGTAGTCAATTGGTAAGAATCGCCATCGAAAAACACTCCTCCGATTGGCTTCACCCTAGATAGGGCGATGCGCATAGAACATATCTCAATCATGAGACGATTTATTGCACCAATTTGTTGGGACGTTCTTCTTTTTGCGAAACTTGCCCCCTATCCAACTGGGCGGAGAATATGGCTTTACATATGGAAGAGAAACCATGCTACAACTATTGCTCCAATACCGAGTTCGGCCAATCATCGCGCCAAACCAGAGTGGAAATCTGAAGAGCAGGAACTCCGGTGTGCGCATCATAAGCGTGAAAGACAATAATGTCCTGGCCAGATGGCTGTAGTAGCACCGATTCGCCTCCTGGTCCGACCCAGTGGCGGTCGGTACTCAACAACGGCGTGCCTCCTCCTCGCATCATTGAGGTACCGCTCTTGTCGACATATGGACCGGTGATTTTCCTGGAACGGCCCACTAATGTTCGGTAGCTGCTATGAGTTCCACGGCAGCAGAGATCCCAGGAAACAAACAAATAGTAGTAACCGCCATGGTGAACGATAAACGGTGCTTCGATGGCCTGCCAATCGGGAGGCAGTCCCGGTTTTGCTGGCGATGGGTCCGGCGGACGAAATCGAGTTGCCAATGAATACAGCTTGTGACGACTAGCAAGCCCTGTCGTGTCGTTCAGACGTCGCAATTTAATCCCGCCCCAGAAGCTTCCGAATGCAAGCCATGCACGATGATGTTCGTCCATTACAAAATTTGGGTCGATCGCGTTGAAGTCATCGGCGACAGTTGAGCGCAATACGAGGCCTCGGTCGATCCATTTATAGGCGGGGCTGGATCGGTCCAGCGTCTTGTTCGTTGCCAGCGCTATGCCGGAAGTATTCTTGGCAAAGAGAGAAAACGCATAGTAAAGACGGTACTCCCCACCTTCAAAGGAGATGTCCGGCGCCCATAGCTCTTTGGTCCCTGGGCTCTCTTGCTGTATCCAATCAGGAATCTCATTGAATACATGTCCGCAAAGGCTCCATGCATGGAGGTCAGTGGAACAGCGAATCTGAAATTGACCACCGTCGCGAGCTTTTCCAGTGGCGAACACATACCACGTGTCCCCGGCTTTGATGATGGACGGATCATGCGCGCCCCAGTAATCACCCGAGAGCTGAAGTGCCTGCGGTTTCTGTGCAGGCACATAGCAGGAGAGCCCGGCGAATGCGGCTACTGCCGCGAAGGCGATCCACCATCGTTGGACACACATTGCATCGACTATTTTGTCGCGAATCTGTGCACGCAATCCACGCTGTGCCTCACCACGAGCATCAAGTACAAGGGTCAACATTGGCTCCTCTGATATGCAAGCATTCCAATCTGTTTTTCAAGCCGAACGCCGTCCCAAGCCTGCCCCGGTTATTTGACATAGGGCCAGCCATCCGACGTCCAACCGAGCTGATTCAATCCAAGGGCAGGTGAGCCGCCATTGTTTCCGTCGTAGTAGTGGTAGACGAGCACAGCCCCTGACGCGCCAGTAAAGACGCTCTCCCCCCCAGGACCATTAATATTGCTGTGCGAGCTGAGCAGGATCGTTCCTCCGCCCTGTGTGAGTGGAATACCACCACGGTCTGTATAGGGTCCCATCACAGAAGCGGCGCGGCCGACAATAATGCGGTAGGTGCTGCTTACGCCATTGCAACAGGTGTCAATCGAAGCAAAGAGATAGTAGTACCCTCCGTACGGATAAACATAAGCACCTTCGATTCCGGTGCCGGATGGATGGTCAGCCAACTGTGTGCATGCTGCGCCAGTAGGAACACCTGTGGTGGTGCTAACTGGAATAATTTGAATCCCGCTTGACCACGACCCAAAAACGAGCCATGCATTTCCTGCGAAATCGACAACTGAAGCAGGATCAATCGCATTGGAGCCGGAGCAGTTCGAAGACACATATATTGCTGCTCCCGAGTCGACAAAAGAGCCCGGTTGACCGTTGGGACTCACCGCCAGACCGATGCCGGACTGAGTGCTGCCGAATGTGGAAGCAGCGTAATAAAGCCATACCTCACCATTGTGGATTGAGACATCAGGTGCCCAAAGATCGCCGCTGCCGCCGGTGAACGCGTTGGTCCACGCCGGCAGCGATGAAAGAGCATACCCCCCATCAGAAAAGTTGACGAGATCTGAAGATTGGTGCTCATGGAGAAGCCCATGAGTCGAGAAGAGGTTGTACATTCCTCCCACCTGCGCCATAGATGGATCATGAATACCAGTGGACGATGAATCCGGTGATGAATAGGAAACGTTGACACCACTTGGATCCGGGTAAGGAGAACTGCCCGTCGAGGTCAACGTCCATTCCTGACAGTTGCAGCCAGCGCCGCTGGTTGCGCGGGTGCCCTGATCAACACTACGCGATGAAACAGATTCCAGATAGAGTCCGCTGTTGACGTTTTTGATGAGGTAATTTCCATCGGAAAGTAGATAGAACTCCCAGAGATGATCGGCCGTTCCGTTGTCGGCCCATTCAACCACCTGCGCTCCGGCTGACGTGGAAGCGTTGCTAACGCCCATAACCTGATGTGTCAGCATATTCTCCACGTTGTACTGGCCACTGCCCATCGGGATGAAGTGCCAATCGATCTCCGCTCCTGCACCGCTGGCCGTTTGTTGCGACAGCACTGTGCCAGCGGTTTGGCTTTGACTCGAGATACTCAGGTTCGATCCACTGGCCGCTGCGTTAGCAAGAGTGTAGATATAGCTATCGTTCACTTCAGTCAGCGTACCCATATCGAGTGTCTGTATACCGGAGGCGCTTCCTCCATTGCCGGTTCCCGAGGTCCCTCCTCCGCTACTACATCCCAAGAGCAGACAAATGGTGAGTAGCACGGCAGCGCAAAAGCAGAATTTCAAGAGCTTTCTCCTGAGAACGAGGACTTTCCAGATAGTCTGGCGCAGAGTTGCGACAGATTTTTCGCAAAAATAGCTTTCAAATGGATCGGCACGGATTCAGCCTGAGCGCGCAATAACGCGCCCAGGCCATAGTGATCAGTAGGTAACTCTCAACACAAATTGGATATTTCTTGGCCCCAGTAGCGTACTACCTACCTGACCAAAGTTCGTGTCCTGCACCCCCGAATCCGGTTTATTGAAAGCATGACGATTGAATGCGTTGAACATCTGACCGCTGAATTCGGCATGGATGCTCTCCCGGATTGGAAAGGTTTTACTGATGCCGAGGTCTTCATCATAGAATCCGAAGCTACGGATATCAGCAGAGTTGCGCGGCATATTGCCAAACTGATACGGCACATTCACGCCTGGACTGGGATTAGGATCTGCCACAAACGCGCAGTTCCAATAGCCGGTAGAGCAAGCCCCAGACGAGTGATCGTAACCGGTATTTCCATCGTTGATGAATGTGAAAGGATTGAAGCTGCCTGAACGGCGTACCCCTTGGCCAGCCACACGATTCGGGCGGATACCGTTATCGAAGCCTGGAATCCCATTGGCTCCCCAGAAGCTGATGGGTTGGCCACTCATATAACGATGCACACCACTGACTCTCCAGCCACCGATGACTGCATTGACCGGCTTGGGAGCATTACCCAGTAACGCCTTACCACGACCCACAGGCAGTTCATAGACGTAGCTGAGAACGAAGTTCTGCGGAATGTCTTCATTGCTAACAGCCTTCTCCGCCTTGTGATCGTAGGGGTTCTGCGTGCCTCCCTGGTTCTGCAGCGTGCTGTAGTACGGCTGAATAGCGTCCGCATCAGTGAGCGTCTTTGAGAAGGTATAGGAAGCCAGCACATTCAGGCCGTTGTGGAAGCGCCGCTCCAGTTTGGCCTCAAGTGCGTTGTAGCTCGACTGGCCAACATTTTGGAGATAGCTGTCCTCGTTGATGTAACCATATTGAGGAAATGGTCTTAGTGCCTGCTCTGCCCATACCTGCGAACCCCATTCGTTGAAGAAGTTCGAATAGGGCTGAAGCGGCGGTGAGTTGAAGCCATTGGGGCAAGGAGCAGCAGCCCACCATTGCAGGCAGGTACCCATCGCCAGGTCCTTCAATGGGATGTCATTTGGATAGTCGATCAGGCCGTGAAGACGGGTCGAGTGCATCCCCAGATAACCGACTGAAACAAGCAGATCGGGAGTAATTTCATACTGATTTTCGAGCGTCCACGTCTGCACCATCGAAGGACGTCCGAAGGTTGGCTCAATACTGTCCACCCCCTGAGTATTCGACTGGGTAGGATCGAGATCCGGCGTGGAGGGTAACACTGGAAGTCCAGCGTCCACTTGCGGGCCTGACATCGGATCAGCAGTGAAGAGCGTCTGATTGACCGTGAAACCCTGCATAGTCCCTTGGCCAAAATCGGCATAGACGAGAGGGCCATAGTAGATGCCAGTACTTCCACGGAGAACGTCTTTGGGAATCACTTGCCAGGCAAATCCCACCCGTGGTGCAAAGTCCTTGTACCATGTCCGCGCCCAGGTCTCGTCGACATTCCCATTACGTCCAGCGCCCTTTCCTGCAAAGACCAGGGCACCGGGAAGATTGTCAGCTGCGCTGTTGGGAGCATTCATGTCCATGATCGCCGTGTCGCCATCGGCTTCGTGACGCGGCGTGGTGTAATCCCAGCGCAGACCGAGGTTCAGTGTCAGATTCTTGCGAATCTTCCAATCGTCCTGCGCAAACAGCGCGCCGTAGTGCATGATCCAGCGCGGAGCATGAAGCTGAGAGATTGCATTGGCCGTACCCGCCTGACCGATGAGAAAGGCTGCGAATGAGTTGCCATCCTGCCCCCAGTACGTTGTATCAGATGCAGTTTGATTGTCCCAGAAGCTGAAGCAGCCCGCATTACCGCTGCACGTACCGCCGATCTTACTGACGAAGGAATATTGGTGATATTGTGCCTCCCCGCCGAACGTGAAGCTGTGTGCGCCATGCTGCCAGTGGACCTCATCATGCAAAGCAATCAGGCTATCCACATCCTGGCTGCCGATATTCTGGCCAAATCCTGGATACGGACTGCCGACAAATACAAATCCGGGGAAGACGGGACCACTACCATTAGCGATACCCAGTTTGCTATCCCATTCCGTGTTCATGTTCGCCGCACGAGAGAGGTTGTAGTTATTCGACCTGTTAGTGCCGAATGTCATCGAATTGATGAGATTCGGGCTGATAGTCCAATCCCATCCAAGACGGAAGAGCTTGCCAAGTTGATTAGTAACTCCCCCACCAGCCGAGTTGATTGGGGCCGGCAAATTGAGGCCATTCCCCATGTCCGTATTCTGACGGGAGCTATAGAGACCCCAGATCTTATGGCTGGCAGTCAGGTTCTGGTCGAGCCGGAGACTATAGACGGTTTCATTATGCTGATCTTGCGTGTCATAGACATAATTATTTGTTCCGCCCGACAGATTCGGCGTTGGCAGATACTGAAGCACCGCCTTGGCCACCTCACTCTCGCGGGTCATGGGGATTGTGTTGAGTTGTCCATTGACTGAAAATGGCATGCGGCACGCTTGACCATTGACGGTTTTTTCTGTCGTAGGATCGAATATCTCTCCGTAATAGAGCACCGAATTACATGCATCCGAGGCCCCTGGAATGACGCCGCCAAGTGTGGAACTGAAATCAAAGTACTGCCCGTTGCTTCCCAACTCAGTTGGAGTTGGGATCAGACTTGTCACAGACGATCCAGTGCTGTAGTGGAGCTGCTCCCACCCAAAGAAGAAGAAGCTCTTGTCTGTTCCGTTATAGAGCCTAGGAATACGAACCGGTCCACCAAGCGAAACGCCGTAATCATTTTTAGTATCGGGAGGCCGCTGCAGGCTCTTTCGAACAGCGGTATTACTCAAAGGTGTCTCGGCGAGATAGCCATTGTTGAACCAGTTGTTACCATCCAGTGCGGCGTTTTTGTAAAAGTTGAACACCGCGCCGTGGTACTGGTTACTTCCGCTCTTTGAGTTGTAATTAGCAAGCCCGCCCGTAGTGTTGCCAAGGTTTGCCGGAAGGCCGGAGAGATCGATATGAAACTCGCTCACTGCCTCGACCGAGGGCGCAACGATATCGAAACTTCCCGAGCCATTCTCCATGCGATTGGTCGTGATGCCGTCAATCAGATAGTCCGTGCCCTCTTCTTGTCCGCCGTTAATCTTTGTCATCTGAAAGCCTGAGCCACCAGACGACGTGCCCGGCCCGACTGCTCCAGGTACAAGAAACTCCAGAGTCGAGAGTGACCGAAGTGTGCCGCTTACCTGCAAGGGCAGGTATTGGACCTGCTCAGGAGAAATGGTGTCGTCGATCTCCGACGTCTGTGTTTCCAGCGTCAGTGCCGCTGCGCTCACACTGACCGATTCTGTAGTCGACCCTACCGTGAGTACAGCGTCCTGCGCAGTACGTGCGCCAATAGAGACCCGAACTCCGTTATAGACCACCGTTCTAAAGCCGGGAGCACTGACCGTCACCTTGTATATCCCCGTATGAAGTGACGGGAACACATAGTAGCCTGCACTTGAGCTCGTAGCGGAATAAGTCGTGCCGGTAGCATTCTCCGTAGCAGTGATTTGCGCACTTTGCACCACCTTCCCATCAGGGTCAGTTACCACTCCGGCGATCCCGCCTGTATCTAGCTGCGCGCGCACGGGTGTAGCCAGCGCTGCAAACGCAAGCAGCAGAACCAGCCAGATTGTCGGTCGGCGCACTGTTCTACGGGCCGCAAATGCCCGTGTTGCGAATTCAGAAAAATTCATGCCTGCCTCCTTAAGTAAACCTTTTCTCAAAAACACCTACCAACTTGATTGCCGCCATCGCGTTTCCTCCTACTTCTCAATCCGGGCGGCTGCTCCTCATTTACATCTCGAAATGTTAGTGGTCCGTCGAGGCCGTTGTACTCTCTGCATCATCAACAGGAAGCGATGCCCGGTCTCGTGTTATTTGTGCTGTATGGCGGTCCTGCCGTGCGGCAATCTGACTCTTCATCCGCAGGAAGTTCTGCATCGCATCATCGGCAGCTTGCGTATCTCCAAGCTTTCGATAAAGCCTGGCCAACTTATAGTACGAACTGATGGCTCGGCCATTACCAGCGTCTGCAGCTATTGCCCGCTGGAACTCCTGAATTGCGTCCTGATCGCGTCCGAGATTCATTAATCCGCTTCCCAGATAATAGTGAGCGTCGTTCAATGTTGGATCTGCGCGCAATGCCTGATTGAGCAAGTCCACTCCCTCCTGTGGACTCTGTCTAAGCACGAGCAGGCTACCCAGTTTGAACTTGGAAGTAGTCGAATAGGGATCAATGCGGAGCTCATCGCGATAAGCTATAGCCGCCTTGTCCATCTGGCCCGCGATCCAATACTGATCGGCAAGTTCCTCATGAAGTCCCGGCTGGTTTGGAGCCATCTTTACGGCCAGCTCGAACTCCCAGATGGCCTGTTCAGTCCGATAGCCAGTTGCATATGCTTCGCCTAGTACTTGATGAACGCGCATTGAATCCTCGTTGAGCTTAAACATCTCAGCATACGAGGCGTTGGCCATCAGCAGGTACGCGTGACCGCGGTGATACAAAATATCCTCATCCTTTGGATCCAGCAAGTATGCTCTGTCGAGAGGAGCAATCGCGGCCTTCGGGTTATTCTCAGCCAGATAACAGACACCCAGCCACATAAACGCCTTTGCATCACGTGGATCATCGTGGGTCTCTCGCAATAAACTGGCCTCCGCATCTTTGTAGCGATCCTGACGATACGCAATAATGCCAAGAAAGAGGTTTGCGCCGCGAAGTCCAGGCTTCAACTGTAACGATCTCTCCAGTGCATCGTGAGCCATCGCGAGTTGGCCCGTCTGTTCGAGTGCCAGACCAAGATCCAGATATCCTTCCGCAAACTCCGGAAGAGCATGCGTCACGGCCGTGTAGTCCGTAACTGCTTCGCTGGCATTCCCCGCTTTAATGGCGTCTGCTCCCTGTTCCATGGCTTGACGCACGTTGACATCTGTGACGGCAGCTTGAGACACCATCTGGGGCCCTGCGATCAAAGCGAAAGTAACGATTCCAACCAGACACGATCCTCGCAGTGCTCCCCATTGCGGGAGCACTGCGGATGTCCGGAACCTGGAATACGACTCTTGAATGATCCACCTCACAACACATATTCCCGTTGCATCAGAAGCGCCAAGGGAACTAGAAGTCTTCTCCAAGGACTGGAGCCATCAGATGGGAAGACCCGCACAATCCCTAGTACAACGAACAACACCCATCTGACGAGTAGCCGCATTCGAGCACCGTGCTAAGCCCGATGTAAAGCAATAAACGGCTTAGCAGGACGTTAAGCTACGTAAAATTTCCGCCTAATTGGCTGAAACTAAATCAAGTTAGCATGAACCTGCGACACCCCTTTGCATGGGCAACCGAAAGGACGTTTAGAGCACTTTGCAGCGGTCGGTTCTCTTGGAGAGTGGACGATTGATATAGTAGGCGACACAAGGAAGTGAACTTCAGAGGCGATGCCGAATACCGCTCCATCTCCGCTGCACGAGGCGGAAGTTCTCAGTCCAGAACAAATTGCTCTAGTGCGTGAACACTTGGAGGAGGTTCTGGCCAGCAAAACTTTAGCAGGCAGCAAACGGACCCAAGAGTTCCTCAGACTGGTCGTCACCCACGCTTTGGATGGGGAGAAGGATAGCCTCAGAGAACGCATGATCGGAGCCGAACTGTTTCGACGCCCTGTCGGGTATGACACTGGGAACGATTCAGTGGTGCGTGTCCGTGCCAGCGAAACACGAAAAAGACTGGCTCGCTACTACGGTGCGGAGGCAAAGGACGGTAAACCTCCCGTCAGGATCGAGCTGCTAAGCGGGTCTTACATGCCACGGTTCCACTTCGAGCCTGCACGGTCGGAGCAAAGTTCAATTAAGGAGATCGCACAAAGAACGGAACCAGCGGAGACCAGACGTCCGGTCTCTCCGCCTTTTCGACTCGGCCGTGTTGCATTGTTAGCCAGTGTGGCTGTAGCCATCATTGCGATTAGTGGCTGGATTGCATTCAAAAAGTGGCACAATGTCTCGTTGGCATCCAAAGGCATCCATTCCATTGCCGTCCTGCCATTCGACAACCTTTCAGGAGCCCCGGCACAGGATTACTTTGCCGACGGGCTCACGGAAGAGCTGATTAACGATCTCGGGCAAGTATCGACTCTTCGCATCATCTCATTTACTTCTTCGATGAGCTTCAAAGGAACGCAAAAAAAGCTTCCCGAGATCGCGAAGGAGCTGGCCGTTGACGGCGTAGTTGAGGGTGGTATTCTGCGCGACGGAAACCAAGTGCGCATCAGTGTGCAACTGATCGACGCCAGAACTGATCGGCCTGTGTGGGCCAGCACCTACGTCCAGGACATCAGTAGGGTCTTCGCCTGGCAAGGAGAAGTTGTACAGGAAATCGCGGAAGAGATCAGCACAAAGGTAACGCCCCAGGAACAGGCGCGTCTCGATCGTACGCACCCTGTTGATCCCCAGGCACAGGATCTCTATCTGCATGGGTTGTTGCTGCGGAATCGATCCGACTGTCAGCGAGCCCTGGATTACTTCCGCCAGGCAATCGGCATAAGCCCCGACTATGCCCGCGCCCACTCTGCGCTTGCAAGCTGTTATGGGCTGATGGGTGAATCCGGACAGATGCCTTATGAGCAGGCATTTACTCTCCAGAAGACGGAAGCACTTAAAGCAATAGGGCTGAACGATTCCCTGTCCGAGGCCCATGCAGAGCTAGCCAACACTGCCATGACCCTTGACAGAGACTGGCCAGCTGCGGCCGCAGAGTTCCGCCAGGCCCTGAACCTGAATCCCAGCTCAGCCACCAACCACGAAAAGTATGCCTTCTACCTCGTTCGAACCGGCCACCCACAGGAGGCGATCGCCGAAATCGAACAGAGCGTCGATCTTGATCCGGTTTCTGCAAGTACGTTTCACGCCGAAGGGTTCATCTACTACTTTGCTCATCAATACGATCAGGCATTGAGCGTAACACGAACCGTTCAAGGACTAGACATTGGGCTACCGGATTGGAACTTCCTACTCGGTGCTATTTATGCAGCAAAGAACATGTATCCGGAGTCTATTCATGCATTTCTGGAATCCAGAACAGGCCCATACACTCTAGGGCATCTGGGAAATGTTTATGCTCGTGACGGTCAAATCGTTGCTGCAAAAAAGATTATCCCGCTCCTGGAAGAGAACGTGCAAAAGAATGGGGTTGGACGATATGAAATTGCGCTGGTATACGCTGGCCTGGGAGAAAAGGACCAGGCCTTCCGCTGGCTTGAGGACGCCTTGCAAGCCCACGATGTTGGCTTGGTTTATCTCCAGGTAGACCCCTGTCTTGATCCGCTGCGCTCCGACCCGCGCTTCCCCAGACTTCTTCAACAAACCGGTATTAAATAAGGTCCCTTCTCGGTTCGAGTAGAAGATTGCAGAGATACCTAACCAACTGTATTCAGGTTCAGCTCATGGCATCGTCTTCGATCGCAGCGGCTAGCTTGCAGTACAAACCAGTCGCAAAACCGGCAGCAGCAGAGGGTCATGATCCCCAAGTTATTGGAAGGATGGTAGGCACGATTGGATTCGAACCAACGACCTCTACCGTGTCGATCTTCGTTTTGACGCAATGTCAGTAACTTAGCAGCACTGAACAAAGCGCTTATTGGACCCAATTTTGACCCATAGATGGACCCACGCTGACGGTTGCAAATCAACGCGACACGAACGGCAACAGCGAGGAAAGACGGTCGATCTGATTGCTGCCCGGCACTCAGTATGTTCAAACAATACGCGTCAAAATGCGAACCGCTCCGCACTTCAGCATGAAATGGAGACGCCGCCGTACCAAAAGTCCTAAAAAGCGATTGGGGCACTGCGACAATCCTAGTCGTGTAGTGTCAGAGGTTCCGCTTTGTCGTCCATCGCGCGATCTTCTCATTGATCGTTTGGCGCTGAAAATGTGTCTTGCCCTCAGGGAGAGAGTGTGTGCAAAGTTGTGGGTGGTCATGCTGCGTTAGTTGTGATTGGTTCGAGATTGGCCGAAGCCCTTGTGCCCATGACGGAATGAGTCTTCTAAAGTCCCATTGAGCACCTGAACGCGAACGTTGAGAAAGCTCTAGACAGTAGAGCGGTTCCATCGCATCTGCTGCTTCTTGACCATCCGCTTCGAGACAATCTCGTTGAGCTCGGACTCAACGAACCCGGTCGAGATTCGCTGTCCGGCGTGATAGCGCCTGCCAAATCAATGGACACGCAATGGTAGCGCAAGCACCGGCACAGCTGACGCCAACCACGGCAGAGCGCAATGAACGGCACGACGAACGCGCAAGGTTAACCGGTCACGATCTACAACCCCGCGACCGGCAACCCATTGACCGGGCCAATTCCTGTGAGCCCGCAAGCCCGTGCGCTGCTTGCCTTATATCCTCTACCCAACATCCAGGGAAACACCTGCTTCAACTATCAAGCATCCTTGCTGAACAAATCACAGCCCCAACTTCTTCATCGCCTATAGGGGAAGAAGTGCTCCCGGCGTAAGAGTAATTTAGGTTGAGTTTCTCAGTCGAGAGCCGCCAAATTCGTGTTATTCTTCACACGATTTTCAGGCGGCGAACTTGCTGGGCAGTTGTGCAGGATGCCTTTTGTACCGTATGTTTGCGGTCTGATTGGTTCCTGATGGCGATCCCTTGCCGCCAACGGGAGCTTCGGATGCGTTGTGGTTCATCGTTGTTTGCTTGGATGTCTATCATTGTCAGGCCTTCAAAGGGGTGCGTAGGTCTCTGTGTTGTATTGGTCGGACTGTGCTTTGCAAGTATTAATGGATTCGGCCAAACGAAGCCTGCGACAACGACGAACCTCACAATCACCTCGGGCGGCACTGCGGTTACGTCAGTGACTAGCGGGAGCGTCGTGACCCTGACCGCTACGGTCAACGCGGGAGTAACTGCAGTGAGGCCGGGACAGGTGAACTTTTGCGATGCGACTGCGAAAAGTTGCACGGATATTCATCTGCTTGGGACGGCACAATTGACCGGCTCAGGAACGGCGACGCTCGTGTTCCGACCGGGCACTGGGAGTCATAGCTTCAAGGCAGTGTTTGCTGGGACCAACACATATGCCGGGAGTGCGTCAGGGGCATCGACACTGACGGTGACGGGCACGCCCGGGCCGATTGCCTCGGCGGCCACGGTCACGGAGAGCGGATCGTGGGGAAACTATCAACTCACGGCCACGGTGACCGAAGCCGGGAGAACGGCGGCACCCACTGGGGCGGTATCGTTCCAGGATGCGAACCATGGGAATTCCGTTCTGACGACCGGGACGCTGGGGACTGCTGTTGCCGGGGTCGGCTGGCCAAACCCTAAATCCATCAATGCGGCGGGAAGCAAATTTGTGCTCGTGGCCGATCTCAATCGCGATGGCATTCCTGATCTGGTGGTGAATGACAACCCGGTGGTGATCTACCTGGGCAGAGCGGATGGAACCTACACTGAAGCTCCTGTGCCTTCGATTTCGGGGCCGACTGCAGGTTCTGTGGCCGTTGCTGATTTCAACGGGGACGGAATTCCAGACCTGGCCGTGGCGATGTACAGCTCATCCGCCGTTTCTATCCTGCTCGGGAACGGCGATGGGACGTTTGGGACGCCGATCCAAGCCAACCTGCCGAGCGGCGACACGAATCCCTCCCAACTGTTGACTGCGGATTTCAACGGGGACGGCATTGCCGATCTGGCAGTGATCAATAGTTACGGATCGACGATAAGCATCCTCTTTGGAAATGGAGACGGCACGTTTACGATGGCTGCTGCTCCTTCGATTTCCGTGCGTCCTTCGGCCGTTGCCATAGGAGATTTTAATGGGGACGGGAAAACGGACCTGGCTGTTGGGGATGCTTACAGCGACTTGATCACCATCCTTCTAGGCAATGGAGATGGCACGTTTACGACTGCCGGTACGGTGCATTCCGGTACCAATGGTGGGACGAGCGATGGTTTGGAGATTGCCACGGCCGATTTCAATGGAGATGGCAAACTTGATCTCGCTGTGGCGGCCGGCGGTGTAGGCGGCACTAGCGAGTCGGTGACGATACTCACCGGTAACGGGGACGGGAGTTTCAATCCGTCTTCATCGGTTCAGGGCTCAAATGCCACGAGCGTTACGTGGATACAGGTTGCGGATTTTAATCAGGATGGCGTCCCGGACGTGGTTCTGGCGGACGCGAGCGGCAACGTAAACGTTCTCTTGAACAACGGCAGTGGTTCGTTTGGCGGAGATATTCCGGTCGTTACGGGTCTCAGCGTTCCTTATTACCTTATGGTTGGCGTGGGTGATCTGAACGGGGATGGGTATCCGGACATCGCGGCCGGCGGCTATTACAACAGTACGCTGGGATTGTACCTGACGGAACCAACGGAGACGGCGACTGCATCGGCCAATATTTCTTTGCCCGCCGGGATGCACCAGACGGATGTGAGTTATGCGGGAGATAGCAATTACAACGCAAGCGTCTCGGGCACGATACCGTTGTGGGGCGTTCCTCCCACGACGGCAACAACACTGACACTGACTGCCGGAGGTTCGGCGGTAACGAGCGTTACTCCGGGAACAGCAGTTACGCTAACAGCGACAGTGGCGGCGGGGACGAGCCCGGTTACGACAGGCCAGGTGAACTTCTGCGATGCATCAGCGACTTATTGTAGCGATGTTCATATTCTGGGAACAGGTGTGTTGACGAGCAGCGGGACTGCGACATTCAAGTTCGTCCCTGGCGCCGGCACACATAGTTACAAAGCTGTCCTTGTCGAAGATGGCTATGGTGCAAGTAGTTCCTCGAATCCTGTGTCGCTGACCGTGGGGCCCGCGCCGAGTCCTGTCTACACGGACATGACGGCGATTTCGGCTGGCGGCTACGCGGCCAATTACTCATTAACGGCAACGGTTGTGGGATATGGAGGCACTGCTGCGCCGACAGGGAACGTGTCTTTCCTGGACACGAGCTTCGGGAATACAAGTTTGGGCACTGCTGCGTTGGGAACGAGTAAGTCCGGATTCGGATGGCTTATTTCGCAGACACCGGCATTGAGCTATGCGCCCGTAGGGGAAGTTGAAGGCGATTTTAACGGAGACGGTATTCCGGATCTTGCCTTGCTTTGGAGCACCAATTCGTTCAGCGGAGGTCCATATTCAGTCACTATCTTTTTCGGCGGGGCGAATGGCACTTTCACGACTGGGCCAACGACTGCGGTGACTGGCATGCAGTTGTATTCCTCCTCCATGATCGCGGGCGATTTCAACGGAGATGGCAAGACGGACCTGGCGATGTTGAATTCGTCGACCGGCTACGGCACCAGCAATGTCACGGTCATGCTGGGGAACGGCGATGGAACGTTCGCTGCGCCGCAAACTACCCAGGGTTATAATCCGGGGCCGGTTGGCGGCGATGTCGTTCAAGGGTCGATGGTTGCCGCAGACTTTAATGGCGATGGAAAAATGGACCTTGCAGTCGTGGGCGGACTTGTCGGTTCAGGCGAAGTCACGATTTTCCTGGGCAAAGGGGATGGAACGTTCACGTCGATGGGGACGAGTTACGGGTACAGTTCAAGCTTTAACGTGATTGCAGCGGGTGATTTTAATGGCGATGGCGTTCCGGACCTTGTGGTCGCCAACTACTTCGCTCCCAGCGGCGCTACTGTTCTCCTCGGTAAAGGTGATGGGACGTTTACTGCACTGCCGACGCAGATTCCTGTGAATACGTTTGTCGATTCGATTGCGGTTGGGGATTTCAATAGTGATGGCGTTACGGACCTGGCCTTCGGTTATAGCGGGGGAGTAGGTGTGTTCTTAGGGAATGGTGATGGGAGTTTCAAACAGGCAACCGGCAGCCCGTTCGCCGGCGCTGGTCTGAGCCTTGTCGCAGGTGACTTTAATCAGGACGGCAAGCTTGATCTGGCGGGGCTCGATACCTACAATGACCAGATCGATCTTCTGATCGGCGCCGGGGACGGAACATTCGCAGCGTATGTTACGACTCCGAATGTGAGCAGGGGGACCGGTCTGTTCGCCCTCGTCGCGGGTGACTTCGATAGCGATGGCGTGCCCGATTTGGCCATGCTGACCCAGTATGTCGATACCGCATCGATCCTGCTGACGGAGCCAACGCAGACGGCGACGGCGACCATTACAGACATTGCGCCGGTGGGCGCAGGAACACACAACGTGGAGGCGAGCTATGCGGGAGATGGCAATTACTCGCCCAGTGCTTCCCCGACTACACCGCTGACGGCGGGCCTGAGACCAGTTGTTATTTCGCCAGCGGGCGGGACCTACTCCTCAGTTTCCACGATAACGATGAGTGAATCGATTCCCGGAGCCACAATTTACTATTCCGCGCTGGGGCCGGTCCAGACCAATGGATTCGTTCCCTACACGGGGCCGATTACGCTGGCTGTGGGCGGAAATGAGACGATACAGGCATACGCGTCGGAGACTGGCTATGTTCAGAGCACCTACACCTCCGCGACTTTTGCGCTGAATTTCCCGGTAGCTCCCGCTCCTGTGATCTCGCCGGCTGGTGGGAGTTCTGGCGGACCGCAGTCGGTGACGATTTCAGACTCCGTGGCTGGCGCGGCGATCTATTACACAACAGACGGAACAATTCCAACGCTGAATTCGACGCTTTATACCGGACCGATTATGGTTTCGGCGTCGGAGACCGTGGCAGCAATTGCGGCACCAAGCGGATACACCCCGAGTAGTGCGGTCGCGGGACAGTTCTTCATCGGTTTATCACAGAGCTCGTATATCTACACGATCGCCGGGAATGATAGCTGGGGGTACTCGGGGGATGGCGGTTTGGCGACCGTTGCGAGCCTTAACAGTCCTCAGGCATCTGTGGAAGACAGCTCAGGCAACATCTACATTGCCGACAGCGGAAACAACGTTGTGAGGAAAGTTGCTGTAGGAAGCGGTGTGATTACGACAGTGGCCGGGACTGGAATCGCCAGCTATAGCGGCGACGGTGGGCCAGCTACCAGCGCACAGTTGCAACTGCCCTACGCTCTGGCAATCGATGGCGCCGGGAATCTGTATATCGCTGACGAGGGGAACCGGGTAGTTCGCATGGTTGCGGCCAGCACTGGGACGATTACCACGGTTGCAGGCAATCCAACGGCGAGTAGCGTGGGCGATGGCGGCGCGGCGACGAGCGCGCAGCTTCAAAATCCAAGAGGGCTGGCGCTCGATAGTGCTGGGAATTTGTACATTTCAGACGCGTCGCGTGTCCGCAAGGTGTCGGCGGGCACAGGGATTATCACCACGGTAGCGGGAACCGGGACTTATGGTTATACCGGCGACAATGGTCCTGCAACAAGCGCAACATTGAGCTATGCGCAAGGCCTTGCAATAGATACCGTCGGAAATCTTTACATCGCGGATGGGGGGAACAATGCGATTCGAAAGATCACGGCGAGCACTGGAGTCATTACAACCGTGGCGGGAAGCGGGCCGATCGTTTCAGGCTCGAGTTTCAGCGGAGATGGAGGCCCTGCTACGAGTGCACGGCTCCTTGGTCCGCAGGGAGTAGCGGTGGATGCGGCCGGGAACTTATATATTTCCGACACCAACAACTATGTTGTGCGCGAGGTGACGGCCAGCAACGGCATCATCAATACCATTGTTGGGCATCCGCAAACGTGTTCCTCCATGAGTGGCGATGGGGAGGTCGCGATTGACTCCGTGATCTGCTATCCAGGGGGAATCACGCTGGACAGCGCGGGAAATATCTATATTGCAGAGATCAGGGCGCATCGAATTCGCAAAGTAAGTGTGGCTGCTGCGCCACCGACGGCAGTGACTGCGGCCCCCGTATTCAATCAGCCTGTGGGTACGTATGCTAACCCGCCTGCGGTGAGCGTCACGAGCGCGACGACAGGAGCGGAGATTTACCTGACACTGGATGGATCGGTTCCAACCACGGCCGGCGCAGGTTACCGTGGGCCGATCACTGTTACCGGGTCTGCGAAGGTGCAGGCGGTGGCTGTGGCTCCAGGGTTTCTGCCCAGCGCCCCCGTTTCAGCTAGCTATACCATTACAAACCCGCCTGTGGCGGTAGTGACTACTGTGGCTGGAACCGGTGCTTTTGGAATAGCAGAGGCTGGGGAACAAGCCATCGACGCCAAGCTCCGCAACCCGGAAGGGTTGGCATTTGATGCTGCGGGCAATCTGTACATCGCCGATCCGGTCAGCAACACAGTGTGGATGGTCGGGGCGACGACAGGTACGATCAGCGTTGCGGTAGGCACTCCCGGAACATCTGGATACAGCGGAAACGGGGGCCCGGCGACGAGCGCGCTCCTGAATAATCCAACGCATATTGCTTTCGATGGTGCAGGCAACATGTATGTTGCGGACACGTTTAACAACGTCGTGCGCGAGGTTGCAGCGGCGACGGGCAAGATCAACATTTTCGCCGGAGGTAGCGGCTCGTTTTCGAATATCGGCGATGGCGGACCGGCAACTTCAGCCAATCTCGCCAGCCCACAGGGTCTAGTCTTTGACAGTGCGGGAAATCTTTACATTGCGGACTCGGCACATGGGCGAGTGCGTATGGTCTCCGCGAGCACTGGAATCATTAGTACGGTCGCAGGTGGCGGGACGGGTGCACTTGGCGACGGTGGACCAGCGACTTCAGCGACACTTAAGAGTCCGGTAGACCTTGCATTGGACGGCCATGGAAATCTGTACATTGCCGATTCGGCCGATGGGCGTATTCGCCTGGTCAACGCGGCTACAGATACCATTTCGACGGTGGCTGGCAATGGAAATACAGGCGAGAGCGGCGACGGCGGACCGGCGACGAATGCGGAGATTGATCCTATCGGGATCGCGCTGGACGGTACTGGGAATCTCTATATTTCGAACGAAGTTAACGAAGTGCGGAGGGTGCCGGCTAGCGGAGGCGTGATCACAACGGTGGCTGGCAGTGGGTACACCGGTTTCAGCGGCGATGGCGGCTCTGCGACGATGGCCGAGTTTTGCGTGCCTGACGGCTTAGCTTTCGACAAGTCGGGGAGCCTCTACATTGCGGACTGGTGCAACTATCGGGTGCGTAGAGTCACGTTTTCCGGTGCGGCGGCGACGCCGGACTTCCATCTGGCGCCTGGAACATATACGTCGGCGCAGACGGTGACGATCACGGACCAAACGCCGGGAGCCGTGCTGTATTACACGACGGATGGAAGCACGCCGACCGCGGCCTCGCCTCAATACAGTGGCCCTATCAGCATGACATCGACCGAGACATTGAAGGTTATCGCGGTGGCGACAGGTTATACGGTAAGCTCGGTAGCCTCAGCGGCCTACGTCGTCGGACCGGTCGTCCCAGCCATTACATGGGCAGTGCCGGCACCAATCACTTATGGAACGCCGCTCGGCTCCGCGCAATTGGATGCGGTGACAACGGTAGCCGGGACGTTCGTTTATTCTCCGCAGCCAGGAATGGTTTTGAGTGCGGGGCAACAGACTCTGACTGCGACATTCACCCCTAGCGACACAACGGACTATAAGACCGCAATGGCAAGCGTCATCTTGACGGTGAAAACGGCGACGCCGGGAGTGAGTTCAGTAGGCTCATCTCTGAATCCATCTCTGGTTTCGGATTTAGTGACATTCACCGCGACTGTTACATCTCCCAGCGGCGGCACACCTTCAGGGACGGTCACGTTTCTGGACGGGACCGCACAATTGGGGTCGGGGACACTGAGCGGAGGGACTGCGACCTTCACCACGTCGGCGCTGTCCGCCGGAAACCATGCAATCACGGTGTCGTACTCGGGAGACCAGAACTTTGCACCGGTGACGAGCGCGCCACTGGCGCAGATGGTGGAGAGCTTTTCGATCAGCAATTCGAGCACGGGATCGTCATCGGTGACGGTTTCTCCTGGCGGACAGGCAAGCTTTGCTCTCGTTGCGATGCCTCCGAGTACAGGTGCAGCTCTTACGTTCGCGGTGGCCGGACTGCCGCCTGGGGCGACCGCAACGTTCTCCCCATCAACGGTGGCGGTGGGTACAGGTGCAACGAATGTGACCTTGACGGTGACCCTACCGAATACTACGGCAATGCTTTTCAATGGAATTCCGCTTAGACGGAGCACGCTTCCGATATTGCTTGGGTTGATGCTGTTGCCGATTGGTGGCAGACTCCGTAGAGCATCGCGTCAGGGTTTTCGGTTCATCTGCCTATGTCTCGTAATGTTCGGGGTAACTGCGTTCATAAGCGGCTGTGCAGGTAGCAGCAGCACTCAGTCGACCCCACATCCTCAGGCTTATCCGTTGACGGTTATCGCATCTTCCGGGTCTCTTGCACAGTCGATAACACTGACATTGAACGTGCAATGATGGCGCCGTGCCGACGGACTTTACGACACGCCATGCCAACCATGACGCTCGGAACGTATGCCCAGCAGTTATGGTGGACATACGCGCCGCACAGAACAGGCTGGCAGCACCTTAAGTTAAGGGTAGGTTAGGACAGCTCGCTCGGGTTTCGGCGTAATGGCGATTTTCGCCCTTACCTGTTTCCAAATGGGCTGTTTCTCACTGCTAAGTTGTTGAAGGATATGGTAGGCACGATTGGATTCGAACCAACGACCTCTACCGTGTCAAGCTGTTAACCATTTGACTTTACAGGAACTTAGCCGCCATTTAAGTCCCTGCAAACTTCACGAAGACGAGTATTTTGTGCCCCTTTTGCGCCCTCACGCTTGGGTTTTGTGCCGTCAGACATACGTTTGCGTCGTGCTGGGCGTCTGATAAACAGGCCCTTCCGAGGCTCAGAACGAAATCGTTCTCCTGGCATTGACCATCCTGCCTGATTAGCAACCAGCTCAGCTTGCACCAAATGTAAGGAAGAACCTAGTTAATGGGATCGGACACCGGGAAATTCCCGATTGGATTAGGGCCGGACATGCAACGTTACCTCATTAGAGTAAACCGTGGTCTTGTTGTCTTCCTCGGTGCGGCTGACCTTCAGAGTGTATTGTCCGGGTTCTGTGATTTCATATAGGTGCTTTACATCAATCGTCATAACAAACATTATCCCGGGCGGTTTCGGAAGCAAAACACTGCTGCCACTAACGACTTCATTAGGATCACCTCGCCGTTGCCTACCTGAGATTTTTCGGTGAAAGACAGTAGTTTCTACCTCCTTCCCATCCTTCATGAGAAGAAAATGGAACCCTCTGTACCATGAATCTTTATCTGTAGTCGGAATGGCTCTCCAAAAGATATCTCCAGCAGTTATATTCGTGATTGTCATCTTCACTTGGATCGCGGAGCCCAACCTGAAGGTATCAGTAGGCTAGGTTAGCACGATAGTGTAGGCAGGATTGATTGCAGCAGGTTTCTTGCTGGTGGCATCAAAAGAAGCTTGCGCCAAACAAAGAGTTCCCTGGAGCATCAAGACAAAGCATATGATCGATTTCATCACCATCCCTCCACGGATTTTGCAATTACGATGAATTAACTCGCAGGAGACCATGTAGGAAACCCAGAAGACTGTGGAATTCCGAGAGTTTGAACAGGGCATCCGTTCGTGGTGCTCAATGTATAGGTTGTCCCGTTGGATTGATTGACAAGCTGGTTGATCGCACAACCAGACCAATGCCATGTCACAGAACTTAGAGGAACAGGGATCGAGGCACACGTACTCGTGCTAGGCGTAAATGTACCATCCGCATTTTGAACTGTCTTGGCAGGTGTGCAGGATGATTGCCCTGAAGGCGGAATTCCAGGATCCCACATCAAGTACATTGTAGCCGTAAACGTCTCCCAACCCTCTCCATAATTCATCATCGGCAGACCAGCGGATGGAGTATCCCAAGTTTCAGCAGGATACACGTAGGCATAGGGATAGGTTTTGTCGATGCTGACGGTGGGAGTCGGCGGAACCAGCGTTACACCATTGCCCGTAATATACTTCTGCTGTACTCCATTAAGGAGTTGTACAAATGTAAAGCTCTGATTAGTTCCACTAGGTGGTGTGGCGCTTGTCTTGAAGTCGATACCAATAGGACCCGTTACACCTTGAGGACTGGTCACTGTAACACCTGTTGTAGATAGGCTCCAAGTAGGAAGAATTTGCACACCCGAACCATCGGTCTTCATCGTTGGCTGAATCATAAGGTTCCCGCTCGGTCCTTGAATCATGAATGTTGCCGTGGCACTAGCAGACTGGCCGTTGTTCAATGTATAGGTGTAGGTAACAGTCCCTGTGGCCCCTGGGTTGATCCAATAGATCGTTTGTGAATTTTGAGATGGTCCGGGTTGGCGAGTTCGAGGCCGCCACCGACACTTCCACCTGCCGCAACAGGTTCACCACCTGCTCAGCTGTGTGCTTTTTCCTACGTGCCATAACCCGCTCCTTGAAATCCAGTCTCTCTCATCGCAACTGGTTCAAAAGATCGGGCAGGCCACACTAACAATCCAACTGGTTCAAAAGATTGGGCAGGTCAAATGGACGAAGTTTCCATCCTCGACCTCGATGCTCCAGTCGAAGAGGACTACTGGCTGAAGCAGTTCTTTGAAGTCACGAGCATTTACAACAAAAGCGGTGACCTCTATCAACTTTGCACACTTTCTATTGACTTGGTGCCTGAATTTCGAACTTTACAGTATTTGTGCGCAACCAGTGCCCAGATCCGTTCTTTGGTCCAGTGGGATCGTATATCTCCAGGTAAACACTGTAATTGCCAGGCGTGTTAAGAACATAGAAATAAGACAAATCATATTTTTGCGAATCCACTGAGCCGGGCGCAATGGACCGGCCAGCTACAGGGCCCGACGGAAGGGCTGGGCCATCACCACGACGAAAGTCTCCAAGAAGATGACGATATAACTCTGTCTTTGGCGGATTGCCAGCCTTCCCTGTGATGAGAATCCGTTCGAGACGACGCTCGTTCGAGTACCATATCGCCTTTGATCCAGAGTTTTTGATCTCCAGAATTGCGATCGGCTTTTCTCCAATGGCATAGCTGCTCTTTTGCATAGAAACCTGAATGGATACCGAATCCAGTTGGCTGGTCGTGGGTGCGGACTGTGCCCCCAACGGGATCACGCAGCCGACAATAACCACTAGTGCAATTACGAAGCGAGCATAAGTACGAGTGATGGTCATATCAACTTACTCCTTTCTCAAGCCATGCTATTGACAGTTGGTGTTCGCGGAAACACTGCAACCTCCCGAACCAGTACCAGTCGTCCATTGAGGATATCCACTCGCGGCACCAGCGGTATTCCCGCTTCCTGTCCCACATTGCAGAAACCAGTTTGGCGCGGCTCCTGTTCCAGCATTGATAGTGCAGGCAGACCAGTTCCAGTGTACGGAGCCGAGTGGAATGGGAGTAGAAGTACATGTACTTGCATGGTCTATATAAGGAACGCTAGATGTATCGGTCCAAGCAGGGGTGCAACCAGCCGGTAGAGCAGGGTCCCAGAGAACGTACATTGTTGCATTGAATGGTTCTGCTGCCTCTCCCCAGGTGGACTCTATACCCCTGCCTGGAGAATCCCAAGTGGCATTCGCGTAACCTGGGCCGTTAAAGTACGGATATGTCCCGTCGAGCTGATTGGATGCCGTAAATGGCGTAAATGTACTATTCTGC
The DNA here is from genome assembly GCF_014642855.1 of Edaphobacter acidisoli. NCBI lineage: Bacteria > Pseudomonadati > Acidobacteriota > Terriglobia > Terriglobales > Acidobacteriaceae > Edaphobacter > Edaphobacter acidisoli. The sequence goes on along the minus strand of NZ_BMJB01000001.1, from coordinate 3,172,227 downwards.
GGAACAATCTGCAACTGAGTAACGGAATTGAGAATCTGGACCCAGATGAACTGACCGCAGCCCGCAGCAGGTGGCGCGCCTGGGCTTGTCGGGCATTGTGATTGATTAGAGACAGGCTGAGCGTTATCGGTTAGGAAGACGCCTACCGATCCGTTGGTTGGGTGAATTGGAGCGTTAGTCATTGACAGCGCAGCTACACTACTCTGAGCATTAGATAGCACAGAGCCTGTGTTATTGCTCTGTGCAAATGCGTTTGGAAAAAGGCTACCGGTAGGTCCGCCAATATTGAAAGTTGCTGTCGCGCTCGCTGACTGTCCATTGTTCAGCGTGTAATTGTAGGTAACAGTCTCGCCGTTGTCTCCTGGATTAACCCAGTAGAAAGTCAACGAATTCTGGTTCAATGACGGATCGGATGCTTCCGTTCCTCCTGCAGATGCCGATGGTTGAGTACCGGGTGTTCCTGCGCCATCCACAAAGCCGCCCGTAATCGCCGATTGGTTTGAGAAAGACCATGACTGGCTCTGGATGCTGTACCCATTTGGCGTGGGCACAGACAACACGATCTGCTGACCGGCAACGACCGTTTGTGTTGTTCCCGATATATTACTGCCGTTGAACATGATCTGAGGTGTCGGGGTGACGGCGTTTACTGAAGCAGCGCTCGTGCCTACTGGCGACCCTCCGTTGCAATTGCCGCAGACATAACTGTTTCCCGCATATCCCGGTTGGACTTGAACTGTTGCGGATTCGTTTGGTGCGTCTTGAGCAACAGTCACTGTGACTTGCGTCTGTGTTCCATCTGGACTCGTATTTGTTGCAGCACTGCTAGTTACACCAGCACCTGAAATACTTACAGTCGGTTGATTCCCAAATCCCGTACCGGTGATGATCAGAGTAAAGCTGGTGCCTGCCGTCCATGTATAGGAGCTTAGTGAAGCGATTACCGCACCTGGAGCGCCAACGGTAAAGTTGACAGCATTACTCGTGCCCCACATATTGGAAATCGTAAATTGGTAATTACCCATTGTCTGAGTGCTCGGGATAGAGTAACTCACCGTTTCATTGCTTGCTCCTGGGGACGAAACGGAAGTTGGTATCCCCGGAAGGTCAGATATTGACGTACCTTCCTCATCTTCGAGATTAACCCCTTGGACCGTAAAGCTGCCACTCGTGCCAATATTTGCTGATGGAGGTGTGACCGATGTGATTTGAGGAATGCCAACTGTCACAGATATATCCGACCCATTGTAAGGTTGACAGATCGTCGCTGTTGGATAGGTTGAGGGGGGACCCTCGCTGAAGAGAGGGCTAGGTTCAGGCGTGCTCTGCGCTTGAACATATTCGGGCTCAGGATCGCCGCAATCATCAGTATCGCAACCGGGAGGCAAAGGAGTTGGAGGAGGAACTTCAGTTATATCCACAAGATAACAGGCATCGACTTGAGGCTCAAACGTGAACGTATTATTGGTGGGGCTGACGGACACTGTAGAAACCGCCGATTCGAGACCATAGACTGCAGGCAATGAAGCAACTGTGCTTCCATTTACGAAGAGATATCCAGCCCCCGCAACATAATCAACATCGGCCGTATCGAGATTATCCATTTCGATATATGCTTCCACCTCCCCGGTTGCTGTCCGTGGGCCTCTCTCTGGAAGCCCTGAGCTCCCTGAGGAAGGATATTGTTCCTCCCCTGCACCTATAAAAGCAAACGCTTCGGCTCCTGGGATATTATTCGATGTCTCATAAGATCCGTCTGGAGTGTTCGGTATGGCCGGGATGGGGCGAGTTACGCTATCAGGGGTAATTGAGTTTACATCTGCTGTACTTCCTGATGCAGGTGTTTGTGCAGAATTTGATGAAGGTATAGCCTTCGTGTTAGGTGCTATGCGGGAAACGAGAAACTTGCGGAAAGTCGACCGTGCATTACTAGAGAGCTCGTTATCTAATTCTTCCATCTGCTGAGTCAGCATCTGCTCTCGATCAGTATCTATTTGTTTTAGCTGATCATATAGTGTTTGCTGTTCGGGAGTAAGCGGAGCACCCTTGACTGGTTTTGTTTGCAAATATAATTGTCTCAGATGGATCGCTTTAGTGTTGAGATCTGCCATCGCGCTTGAAAGGCGATCCGCCGCTTCGTGAATTGGCGCGTACTCAGCATCGGATATGCTCATCTTTGATTGAATAAACGTCCGGACCGCTGTTCCAGAAGAACCGCCTTTTTCCATTTGGGCAGCCTTCTGATCAAGATGATGTTGGTACATGAGAAAGTGCCAGTACAAGTGAGACATAGGGATGCGTTGAGTTTGTGAACTCTCTGGGCTTGAGCTAGGTGTTTGCCCCATCCCAGTACGAGATAGGAAGCCAGCAAATATTAACAGTATTGCCACATGGATGATTGCCAACAAACGTCTCTGCATGGCTGTCCTTTCCTGCTCCAATTCTGGAATTAGTTAGAGTGTCACCCTACTCGGTAGGACATGCGAATGGTGATGTGACCGTAAAGCTCGCAGGAAAGCTTGGAGCCCCTCCTACTGTCACAACAACGTCACCACTTGATGCTCCCGTCTGTGGTACCTGCACTGTAATGCAACTACCTGGGGTTGTAGCACAGGAGTTCCATTGCAAGACTATGAGAGGTGCACCATCTAATGTCACCTTACTGGCACCTTGAATGCTTCCGAAATTTGCCCCAGTAATCGTAAATCCCATTTGTGGCGGCCCCTCCGTAAGCGACAGCCCGGAAATGCTAGGTACCAAAATGGGGCCTATAGCAAACGGGATTGTATTACTAGCAGAACCATTCTGGAATACTTGCACATTGCCATTTGACGCGCTATCGCTAGGTACAACCGCAACGATTTCTGTGTCGCTCCAGACTGTTATAACATTTGCTTGAACGCCCCCAATTATGACCGTGCCACTGCCCTGACTGGCACCAAAGCCTGAACCATCAATTGTGACAAGCGTCCCAGCCGGAGCAGGTTCCGGACTGACTCCTTTAATCTGCACAGTTGAGCCAGGGAGGTCCCATGATGTAGGGGCCGAGCTGAGTATTGGGCTAAAATCTGGACTCGATGGGAGCGCATCGAATAGAGAGGTCAAATTTAAAGTTGGATTAAGGGCTATGTCTAGTGCCGCTTGAAAGGTATCAGTTGGAGCAGTTCCTCCAGGTGGTGTTGCGGCAGTAAATAAAGCCGGACATGCAGACGCTGAATTAATGCACTGTTCGATCATGTCCGCAAGGGTATTCAGCGTCGTTGCCGATGGACTCCCGCTTGGAATCGCGCCATTGGAGCTGCTGACAAGAGACTCCGAATAGGTGACTGCGTTCTGCAATGATGCTGCACTGTTGCTATCGGAAGCGAAGGAATCAGTTGAAACGGTAGCAAAGCTGCTCAGAGCGAAGGCAGATGCAATTGTTGTGGTCTCAGTAATATCCATAGAGCCCCACTCCTGCCCACATGGGGTTGGAATCATTGCAATCATGGCTGCGTTGGGGTTGTTCTCATCTGTTCCGGCAGGATCACCTTGTGTGGCTAGGAGGTACATTGATGCACCAGGACTAGGGCACGACTGATAAGCAGTGATTGGCCCGAAATCTCCTTGAGAGTCAGTAAGAATATACGAATTTCCGGAAGAATCTGTCTGAGCACCGACGGATGACGGAGAGATCATCGAAATCGGCAGCGATCCGAATCCATTAGTGCTAATGGAAAACCAATAGATTCGCATTCCCACTGGCGCAGGTACCGTTAGTGGGGTGATACCTTTCTGGGGAGAATGGGAGGATAGGTGAACTCTTCCACTCTGCGCTATAGCACCCGGTAGGCTGCAAAGAAGCACTGCTAACATCAAGAGGGTAGAAAAGAGTCTTGGAAGGCGGAGGGAAGAATTAGATGATTGCTCAAAGATCATTGAATACACCCGTCTCAGTTTTGAAGCGAGGTAAACCAAATGCATCCAGCGATTGGCTGGGTACACTAACATCTAGCTTGTCCTATTGAGTAACCCGAGAAGAGGTGCAGCAGTATTCAGTCAGAAAGTACGATTCATTCTCAACTTTGCACGCGATAACGACAAGAAACATGGCTGCCTGCTAAACGTCTCATGCAATCGAATGTCTGTCAAGCATTTAAAATTGCATTTGTTTGGCAAAGTACAGCCTGGCTGTACACTATGCAGGAAGACGTGACATGGAAAGGAAGTAAGGCGCAATTCTATTTCGTCAGGTGGGTTGTTATCTATGTTCGCGTCCCAGACAAAAGTCCTTGCTACGCAAGGGTCACTCTGTTGTCAATGGAACGAGTCGAACGTGCTGACAATTAACTAACCCCGTATTTCACAGAGCGCGGCGAGCCTGCAACAACCACTGATCGGCCTGAGTTTTAGGCCATGTTTGTATATCTGACGTCGTGAACTGTGCCGATTGGAACAAACTGCTTGATGCATGATGAGTATGGGTTGAGGCTAATCACAGTTTCCGGGCTCTTCTAAGATCGATATTCGATGATTCCATTGGTGATTTTTCGGGGAACTGATAAACGCCCCGCAACAGCGTTTCGGGATCGGTAGCAAAAGCGTCGTGGCCTGACCGATGTTTTGTACCAGTGAGATTGCTAATGTAGCGCAGGCCATTCTCCAGTGGATCGGCGACAGGTATCGTCCAGCAAGAGTGATACCCGTCCCCGCTCCCCGTCATTACTTCATAGCCTCAGTGACTGCGTCAGTAGCTGCTGTGAGAGGTTATACAGAAACTCCTGCAACGGGCCATACCGTTGGTCGTGTCGCGCAAACAGCGCGGTCTCGATCCAGAGCAGTTTATCGGTCACTGGTTTGAATATCACACCCATGTGGGAGCTACGGGACGCCGAAGACGGCAGGAGGGCCACACCGTAGTTGTGTGAGACGATTTCCATTGCGTGTGTAAATGAGATGACTTCGCGTAATACTGGGGTGATCCCTGTGCTTTCGATATACCTCGTCACTCGGGCATAAAGTCCAGGGTGGGAAGATTCCGGCAAGCAGAAGACCATCTCGCCATCCAGGTCTTTGATTGAGATGGATGGCTGCTTTGCAAGACGATGGTTTTTGGAGAAGCAGACGCAGTAGGGTTCGCGGGAGATGAGTTTGACCCACAGGTCCTCGTCTTCTATAGGGTAGACTCCGATTGCGGCATCCAGTTTCCCACGCAGAACCGAGTCGATTAGTTGCAGCGTAGAGCCTGCCTCCAGAAGTGCCTTCGATGGATTCCTACCGACGCCTGTTTCCATGTCTGACGATCGCAACTGTTCGAGTACAGGGATGAGCCTGCTATGGACATATGGAGAGTAGCCGATCCGTAGAGGGCGCGTTGCAATCTGGAAACGATATCGCGCGAGATCCCATGCGTGGGTGATGTGGTTCGAGGCCAACTGTGTCTCCTGAAGAAAGACCTGCCCGGCGTCGGTAACGGACAACCCGCTGTGGCTGCGCTCGAAGATCCTGCCTCCGAGGTCGGACTCCAGCTTGTCTATACTACGGGTGAGAAGAGACGGGCTGACACCGAGCTTCCGAGCAGCTCGACGAAAGTTACCTTCCTGGGCGGCAGAGAAAATGAATTGCTGGGTGCGAAAAGAGAGATGAATTGCCGGATTGTCATGCATGGGAAACACCTCAACCAGAGAAATGGGCCTGGAAACTGCCTTGTGAGTGTCGAGGCAGTTCCCGTTGCTGTTGGAGAAGGAGTGCGGGGGCAGGCGGAAGTGTTGCCCAGGATGCAGATAGAGGACAACGGTTTCGCATGAAGGACTTGGCTGAGGACCGTTTTCAGCCGCCCTTTAAACTCTCAAATGGTTTGGGCAACTCCAGGACTGTGCCGACTCTTCGGATTCCTCGGCACCGCTCGATGTGGACGACGCGATGGAAGGAAGAGGTGATCTCGGCGTCTGCCTCTCCGGGCCTGAGCGAAACGGCACCACGCAGGAGCAGAGTGCGCAAACGGAGCAATGCGCCCTGGGCGCTGCTGGCGTGGATGGTGGCCAGGACGCCGCGATGTCCTGTGTTCATGGCATCGAGCAGCATGCGGGCTTCAGTGCCACGAATCTCACCGAGGATGATGCGGTCTGGACGGTGCCGCAGGGCCGCTTTCAGGAGATCGTCGAAGGTGACAGGCTTGCGGTGAGTATCGGTCTGGGCCTCTTCCGCGACGACATGGGGCTTCCGCAGATGCAACTCTGCCGTGTCCTCGATCACCAGGATACGTTCTTCCTCTGGAATTGCATCTGCGAGCACATTGAGGAAGGTCGTCTTGCCTGTAGAGGTCCCTCCCGAGATCAGGATGTTGTCGCCCTGTCGGACAGCCTCTGACAGAACGGACGCCTGCTCTCCGGTGAGCATTCCGCGTGCGACCAGATCCTTCATGGTAAAGTCCCGCGCGGTGAACTTGCGGATAGTCATCAGAGGCTGGGGACCGACTATAGGCGGGATGATGGCGGCCAGTCTGCTGCCATCGGGCAGACGCAGGTTGAGGATGGGCGAGTCGGCGTCCAGCTTCCTGCCGAAGCGGTTGGCGATCGCTTCGAGACTGGTGGAGAGCGCACCTTCCTCGAAGGAGATATCAGGTTGGCGCTGAATGAGGCCTGCCTCTTCTATCCAGACGGTGCCGTCCGGGTTGACCATGATCTCGGAGATGGAAGCCTCCATCAATAAATGTCCGATGGGTTTCAGAAACGGGAGGATGATTTCGTAATTCATTGGGGTATCCTTTCCGGGGCGAAGCCAATCTCCTCCTGCTCGAACCAGCTCATGCTGACAGGCAGGAAGTCGGGCTTCAGATAGCAGTAGGTCGGCGGCAGAGGGCGGATGCCGTTGAAGGCGACCACGATAGCCTGGGCGTTGCCGAGATCGTAGAAGGCGTTCTCGTCGAACAGCGGCTCCCGGCGTTTCTGGTATTGCTTTGATGCCGAGACCGATCCTTTATTGGACGAGGTGCGGCCACTGAGCCATCCCACATTGGCGTTTGAGCTTGATTCGGAGACCGTATAGCTGATGTGCGTCCGGTCGGTCTTGCCGCACAACTCCGAAGCATAGCGTGCCGTGTCGGGGTCCGAAGTGGTGAGGAAGACCTTTGTGCGAAAGGCCTGCAACAGGGTCTTGACGCCTTCGTTGGGCAGCGCCTCCTTCAGCGATGAGATGCTTTGCGTGGCGACGAGCGGGATGCACTTCGGCTGGCGGGATAGAGACAGGAACCGCTCATCACCGGTAGGGTTGTCCCCACCGACGGTGGCGAAGTTCTGGTACTCATCGCAGAGGAAGACGGTAGGGCGGAAGTGCCGTTCGGGATGCACCTCCATCTTGGGGATGCGCAGCATGACGGCCCGCTGGTAATCGACTTTCATCAGGGTGCCAATGACCTTGGCGAGCGCGGGATTGAGCGCCGTGGGAAAGTTCAGGCCCACGATCGAACCCGACTCGATCAGATACTCGAACGGAGGCAGCACCTTCGCGCCGGGATCGGAGGCCACGGGTTTTCCCTCGTAGAGTTCCTTCGGTGGACAGAAGATGCGCCGGACAGTGCGGTTGGTGTCGAAGAGCGAGAGGAAGATGGTAACGCCTTGAATGATGGCCGTTTTGGTCTCGTCGCGGAAGAACTTCCAGTGTTCCCAGTACCAGTAATGGACACTCTCCCAGTCCGCGCCGGACTCTTCGCTGCCCTGGGTCCTTCTATATATAGATACGGGGATGGATGTCTGCTGGACGATGACAGATTCCAGCGCTTCGCTGGAGCGGGCCAGATACTGGCCGAGCCTCTCGTTCCATGCGAACCCAAACGGAGCCAGCAGAGACTCGTATCGCTGATACTCTGCTTTGTCGACACCGGCGAACGAAGCCGGGGTGAAGCGCCTCCCGGTTGCAGTCAGTATGGCTTCCAGCGTCGCGGCACTGATCACCGTGCGGAAGATGTCGACCATCGTGACGTACTCGTCGCGGACGCGGTGGAGCATGATGACGTAGCGGACGAGGTCGGTGTAGGACTGCATCCAGAATGGCTCCTTGCCTTTCCCCCAGATAGCAATGATGACGGAGGCGATGTTGAATGCCTGGGCGTAGGGATCGGCATCGTTGTTGAGAGGGTTATAGCGAAGGCTGCCGGTGAGCGAGACTTCGACATAATCCTGCTCTCGCCCACACTCCTTCAGGGTCCTCTGGACATGGCCGCAGAGATCGCCTTTGACTTCGAGGACGACGCCGGAGAGACGTTGCCTGGGATCGGTAGCCTTGTAAGCGAAGAGCTGCCGCATAGCGGGCAGCAGGATGGCCCGGGTCTTCCCACTGCCGGTTGCTCCGACGATGCAGATACCGGTATAGAGGCCGCGCTCGGGGATGGAGAGCCATTGCGGTGTGGGTGAAGGCTTCGGTTTCGTCGGATGGTGCAGTTCGCCAAGGACCAGGGACAGATGCTCGCGGGTGAGAGGATCGGGATAGGGCGGCAATGGTCCTGAGACCTCCTTCTGTCGTGGTGCATAGAAATGGACATACGCGAGCGAGAACAGGATGGAGAAGAGCAGGAAGGGCGTGCTGTACAGGAACAGGTTGTAGCTCCAGACCAGGGCATGAAAGATGCGGGGCTGTTCGAGTTCGATCAGACGCAATATCGGATCGGATGTATGGACTGGGTAGAGGCTTCGGAGCACGATGCCACAGGCTGCACTGAGCCCCAGAGAGAGCAACAGCCGGTACTCAATCAGTGGCCGCAGGATGCGTTGAAGATAAGCTGTAAGGCGCATAGTTAGAATCCCCTATTAAGAGCGCACGGGTGCAGGTGCATCTGGCCTGGTGATCGTGTCCTGTGCTGTTCGGGCTGATGAGGATGCAACTTTCGTACCGCCAGTGGTCTTTGCTGCACTGGCCTTGTATCTCTGGAAGCCATCTTCCTGTGCCAGCGCAAAGCGGAGCAGTTCGTTGACGATGTACCTGCGGTCGTTATCAGACCATGCTGCCATCAGGTCGATGTCCTCGGCGATGGTGTCCTCGATATTGGTCTTGAGCAGGACAAGACTGATCCTGCTTGCCCGATGCTCGATCTTCAGTTTGCTCATCGTTCAGTTCCTTTCCGGCCTTGTTCATGGGCCTTTTAGTGGACAGATGTTCGATTAACTCAGGTACAGATTCAGGCCCTGCATCGGGCCGGATGAGGTACTGAGTTCGGACCTCAACACGTACCTGTTTCGGCCCACACGCAATCCATCGGAGACACATGGGCGGGAGCGATCAGCACGGCGGGAGCCGGTGCGGCAGGCCGTAGGCCGGGATCGCTCCCGCCCATGTGTTACCCAGAGCCTGTGTGTTGCCTTGCCATGTATTTGCAGGGCCATCGTTTATCTCCTCCTTTCCTTTTTAACTGCGAACCCTTGCGGAACCCCTGACCTCACTTCGCTGGAGAATGGGATAGCTGTAGCCGAGCAGCAGCGTGGTGAATCGCGGCTGGAAAGGGACGCGAGGTTGCATGACGACCGGTCGCAAATCGTCGTCTAAGAAGCTGGGACTGCTGTGCGGATCGTCTGCGAACTTTCTCCAGAAAGTTGCTTCAGCATCCTCAAAGTGAGTGCCCGAGATGGCCACATAGGCCACCTCGAAGTTGCCGACTGAGCGCAGCAGCGGGCCGGTGACGGAGAGAAACCGGAGGAACTTCTCAACCGTGGCAAGCCCTTCATCGACAAAAGCGAAACGCACCGGCGAGCGCGCAGGCCGTGTGCGATCTGTCAGCGAGATGGGAAACGATGCCAGCAGCGGATACAGTGCGCCATCTTCACCGGTGAAGAGACTCGGCGAGATACCGCGAATCTCCGCGAGAAAATGGAGCCTCTCTTCCGGGGAGATGAGATAACGGTCGTCCTCATTTTCGAGTGCGTAATCGAGCGCCATAAGCCGGGCACGCACATGGGCGTCCCCCTTTCTGCGCCGGAGCTGCGACTCGGGATCGCCGAGCAGACGATAGATCGTCCGCGAGACGATGTGATAGACATGCCAGCCTTGCTTATAGTCCAGGGATTCAATGTGGCCAGTGGCGTGGGCCTTTTCGAGAAACCGCATAACGATGGAACCTTTGTTGCGGTCGGTAAAGTAATCGAACTGTCGGCGTAGGAAGTAGCCGGAGTGGGCGGCGGCCAGGTAGAGGAACGCGGCCTCGCGGTCGGTGTAGCCGAATGATTGAAGTGCGGGGATGGGATCGGCGGCCATGGTTACAGCTCCAGAATCCTGTCCATGAGGTGATGGTCACCCTCGATCCTCGCGGTCAGGGTGGCGCGGTCGGAAGCTGAGGCATAGACGTGAAAGCCCGCCTGCGCTTTGTGCCGGAGATGGCCGGGGCGGTAGGCCGCTGTCAGGACCTCGATGTCTTCGTGGCCGGTGCGCGGACCATGGTCCCTGTCCTGATCGTCCTTGCGCGGTAATTCATACTCAATCCGTGCATCGGGAATCTGGATGCCGCCATCCACGAAGGGCAGATCAAACTGTCTGGCCACCTGCTGCTTAATCTCATCCATGCCGCGTTCCGGGTTGACCTTGCGCTCGACGTAAATGGCCTTCTGAATCTGCGATTTCAGTTCAAAATCAAGCTGGACGCGGAGGTTCGTGCCGCCTTTCCGCTCGATGCGCTCGGCTTCCTTGCGAAAAGCGCGATAAATCTGCGTGTCATGTTCCACCTCGCGCGGCTTGACCATCCCGGCATAGAGTTTCTGGTCACGCGGCAGATCGCTCGTCATGCGTGCCAGCGATTGGCCACCTTTGGTGAGCGTGACAACCTCAATACGCTCGACACTGCCGCCGCGCCCGTCGCGGCGGGCATTCACAGAATCCACCTGAATGAGTCCTTTCTCGCGCAGGAAGGCGAGGTCGCGTTCCATGCGCGACTGGCGGTTGTCATAGATGGTCGCGGCAAGATCGCGGGTAGCGACGACGCGGAAGCGGCCCACATCAGCCAGCACCCTGCGTTCTTCTTCGCGTAAAGAAAGCCCGATAGCTTCGGGCGCTAATGTCTGCCGGCGCGGGCGTTGGTCTCTCAGACTATCTACTGGAAGCGCGCGACGTCCTTGATCGGATGCCCGCTCGGGATGGCGGGAACGATGCTGCTGCGCCTGGGGCATGGGACGGCGGTCGGCGGCGCGTGCGGCCAGAGCTTCGTGTCTTGCCTCGACGGGAGAAGGTTTCAGCGGAACATCGGGCTGTGGCGGTTCAGGCTCCCGACGCTGAGGCACATCATGAGGAATATCGAGCCGCATCAGTCCGGCTCTCCCGGCCCGTCGAAAACGTCATCCTTAAAATCCAGAGGCGCTGCGTGGGGACCACAGGCTCTTCTTTCAGTTGCCCATGAAGGATCGTGACGTCATATTCCGAGACATCGCCGAACGACTCCATCTCCCTCTGCGCGGCTGTTTTGGCGGCACGGACGCGAGCCACATGGTCGTTTGAAAAATCCATGAACTGCGCTTTCTCTTCCGCGGTGAGCGGCTGCTGCGCAGGCGTCCCGCTCGAGTTTTGTTTACTCTTCGCCGAACTGCGCGGCGATCTCTTCTGAGAGTTCCGAGTGTCCACTGTGTATCTCCTGATCGAAGTGTTTGAGCTTGCGGCCTGTGTCGCGGAGGAAGAACTTGCGCTCGATCCAGATGGTGAGGCCGAGAATGTTGGCGAAAAGCAGAGCGGCGTAGAGCACGATGCCCCTGAGGTAGCTGTGCAGGATGAGCAGGCGCCACGGCGTGAGGAAGACAAACTCACGCGAGAGTCCGAAGAGCAGCGCGAGGAAAACCAGTGTGGAGATGAAAACGGCGTTGGCAACCATCGAATTCCTTTCTGCTGTGGCCAGTGCGCGGCATTTTCGGAACAAAATGCGGAGAGGAGTCATCCCCTCCACAAGCAGGGCAAGGGGTTCTCAGCCGTCCTCGCCGTAATCGACCAGATAATCTGGGCGATCCAGTCTGCTGATGCGAGTTGCATGAACGGCATAGTTACCGCGTTTCACCGGCGTACATTCCCCAGCGACCATCACGGAGCGGGTCTGCACCTCGATACGGAGCTCGCCTTCGACTTCGAGATAGTCGCCGCGCCGCATCCCGCGCACCATGCCGCAGAAGAACGGGCCGGGGCAGATGACGCGATGGATGTCTGTGCGTGGATGCCACTCGTTGTGGCCGAGATCCCAGATGCCCGAGACAGTCGCCAGCGTCAGGAGGGCGAAGGAATCATTGGCGATGTGATCCGATGATGGAGCCTCGGCATCGTTGCAGAGGAAGCCGCGAAGTTGTACGAGATTGGTAAAGAGATTCATGGCAGCACCTCCCAGTGGGAGGACAACGCCGCTTACGCGGCATCATCCTCGGTAATGGGCTCGGCGTCGAGGTTCTCGTTCTTGGCCGGCTCTGCCAGCTTCTTTACGATGCTGGCGCGAATCTCCTTATCCCGGAAGGCGACCTTGACCTTGTTCTTGCCCTGGCCGACTTCCTTCTCATACTGGGTCGAGTGCAGCTCGCCTTCAACTTCCACGTAGTCGCCCTTCTTCAGGCTCCTCGCGTAGTCAGCGGGCTTGCCGAAAGCCACGATGCGGTGCCATTCAGTATGGTTCACCCACTCGTTCTTCTGCTGGTCCTTGTAGCCGGACTTGGTAGCAAGCGACAGGACGACGAACGTCTTCTGGGTGCGGGTAGGGAAGGACTCGGCGTCCTTCCCTAAAAAGCCTTTGACGGTGACGGTGTTGGTATAGAGTGCCATTGCTGTATCTCCTGTTTGGATTTGCCCTGCGCTTACTCGGGACACTCCTGCACGAAGTGACGCGAGTGTGCCCCGCTCCCAAGGCCGCAGACGTGCTTTCTGCGGAGGCTCCGAAGAAAAATCTCGCCCGTTCTTTGGGCCGTAGCCGCAGGGAGATTTTTCTTTGGAAACCCAGACCCGAAGGGCGCGCGGTAGCGCGAAGCAAAACGGCAAGTGCCGCCGGGCGCGGGAGAAGCACCGAGCGAGTGACCGAGTGAGACATGGGAAAATCCGGGGGGATGGCGCTCGATGGAAACACCCGACTGAAGATGGCGGGGAAGGATGCTCCTGGTTCGTAGCCTGTGCACCGGTGAAGTCGCCCAGTCCGTCGTGCCTTCTATCCGGTGCGGACGGGCTGAAGTGGGTACATCACACAGCCTGCTGCATCGTGACTGATCTACCGGCGCTGCAAAGAGTAGAACGCGGGCGACGGAGTGGGAGGATGCGCTGCACGCTCGATGTGTTGAGAGGATGTTGAAGGCATAAAGGTCAAAGCCGTCACTCTTTCGCATGAAAAGCACCGGTATCGTGGAATAGCAGTTCAAGGCGTAAACCTCGCGCCGTGTTCACGAAGGATGGCATCGACTTGAGCGATGCGTTGTCCCAGCCAGCGCATGACAGGAACAGCCATCGGAGAGCTTTGTAGCGGGGGCCGTCGGCGGCGAGCCTGCCGCGATACTCGACCAGGGTGTAGTCGTCAGGAAATCCCTGCAGGCGCTCGCACTCGCGTGGCGTCAGTCGGCGCACGGCCATCTGTGCTGCCATCGCTCCATCGGCGCGTCCCCCTTCACCGCCACGCTGAAGGGGCCCGGCGAGATTGGTCGATGCGGCGAGTTCCTGTGTCCAGGAGACGACGACATTGGCGGCATTGCGGCTGGTTGCGTTCGCGTTGGTCCCCAGCGAGTGCATCACGCCGCTGCTGCGAACATCGCCTTCCTGGTTCTGCGCAAACGCGATGGCGATCTGTCCGCCACCGTTCGGGTGGCTGAGATGATGTCCCATGCCGCGCAGCGTGGGCGCGACATCATCGGCATCCATCCCGTAATCCTTCGAGGAAAAAGCAATAGCCTGAGCGCCGCTGCCGCTCTCCAGCGTATGCGCGATATTGTCTGAGAAGCCGGAGCCATTCGACTTCGTGTGCGCAATGTTGATGGCGATGGGGACCATCGGCACGCCGCGTCCGGTGCCGTCTTCCGAGGCATCGAAGCCATCGGAGCAGAGTGTATGGGCAATGAAGGTTTCCGTCTCAAAATCCTGCCTGCCCATGCCACCGGCGTTCAGACAGCGTGAGACGTTTTCAGTCGAAGCAATCAGGCCGCCGTCGAGGTCGAAGTCGGTTTCTGTCCCGCCACCACCATAAGCGCGTGTGCTAAGGGTGGGGGCAAGGTCTTGCCGCGCTTTGCGGCGCGGCGGAGGATACCCCGACAGGCACGCCCACTCAAGCAATACCGCTGCGGGGCCTCGCCATCCTCCAGAATGTCCGATAACGAAGACGCGACGCCGTCGCTGGGGTACTCCGAAGAATTGTGCGTCCAGAACTCGGTAGGCGATCCCATACCCGAGTTGGACCAATAGCCCGAGGAAGGCTCCAAATGTCCGTCCTCCATCAAGCGACAGGACACCGGGGACGTTCTCCCACACCAGCCACGAGGGCCGTAAGCGATCAGCAAGTCGAGCAAACTCGATGGTGAGGTTGCCACGCGGATCATCCAGTCCCGCTCGCTTACCGGCGACGGAGAAAGACTGGCAAGGTGTTCCTCCGGCCAGAAGGTCGATTGCTCCCACATCGTCTTTGCCTATCTTCATGAAATCGCCTGCGTTGATGATGTCGCCAGTGGCGGGCAGAGCAACGATGTTGCGAATGGCTGCTGCACGGTGTTTCGCCTCTTTCCTGTCCGGTGCATCATGCGGACTGGGCATAAACACAGGCCGCGATGCGCGGTAGCGCGAGCGCAGAAGCCAGCAGCAGAACGGATCGATCTCGGCGAACATGGCAGGCTGCCAGCCGAGAGGTTGCCACGCAACCGAGACGGCTTCGATGCCGGAACACACGGAGAGATATCTCATGGATGCATCTCCGCCGTTTCCATAAATTTCGGCTCGTAGGCTGCTGCCTGATTTAGATAAGTATTGATATAATCGGTCGAATGGAGATGAAGCCCATTTTCTTCATCGGCAGCAGTCGGGACGACCTGCGGGAGTTTCCAGTAGAGGTCCGCAAATCGCTTGGCGATGAGCTTCTCCGCGTGCAGCATGGGCTGATGCCGGTTGACTTCAAGCCCTTGAAGGACGTGGGCAGAGGCGCCTATGAAATCCGGGTCCGCCTCAATGGTGCCTGGCGCGTGATTTACGTTGCGAAGTTTGCGAACGCTGTTTATGTGCTGCACGCCTTCGAGAAGAAGACTCAGAAGACGAGCCAGAGCGATATGGAGCTTGCGAAACGGCGATACAAGCTGATTGGAGAATGACGGATGAAGAAGACCGATTCCCGTTGGAACGACACCAAAATCACCAAAGGCAGCAGTAACATCTTTCTGGATCTCGGCTTTGATGAAGATCAAGCGGCCATTCTCAAGATGCGCGCCGAGGTCATGATCCGTATTGAAAAGCGCATCGCGGAGAACGGCTGGACACAGGCCGCAGCCGCCAGAGAGCTTGGCATCTCGCAGCCGCGCGTCTCGAAGATCAAGCGCGGCGAATGGAAAGACTTTTCGCTTGATACGCTGCTGACCATCGCTTCGCGGCTGGGCCTTCGTCCCAGGCTCAAACTGGCTGCGTGAAAGGGCCGACTCCCTCATGCCGCACCCCGTGGCCCGCGCTTCCGCGCGCAAAGCACGTTGAGCGCGGCGAGGATGTAGGCCATCGAGGTGTTGCGGCCATAGAGCACGATGTCCGCGTAGCGGACGGGTGCGAGGTCACCCGCCCGGTCCACCAGCAGGATGGGAACGTGCAGATCCGATTCGAGCAGGCGGTGAATCAACCTGCCTGAAAGGTCGCCCTGCCGTGTATGAATCAGCACTCCGCAGAGAAGCTCATCGCTGCCAGCCATCATGAGCGATGCAGCGTTCCGGCTGTCGTCGACAGCCGTGACCTCATATGGGTGCAGGTGCAACGCAAAGGCCATCGAGGGGAGCAGTTCGCGGTCGGGGCAATAGAGCAGAAGTTGCTTCTTCTGTTTCATGGCTTAACTCCCGAACGCCTGGTCTTCGTGGACGTAGCTGATGACAAGGCCCAGAGGGTTGGTGAGCAGCATCTGGTTGGGAACCTCGCCGCGGAAGCTGAAGATGACATTTGCGGCCCAGCGTTCGCGGTTCTGCTCCTGCTGGTCGCCGGGCGAATACATGACCTTCTCGAACTCGATATGAGCGCGGTATGGGGCCTGGCGTGTATCGTCGAGCACAACAGCCCTGATCTCGATGTCCACGTTGGGTGCGCTGGGATCAAGCAGGAAGGTCTCGAGCGTCTTCGCCTTGTTGACGCGGGCCAGCGTCGCCGACTGCAACGGGTCCGAGAAGAAGTTGAGCGACTCGGCGAAGTCGCGCTGCAAAGTGGCGTGATTGCGTCCGTAGTAGAGCTGCGCCCAGCGGGCGAGGTAATACTTGCTCACACGCTCCGTAGGGACCTTTGAGAGGTCGTCGTAGTTCATCACCTGTCCACGCCCGATGTCCGAGACCGCGATGACGAGCGGCTTCAACCGTGAGGCAGCGGTCTGTGCCCGGTAGAGTAGAGCCAGCGCAGTGAGCGCGACAACAGCGAGCACGAGCAGCGCGACCTTGAGATAGTTGTTGGTGACGACAGGCTCGGCATAGAGTTCAAGGAACCTGTGGCCTGCCTCGGTCGTCGAATAGGAAGTCTTGTGCATCGCGGTTACTCCTTGTTGAGGCCGACCCACGTCCCGGCGCGGCCACCGAGGATGGAGCCGGTCAGTTCGGGTATCTTGTGCAGGCCGTAGACGCAGACGAAGGCCAGAGTGAGGAGGGCCGGCAGCACCGTCACGATATTCGCAAGACTGAGCGTCCCGATCACATGGAACATCCCGATGACGACCTTCGAGAAGACGAAGATGAAGGCGCTTGCTACGACCTGGTAGAAACTGAAGCCGATGAAGGCTTTCAACCATCCCCAGAAGAGCCAGTCCATCTTGGGCACGATGAACCACGGGATGAAGACTGGGCCGACGAGGACACACACGGCAGTGGCAACATAGCCGTAGGCGATCACCGCGAAGACGAATGCCTGCATGATGGCGAGCGCAAGCTCAGCAACCCGGCATACCTACAGCACGATGTTGGCCGAGCATGGCAACGACGTGAAGGTGGTGCAGGAACTGATGCGTCACGCGAAGCTCTCGACCACGATGGAGATCTATACGCACCCGCGAATGGAAAAGAAGCGGGAGGCGCAGAGCAAAGTCGTGGATGTGCTCTTCGGTCGTCAGCGTTTGCAGGAGGTTGTGGCGTGAGAAGGTACACACCACAACACGCAGTAGATTCCGTGCCCTCTCTGTGTCCTTTTGTGCCCTTTTGGGGTATGGGAGAGAGCGTAAGTTGTTGAGGATATGGTAGGCACGAGGAGACTCGAACTCCTGACCTCTACCGTGTCAAGGTAGCGCTCTAACCAACTGAGCTACGCGCCTGCGTTGAGTCTTCAGTCTAAATGGAACCGTTCCGCTAAGCAATATCAGCATGGACTTGAGTTAAGATTGACTCACCACTAGAACGTGCGTTTCCTCAATCAATTTCGCGCCGCACCTAATCTGCTGACGCTGATGCGGCTCTTCATTATCCCTTTTCTCATCATCGAAATACTCGATGGGCACTATCGGACTTCGTTTGCGCTGTTTCTGCTGGCCGGCCTTAGCGATGCACTCGATGGGCTGTTGGCGCGCGCACTCAAACAGCGCACTACGCTGGGGCAATACCTCGATCCAATCGCCGACAAGCTTCTGCTCAGTACCCTATTTGTCGTCCTTACACATGTGGGTCTGATGCCGCGCTATGTGACCGTGCTGGTATTTAGCCGCGACCTGGGGATACTGCTGATTGCAACTCTGCTGTTTGCCACTGGCACACTGCGGGACTTCCGTCCAAGCCTGATTGGCAAGCTCAATACATTGGTACAGATCGTGGCTCTGCTCGCAGTATTTTGCGAGAAAATTTTTGTGTCGGCGCATTTAACTGCCTTGCGCATTGGTCTGGTAAGAACGATCGCAGTACTGGCCCCTCTTTCTGCAGCGCAATATGCATGGCTAGTATTTCAACGGATGAGTCAACAAGCGCCAGCCACCTAATCTTCGACTGAGGAGTCGTCAACGTCTTGCGCTTCTTCGATAGCGATGTCGCTAAACTCTTCTGAATCAAATACTTCTCCACATGATTGGCATTCTACAAACTCAACATTGTCTTCGCGGCTCACAACTTTCACGACGGGGTGTTTGCAGGGTGCACTCATGGGGTTGGGAAGAATTTGTAAGGATTTTGCCCGTCTCCCAGTAGCTTGTCAACAGCGATTTAGCTCACTTTTGCAGTGACAAAAATTACGGTTTAGCCAGAATGATCCAGATGTGGCAGAGTCAGGTTTGCAACAGCACCTAAAACGACGTAAACTATCTAGGACTGGAATTGTCGGCATTCGCCGGGCGTATCCGTGTTATTGAGTACTCAAGATGCTGCGTCTGACCAAAAAAGCGGACTACGGTCTGATGGCTCTGAAGTATTTGGCGGAGCAGAAGGACGGCAGTGCTCACAGCGCTAAGGACATTGCCGAGGCGTATCACATTCCTCCTCAGCTTCTGGCAAAGATTCTCCAGACGCTGGCCAAGGCTGGGTTATTGGTTTCTCATGCGGGCACTAACGGGGGTTATGCCCTGGCAAAGTCGGCTGCAGAGATATCAGCATTTGAGGTCATCCGTGCAATAGACGGGCCGCTATTCATTACAAGTTGCATCACAATCCATGGAGCCTGCGACCTGACTAGCACCTGCACCATCAAAGAACCATTACGCAAGGTGAACGACAGCATCAAGGACTTGCTGAGCGGCATCTTCATCGCCGACCTGATCGAGGCAGAGACGGAACAGGCAGGATCAGGTGTACCAGTGGGCGGTGGGTTAGTAACGATAGCGATCTAACGCAAAACGGAAGAGTTTAGAAAACTGGGTTTCAACGAACGATAAGGATGAGTCGAGACATGAGCAACAACGGGGTAGTGGTCAGCGAATCGAATACGCCGGTTCCCGAGGGCGTGCATCTTCCTATTTACATGGACAACCATGCAACGACACCACTCGATCCGCGCGTGCTGGAAGCCATGATGCCGTACTTTACGACTGTCTTCGGCAACGCAGCCAGCCGCAACCATAGCTACGGTTGGGAAGCAGAAAAGGCAGTCGAGAAGTCCCGCGAGCAAATTGCAAAGCTGATCGGCGCGACAGCGAAGGAGATCATTTTCACTTCGGGCGCGACCGAGTCTAATAATCTTGCACTCAAGGGCATCGCGGAGATGTACCGCGAACGCGGCAATCACATCATCACGCAGGCCACTGAGCATAAGGCTGTTCTCGACACCTGCAAGAAGCTCGAGAAGCAGGGCTTCCGCGTGACCTATCTGCCAGTGCAGGCGGACGGCCTGATCGATCTCGAAGATCTGAAGCGCGCCATGGACGACAAGACCATCCTCGTCTCGATCATGTATGCGAACAATGAGATTGGCGTCATCCAGCCCATCGCAGAGATCGGCAAGCTGTGTCACGAGAAGGGCATCATCTTCCACACAGACGCAGTGCAGGCCGTTGGCAAAATAACTGTAGATGTCCAGAAGGACAACATCGACGTGCTGAGCCTGAGCGGGCACAAGATTTATGGCCCGAAGGGTGTGGGTGCGCTTTACGTGCGTCGTCGCAATCCGCGCGTGCAAATCTCCGAGCAGATTAATGGCGGCGGACACGAGCGTGGGATGCGTTCAGGCACGCTGAATGTTCCAGGCATCGTTGGTCTTGGCGCAGCGTGCGAGATTTGCAGCAAAGAGATGGAAGCCGAGGCGAAGCGGGAGCGCGAGCTGCGTGACTATCTCCGCAACAAACTCGAGACAGCACTCGACTACACGAAGGTGAATGGCAACATGGACCACCACCTTCCCGGCAACCTGAACATGAGCTTCATCTATGTCGAAGGTGAAAGCCTGTTGATGGGCATCAACGATGTTGCAGTCTCGTCCGGATCAGCTTGCACGTCAGCCACGCTGGAACCAAGCTACGTGCTGAAGTCACTGGGGCTGGGCGATGATGTGGCTCACAGCTCCATCCGGTTCGGGCTTGGCCGCTTCAACACGAAGGCCGAAGTGGACTACGTGGCCGACAAGATTATTGATGTCGTGCGGAAGCTGCGTGAGCTTTCGCCGCTGTACGAAATGGTCAAGGAAGGAATCGACCTCTCGAAGATCGAGTGGGCGGCGCACTAATGCGAGAGGGTTGGTTGGCTCGCATCAACGATGCGTCAATCTCCGGATGCTTCGCACAGGCGAGGCCTTCGAAGCTCCCTCGAACAGTGCAAGTAGCCACGATTGTGGCTTTTCTGGTTGCTATCGTTGTAGCTATGCGTTTTCTTGGAATTACACCGATCAGGCGCATGCACCTCGATCCCCGATAACGAGAGCAACCGCGATATTCAACGTTGGCGCAGCGAAATACGCCGGAGTATCATCTAAGTAAGAGAAGAGGAGCACAAAATGTCATACAGCGATAAGGTAGTTGACCACTACAACCATCCCCGGAATGTCGGCACGCTGGACAAGAGCGCGACCGAGGTTGGCACCGGCCTGGTCGGCGCTCCTGAGTGCGGCGACGTGATGCGCCTGCAAATCAAAGTGAATCCCGAGACGCAGGTGATCGAGGACGCGAAGTTCAAGACCTTCGGCTGCGGCTCCGCCATCGCCAGCTCATCACTTGCGACCGAGTGGGTGAAGGGCAAGACGGTCGAAGAGGCGCTCACGATCTCGAACACCGACATCGTAAAGGAACTGTCGCTTCCTCCGGTGAAGATCCACTGCTCGGTGCTGGCGGAAGACGCGATCCGCGCCGCGATTGGCGACTGGAAGAAGAAGAACAATGTCGTCGAGACGGCCGCTGCTACTGCAGCGCACTAAGCAAAGCATCAGGCGACCGCGGAGCGGTGCGGGTGAACGCGGATGTATGTCGTCCGCGCAGTCTGCGACAGTCCGTGGTCGTTTTGTCAGAGGGCAAAAACGATGGCGATGGTGACAATACAAACCGCGGCGGAGTTGGAGGCGAGCAGGCATCAAGCTGTCTCCGGCGAGAAGAAAGACCCGCTTGCCGGAATGAAACTGCTTACCGCTGAAGGTCAGGAGCCGCGTGCGAAGAACGCCATCGAGATCACCGAAAAGGCACTGAAGCGCATCCGCATTGCAATGGCGAAGGAGGGCGTGTCGCCAGAGCAGGGTGGTCTGCGAGTAGGCATCCAAGGAGGTGGCTGCTCGGGCTTGAGCTACTCGATCCGATTCGATTCACAGCCTCGCGAGCGAGATCGTGTGTATGTCTTCGGCGCAGATGTTGAAACGGCGGGAGACCCTACGAGGGGCGCACCCATTCGCGTCTTTGTCGATCCCAAGAGCTTTCTTTATTTGGCAGGGATGGTACTGGACTTTGAAGAGACGCTGATGCGGCAGGGCTTCAACTTCATCAATCCGAATTCGAGCAAGAGCTGCGGTTGCGGCTCCAGCTTCTCCGCCTAACTTGGCACGTTTACTCACATTTTGAGAGAAAATCGCAGGCATTGACACCTATTCATCAGGTGTCCCTATTTGCGCGGCTAGCCCAAAGTTAGCGCTTACCGGTAAAGTGTTTGTCATGCCTTTCAGACGTACTTTGCTTTGGTTCTCATTCACTCTCTTCGCTTTTGGTTACCCTTTCGGATTTGCTCAGCAGTCTTCGACGGCTCCGGCTGAAGGTGTTCTGAGCCGGCTGATGCCTCAGTTAGCCTCGCAGTTTGAATTGATTCTTTCCCCACGTGCAGATGGCCACGATTACTTTCGTATTACCGGAACAACCGGTCACATTCGCGTTGAAGGTGCCACGACTCCCACGCTGCTCTATGGGGTGAACTGGTATCTAAAGTATGTCGCGCACCTCCAGGTCTCAACCAATGGTCTGCAGCTCGGATTGCCTGGCCTGCGTCTGCCCGCTCCCCCGCAGACGATAGAAAAGTCCGCGCTCTATCGCTTGCGCTATGCATTGAACGAAAACGTCGATGGCTACTCGGCACCTTATTGGGACCAGAGACGTTGGCAGCGGGAGATCGATGTTCTTGCGATGAGCGGCACCAACGCTATCTTGATCGAGCGTGGCACAGACCTTGTGCTCTATCAGACGTTCCGCGACGCCGGTTACTCGGATGAGGCAATCCGCCGCTGGATTACCCAACCCGCACACCAAAACTGGCAGCTGATGGGCAACATGTGTTGTTTCGACGAGACAGTCACGATGGAACTGATGAAAAAGCGTGCCCACTCGGCAAAAAATTTAATCGATGAGTTACGCAGTCTCGGCATCACACCGGTGCTGCCGGGCTACTATGGGGTAGTTCCTGCGGACTTCGCCACACTGCACCCTGGCGCGCACATCATCACGCAGGGTGAGTGGAATGGCTTCACGCGGCCCGGATGGCTCGACCCTCGCGACCCGGAATTCGACAAGCTCGCATCGTCGTTTTACAGGCATCAGCACGAACTGTATGGAGACACTTCGATCTATGACATGGAGGTGTTTCAGGAAGGCGGCAACGCGGGAAACGTTCCCGTCAGCGAAGCCGCAAAGTGTGTGCAGCAGGCACTTGAGCGTGCACATCCCGGTGCGTTGTGGATGCTGATGGCATGGCAGCGAAACCCCACGCCGGAATTGTTAGCCGCACTAGATACAAGCCATCTATTAATCGCAGACATCATGCAGGGACGCGTTCCATTCAACGATCGCGACACGACGTTCCGAGGCGCACCATGGCTATTCGGTGGCCTGTGGGAGTTCGGTGGGCGCACCACCATGGGCGCTCCGCTCTATGATTATGCCGTGCGCTTTCCCGAGATGGCTCAGCGCAAAGGCAGCCACATCGCCGGCACCGCGTTGTTCACCGAAGGCCTCGACACCAACCCATTCGCATTCGATCTGTATACCGAGATGGCCTGGCACGCGACTCCAGTGAATCTACAGCACTGGACGGACGGCTATGCGCTGCGACGCTATGGTGAGGGCGACCTTCACGCACGCCGCGCATGGCAAATCCTGCTCAAGACCGCCTATAGCTATCGCGCCGACGGCAATATGCATCACGGCGAACGGGACGCCTCGCAGGATTCTTTGTTCAATGCAGAGCCGTCACTGACGGCAATGCGTGCAGCTTCGCCAGCCCCTGATGTCCTACGCTACAACCCCGCCGATCTTGCTCCCGCGTTAACCGAGTTACTGGAAGTCTCGCCAAAACTGCGCGGAACCGAAACCTACCGTTACGATCTCGTCGATGTAGCGCGGCAGGTAATGGCAAATGAAGCTCGCATTATGCTTCCACAGATTAAGAGTGCATATGACACCAAAGACAAGAAGGCGTTCTCTCGGCTCACCTCCGAGTGGCTCCGTCGAATGCAGCTGCAGAATGATCTGCTCAGAACCAATCAGTATTTCCTCCTCGGGCGCTGGCTGTCGTATGTTCCAGCGTGGGCATCGTCCCCTGCGGAACTGGACCGGCTCAATTACGACGCACGCTCGATCCTGACCACATGGGGAGAACGCAAAGCCAGCGAGCAAGGTGGGTTGCACGAGTATGGCAATAAGGACTGGGCCGGACTAACGAACGACTACTATATGCCGCGATGGAAGATGTACTTTAACTCGCTCGCCACTTCGCTGGACACGGGCAAGCCACCAAAGCCCATTGACTGGTATGCTTTTGGCGATCGCTGGAACCACGGCCGGAAGCACTTCAGCGCAATGCCCTCCGGAGACAGCTACGCAGCCGCGCTGGCGATAGCTCGCGAACTGCATCTTGCTCCGGAGCAGGTTGCAGCTTCGGCACAGCTCAGGTAGGCAAGGAGGCGACACATGACCACGACAAGCAATCCGCTGCCTGGTTACACCCAGGCTCCGGTGCAAACCGCAACAGCCCGTCTGCTCTCACTCGACTTGCTGCGCGGCCTGACAATCGGCTTCATGATCCTGGTGAATAACAACGGGAGTTCCCATGCCTACTGGGCTCTAAAACACTCCCCTTGGAACGGCTTCTCGCCCACTGACCTTGTCTTTCCGACGTTTCTGTTCCTGGTAGGCATCACTACTGTTCTCTCGACGGCGGCCAGACGAGCAAAGGGCGTCTCACGACAGTCACTTTTTCTGCACACACTCAAGCGGACCATCATCCTCTATCTGCTTGGTCTCGTGGTCAACAGCTTCCCATTTTTCAACCTGCACACCATGCGCTTCTACGGTGTGCTACCTAGAATTGCGATCTGTTACTTCATTGTCGCCACACTCTATCTGCTAAGCCCTGGCTGGAAGAATAAAGTCGCAATTGCAGTGGCCGCATTGATTGGTTACTGGGTGCTGATGCGGTTCGTTACTGTACCCGGCTATGGCACGCCAACGCATCAGATCCCACTGCTTGATCCCGATCGAAATTTAGCTGCACTAATTGACCGGCACATCTTCTCCGCGTCGCATCTGTACGAGCGGACCCGCGACCCAGAAGGCTTACTCAGCACAATTCCCGCAATAGCAACCACACTCATGGGCCTTCTGACCGGCCTCTGGCTGCGCACCAATAACTCGCTCCGCCGCAAGGCGAATGCAATCGCTATCGCAGGGCTATCGAGCGCAGCACTCGGCGCGCTCTGGGCACTCGAATTTCCCATCAACAAGAAGCTCTGGACCAGTTCGTTCGTGTTGTACGCGGGCGGCCTCAGCCTGATGCTGCTCGCCCTCGCCATCTGGATCGTCGATGCGCGCAGATCAAAACAAAGTGAAGTCAAGAATGGTCGCAATCCACTCGTCTTCACCTTCCTGCTCGTCTTCGGCACAAACGCGATCACAGCCTATGTTCTGTCCGAACTACTGGCATCTGCGTTAGCCAGTGTCCACATAGGCCACATGACGCTGAAGCATTGGATATACAGCGGCATACTTGCATGGATGCCGGACTCAGGCATCTCCTCACTGATTTACTCGCTGGGCTTTGTTGCGGTCTGCTGGCTACCGGTGTATGTGCTCTATCGCAAACGCATATTCGTAAAAATTTGATTGCAGTATTACCTGTTAAGGTTCCAGAACCAGATTTGGTACACGTTATCCACTGATATCTGGTGGAGCATGCTTGATTTGGTCTTGATTGGCGCGGGTGCGCGAGGGATACTCCAGACAGAGTCCAGATAGGGACGCGCAGGAGTTATGGCCAGGGCCAACCAAGTTGACGACGTGACCCGATACAGCCGTCAGGATGTTCTTCGTATTCTGCGTCTCAATCCTCGCCATCTTGCCGCGTGGGAACGAGCAGGACTTGTCTCTCCTTGTGAAGAATATTCTTTTGCCGACATGGGTCGTCTGCGTAAGCTGCGCGAGTTACAGGCCGTGAAGCGGCTCTCGGCCCAGAATATTCGGGCATCTGTGGAAGCGATGCAGCGAATAGCAGGAGTACGCAATGCTCTGATCGAAACCTGTGCTGTACGCCAAGGCTCGCGGCTCGCATTCCGTCATGGCGGATCTCTCTTTGAACCACTAACCCAGCAACTCGCATTTGATTTCGACGCATCTTCAGGTCGTTCTGTACAAATGACGCCTGCACAAACACAGCAATCTGTGCAACAGGTAGCCGAGGTACAGGAAGTGTTTCTGCGCGCTGTACGGCTGGAGGAAAGCGCGGCCACTATCCCAGCCGCAATCGAGCTCTATCGCGAAGTATTGGTATCGAACCCGAATCACGCACCCGCCCTCATCAATATGGGTACGATTCACTACAATATGCGCCAGTACGAAGCGGCGGAAGGTTTCTATCGTAGAGCAACGGTAGCTGATCCTGATTACGCGTTGGCATTCTTCGATCTCGGTAACGTGCTCGATGAGATGCAGAGACTCGATGAGGCGACTACGTCATATCAAAGAGCTGTTGCTTTGGTCCCGCAATATGCCGATGCACACTACAATCTCGCATTAGCATACGAACGCCAAGGACAACGGCGGCGAGCCCTTCGCCATTGGCTTACCTACGTGCGACTGGATCCTGTGGGGCCATGGGCAAATCACGCGAAGGAACAAGCGCGAAAGATATTGAGCAGCGAGAAGCTTTCGATTGTAAGTCGCCGCGGACGGCTTGTGCGTGCCGCAGGCTGATTCTGAACAATGGCTGATCAGTGGATTGTCTACTCTTCTTTCCAACAACTATAGATAGATGCTGTCCGCGTGCTAGACTCGCTCTTTGCAACTTCGACTTTTATGGGGTGTGCATGGCCCAGGACAGCGCAAAGCCAGCTTTAACACAGTTGAGTGAAGATGAGCAGATGTTCCTCAACACAGTTCATCAGTTTGCAGTGGAACAGATTGGGCCGTTGTCACGCGACATGGACGAAGCACAGCAGATGAACGCCGTGCTCATCCAGAAACTCTTCTCGATGGGTCTGATGGGGATTGAGGTTCCAGAGCAGTACGGCGGAGCAGGTGGAAGCTTCTTCGAGGCAATCCTCGCTGTCGAAAAGATCTCGGAGGTAGATCCTGCTGTGGGCGTCCTGGTGGATGTGCAGAATACGCTGTGTGTCAATGCACTCAGAAAATGGGGCACGGAAACGCAGAAGCAGCGGTATCTAACGCGACTGGCAAAAGACACCATTGGAGCTTATGCGCTTAGCGAGGCGACATCGGGCTCCGATGCGTTTGCGCTTCAGACGCGTGCAACGAAGCGTGGTGAGAGCTATGTCCTAAATGGACGGAAACTATGGATCACAAATGCGAAAGAAGCAGGACTCTTCATTGTCTTTGCGACGCTTGATCCTGCGGCAGGATACAAAGGCATCACGGCGTTTCTCGTGGAGAAGGGCTCTGCAGGGTTTTTGCTCGGTAGAAAAGAAGACAAACTGGGCATTCGCGCTTCGAGCACCTGCGAGCTGATCTTCAACGACTGCATTGTGCCAGCAGACCGGATTCTCGGCGAACCAGGCAAAGGCTACAAAGTCGCCATCGAAACACTGAACGAAGGTCGAATTGGCATCGGTGCACAAATGCTCGGACTAGCCGAAGGAGCATGGATGCATGCAGCGAAGTGGGCGAAAGAGCGCAAACAGTTCGGCAAACCTCTCGTCGAGTTTCAGGCAATGCAGTTCCAATTAGCAGAGATGGCAACCGAAATCGAAGCGGCACGGTTGATGGTCTACAACGCGACACGGCTGAAGGATGCAGGAGTCGAATTTTTAAAAGAGGCAGCAATGTGCAAGTACGTTGCCTCACGAGTAGCCGAGCGTGTTGCAAGCCTCGCAGTTGAAGTCTTCGGCGGCTCAGGCTTCGTCAAGGATTATCCCGTCGAAAAGCTCTACCGCGATGCGAAGATCGGCAAGATCTATGAGGGCACTTCATTTATGCAACTATCTACAATAGCTAAACTTTTGCTTTGAGTGCTTTACACTATTGGTCAGGCCTCTTATTTCATGTCTAGGACCACGCATTCAACGCCTTGTGCGCCACTTCCCTTTCTTGGACTGGCGTGCGCAGTAGGCGTATCGACAATGTATTACAACCAGCCACTTTTGCTGGAGATGGGGCATACATACGGCGCCACAGCCGGTCGCGCCGGATTCATCGCTGTAGCGACGCAGGTAGGTTACGCTCTGGGTCTGCTTATGTTTGTCCCATTAGGGGATGTGCTGGAACGGCGATCTCTCATGATGAAGATGTACGGTGCCGTGGCTGTTGCTCTGGTGTTCGTGGCCCTGGCACCAAGCTTTGCATGGCTCATCATCGGCAGCGTGCTGATTGGACTGTTTGCATCAGTTACCCACGTGGCACTGCCAATTGCTCCGGACCTGGCAGATAACTCGCAGCGCGGGCGCGCAATCGGCATCGTGATGACCGGGTTGCTACTCGGGATTCTGCTTGCACGCACTTTCTCAGGTTGGGTAAGCAAGATTCACGGCTGGCAGACGGTATTTATCGTTGCTGCCGTGATGAATGCTGCATTTGTGCCGCTGTTGTTGAGAGTAATGCCCAAGCTTCCTCCCAAACAGAATTTGCTTTACACCGATGCGATGAAGTCGCTCTGGACGCTCTTCCGTACCCAGCCCCTGCTTCGTGAGTCGTCGATCCTTGGAGCACTGGTCTTTGCCTCGTTCAGTTGCTTCTGGACGACGCTGGCGTTTGTGCTCTTTAGTCATTATGGTCTGGGAGCGGGCGTCGCTGGCACGTTTGGCCTGGTCGGTGCCGCCGGAGCAATGGTAGCTTCGGTCGCTGGACGACTGGCCGACAAGCACGGTTCGCGCTGGGTAATAACGGTGGGCACGCTACTGCTGGCGGCTTCGTACGTGCTTCTCTGGGGTGAAGAGCGAGCGCACATTTCAACCACGCTACATCTCATCGCACTGGCTGTCGGGGTAATCGTGCTCGATATCGGAGCGCAGATGACGCAGGTTGCTAACCAGACGCGCATCTTCGGACTGGTGCCTTCGGCACGCAGCCGCCTGAATACGGTCTACATGACGGTGTACTTCAGTGGTGCGGCAGTCGGGTCGGCTCTTGCGACGATCGCGTGGGAGCACTGGCACTGGAACGGGGTCTGCTACCTCGCGTTGGGGTTGATCGGGCTGGCGGGGGTTCGCCATGCGACCGGGGTGCGCGACGAGGCCGACCACTGCCATCCTTCGAAGGAAGACATCCTGATGGAGGCGTAGTGGTGAGCGAGGCAGGGCTCGAACCTGCAACCGTCAGCTTAGAAGGCTGATGCTCTATCCAATTGAGCTACTCGCCCTTCGCGGTGGGCTTTTATAGATTGTAGCGGAACCTCCTTGCGGGTCCCGGCTGCGGATGAGGGCGACGATGGCGGCCAGCGCGGCTGCCCAGTTTTCTTCCGCGGCGTGGGGATCGTGGGCGAGTGCCTTGATGTAGAGGCTGATGGCGAAGCCCTCCTGCGGGCCGTCGAGGTCGAGGAGCGCGGGGCGGATGACGTACTCGGCGAGGGCGTAGGGGTAGTGGAGCGGGGCGGCGAGGCGGGTGAAGCGGTCGAGGAGTTGCCCCTGGCGGTGGAAGGAGGCGAAGAGGGAGCGGTCGCGCCAGAGGAGGTCGAGGTAGCTGGCGAAGCCAGCGGGGGCCTCGTGGGCGGGGTGGTCGAGGAGGAGTTGGACCTGGGTGAGCTCGTCGGGGCCGAGCGGCCAGACGTCACACTTCGCGGTGAAGACGGGGGAGCGCGGGGCGTTGAGGGCGCGGAGGGCGTGGAGGAGTGCGGGGTGGTCGGCGGCTTCGGAGACGTCGTCGAGGTCGTAGGGGTTCTCGCGGAGGTCGATGAAGCGGCGGGTGAGGTCGGCGGGGTCGGACCAGGGGACGACGAGGACGGGATCGTCGGCGGCGCACTCGGCGGACCACTCAGCGAGCACCCGGAACCCCCTCCCCGTACTTTTTGTGCAAAGTCTTCATTTTATTTGGTTTGTGGTTGGACTTGGTGATGGTTTCCCCTTGTAAGATGTTGATTTTGCTGGATGGTGTGTGTTTTTGAGTGTCTAAAGTCTTCATTTCAAAGAAGAAGTTCGGTTTCCCGGCCATGGGTCTCGCGTTTTTCTGACCCTGATTTAAGTGTAGCAACTTGGGTGGGGTTTTACGCCACGGGCAACTTGTTTGGAATGAGTGCTTTGACCTGACTTGGGGGTTGACATGCGATTTTGGCTGGAAATTCGAGGAAGAAATTTGTAAGTGCAATGAATATAGTTAGTTAGTTGGTGTGGTTCTGTACATTTCGGGTTTCACCTCTGAGCGATCCCGGATTTTGTGGCGGAAAGTGGGAAGCGGTATGGGCAACCGGTGCGGTCTCGGGGTCCTTCGACTCCGCGCTCTGCGCTCCGCTCAGGATGACGGCTCTCGATCGATGTGCGTTACGAATCATCAAGCGACGGGAGCATTGTGGTGGGATGAGTGAGCCGCACGCGAGGCGAACGATGTTCCTTTGTGCATGCATAAAATTGCGCTGCTCATCTGAAGGCGAGGGGCAAGCTGCAAATTTTCGGGATTTTCCTGCTGGTTCGTTTGGCGATCTATTTGCACGTGGAGATTGATATACGCTCCACAACGGAACTTCAGGGATTCCTTGCAGGTGCGTTGTGTTGAGTTGCGTGCGTGGAGGAACTTGCATGTCGTTGCAGTTGGGATCCTATGTTCGGATGGCCGGTTTGGTCGCGTTGGCGGCGGCTTTTGTGGCGGGAAGCTCGGGACGAGCCGATACGCTGTTGATTCAGGGAGAGATCACGGGCGTCTCTCAGTCGAATGGTCAAAGCGTGCTTTCGGTCTCGCTTCCGACGCTGGATAATTTGGTGCTGGCAAACTATAGCTCGATCGATCTTCAGCTCTCGGTCACCCCAGGGCAGGAGGTGGTTGTCGACGAGAACTCGTTTTTTGGCTTTGGCGTAAATTTCTGGCGGGCCGGCTCCACGGGTGCGACACCTGCAGGAGGCGCTTGTACGTTCAGCATGACGGGAAGCGGTCCTGCTCCTTCCGGTTCCGGGACCTGCGCAATCGGGACGAATGCCGAGCTGATTTATTACAGCGACTTCCAGAGTTTCTCAGCAGGCGACACGTTCACACAACTTGACTATGTGATGAATGTTCCGACAAATCTTCCTGTGTTGAGTGGAGCGGATTTTACCCCGGATAGCTTCGAGTCCCCGGGCTTCAACTTCCACGATCCGAACGGGGGCACGGAAACGGAGGCGACGATGCAGTCAGCGGCTACGCCGGAGCCGGGAACGCTTGTATTGGTGGGGACCGCGTTGCTGTCAGGCGCGGGATTGATCCGGCGGCGTCTGCAGGCGTGAGGACAGATTGAGTGGAGAGCCGGCGCTTTGGCGCCGGCTCTTTTGTCTGCGGCGTGATTTGTGGAATGGAGATGCAAAAGCTGCGATTGCGGCGCGGCTGAAGTCGTGCCCTTAAGCAAAGCGAAACGCGGATTCCCTGCGGGAATGACAAACAAAAAGAAGCAACTGCATCTGCGATTTTGTCTTGAATTCAGTGGCGGAAAGCGGGGTGCGGCATGGGCAACCGGTGCGGTCTCGGGGTCCTTCGACTCCGCGCTCTGCGCTCCGCTCAGGATGACGGCATCGCACTTGTGCCTCGCCCCACCGACTCGCGCCGTTCAAGGCGCCGCTCGTCGCGGCTCATTGTCAGGCAATGGCTGACGCAGTATCCAATCGATGGCCGCGTCTCTGCCGGTCCGGAATGCGTTCCAATCGGGATCGACACGCTGGTCCGGAAAGACGCCTGCACTGTCTCGGAAGGGCTGGAACCTGTACTTCAACGTCGCGCAGGACGCTCGAATGTGTGAATTCGGCAGCGTGAACCAGTGGTTCTCCTGGTAGCCGTTCGGACGCGCACCCGTCGGCTCTCCCACCAGAATCGCCTCGGTCTCACGCCGGAAATCCGTCACATTCGTCATCGCGGCGGAAAATGTCCTTCGTCCCGTAATCACGAACAGCCGTCCGGTCTGGTTCAGTTGCGGCAGAAAGATGATCTTCGATACGAGATACTCGCGTCCCTGCATGAAGTTCCCGCCGATATTCCAACGCATATCGACGATCAGACGTTTTGGCGAATGCTCCGCGATGAAGTCCCAGAGCGGCTTGGTCTCCTGCTCAAGGTTTTGGTATGACCGAAAATCAACATACACGGTCTGCGAGTCCGGCAAATAGGTGAACCAAAGACCATCATCCGCATGCTGGAATGAGAGCGGAACTCGATCGCCAAGCATTACCATCGCGGTGCTCTTGCCCGGCGGATCGGCGCGAAGCGCAAGCGTGAACCGCCTGCCGGAATCGGTCTCAAATGTGAAAGAGGCCGTATCGCCGTCGGGAATGATGTGCAGAGCCGCAAGCGGTTCTATCTGCGTGATCAGTCGTGCGCTCTTGTCCATCACAAACCATTCGCTCTCGCCTTGAGGGATAAGCTGCTGAAGTCTACGATTGACCTCATCGATCGGCGTCGAGCCAACCGCTATAATCCTCGTTCCCAAGACGCTGCTGTACTCCGGCGCGGCGCGCACCACACGAAGCTCGTCACCGAACCAAAACACCTCAATGGGTACTGCAGTTGGGACTGCCCCATAAAGCATTCCGGTGTCGACAAATGTGTGTCCATCCCCGATCGACGCGGCCAGCCGCTGCAGGCCGACCACAATCTCATCATCCTTCATCGACGGGATTCGGCTCCGCAGGTCCGCGACCTCGGCATCGAACCTCGCCTTCGGAATCAGGTGATACGGGTTGCGGTGATAGGTTGTGATCTCGTTGGCGAAATACCCCAAATCCTGCCTCCACTGCGCGGAGGTCAGCGACGGAATTCCCTGCGCGCGCGTCAGCGCAGCCGACAACATGAAGAAACAAACCAGGCATTTGCGGAGGATTTGCATTTCGCACCTAGATAGTGATACGAACCCGCTCCCACTATAACCGAGTCAGAAGCCAAGGATAGTCCCCATTTAATGGATTTAGCATGTTTCGGTGAGTTGAACTGATGCCCCAGCTTTTTTGTGCAGCCTCCTCACTTTTTGTGCAAAACAACGTTTTTGTGCAAAGCCGCCGTGCCCTTAAGCGAGGCGAGACGCGATTCCCCGTGGGGATGACAACAAAAGAAGCAACGGCGGCTGCGATTGTGTCTTGAGTTTTGCGGCGGAAAGTGGGAAGCGGCATGGGCAACCGGTGCGGTCTCGGGGTCCTTCGACTCCGCGCTCTGCGCTCCGCTCAGGATGACAGTAATTAATGCGGGCTGGAGCTGACTCCTGGCGAAGGTTCAGGCGTTGGCGAGGAGGAAGCGGAGGAGGGTGTGTTCGGCCCAGTAGCCATCGTAGTTGTTGGCGGGATCGGGTTGGGCGAGGAAGGCGCAGTGGCCGCCGTGCTCGGGTTCGATGAGGGTGATGTTGGGGTTGGAGGCGATCTTCGCGCGGGTCTCCGGGATGATGCGGATGAAGGGATCGTCGGTGGCGTGGAGGATGAGTGTGGGGACGGTGATGCGGTCGATGACGCGGGCGGCGGCGGCGCGGGTGTAGTAGTCGTCTGCGTTGCGGAAGCCGGAGTAGAGCGCGGTGATGCGGTTGTCGAACTGGCGCAGGGAGTGGATGCCGGTGGCGCGGTTGGGATCGTAGGCGCGTGGGAAGAGTGTGGTTTTGCGGCGAAAGCGGCGCAGGAGCGCACGGAGAAATTTCTGCTCGTAGATGCGGTTTTCGATGCGGTGGAGCGCGTCGGCAGATGGACCGAGATCGACGACGGGCGAGACGCCGATGACGGAGCGGAGCTCGGGCGGGGCTTCGGGGCCGAGGTCGCCGGCGAGCTTGAGGACCAGATTGCCGCCCATGGAGTAGCCGATGAGTGAGACGGATTGGAGGCCGAACCGCTCCACGAAGAAGCGCATGACGGCGAAGACGTCCGAGGAGAGTCCGGAGTGGTAGAGCGTGGGGGTGAGGGCTTCGGTACCGCCGCAGTTGCGCATGTTCATGCGAACGATGTTGGCCCCGGCGCGCCAGAGCTTGTTGGCGTTGCCGATGACGTACTGCGAGCGCGATGAGCCTTCGAGGCCGTGGACGATGATGGCGGTGGGGCGCGAGGCGCGCACCGCTTCCGGCTGCCAGTGGCACTGGCAGAGTACCTGGCTGGCAATCTGCCCGTTGGTGGCGGGTGAGACTTCGACGAGCTCGTCTTCGGCGGGAGGGAGATGGTCGGCGCGCGGGAGGAAGTTTCCCAGGATGGTCTGGAGATGGTTGTTGGTGAGATAGCGGCGGGGTTGGAACTGTTCGGCGTGCGCAGCGAGGGCCTCGGGAACTGCGGTGGTTTGCATTACGCTCCGCTTGCCTCCCTGACTTTGGTGAGGAACTTGAGCGCGTCGATGGCGCCGGAGGGCTCGTCTTCGTGCTTGAAGTAGACGTAGACATCGCGTTCGCGTGCGAGCGTGCTGAATCGTTCGGCGAAGGCGGCCAACTCTGCGGCGGAGTAGCCTCCGGTGCGGCGGAGGCGGAAGCTGGTGTGTGTGGCGGCGGTGTGGACCTCAGGTGTGCGGAGTTCGTCGCTTTCGGCGATGCAGAGCGCGGCGTTGTGTTCGCGCAGGATGGCGTAGGTCGCGTCGGAGAACCAGGACTCGTGGCGGAACTCGAAGGCTATGGGCGTGGCGCCGGAGTTTTCGAGTGCGGCGATGGAGAGGAAGTCGGCGAGCAGAGCGGCGTCGGCTTTGAAGTTGGGCGGAAGCTGGAAGAGAAGAAGGCCGAGTTTGCCTGCCTGGCGGACGGGCTCCAACACGGAGATGAACTGGGCGACGTCGGCGGCGCATTCGCGGAGGCGCTTGAAGTGCGTGATGCGCTGCGGCGATTTGAAGCTGAAGCGGAAGCTGGATGGCGTGGAGGCGAGCCAGTTTTCGAGCGTCTTGACTGTAGGGAGCGCGCGGAAGGTGTAGTTGACCTCGACGGAGGTGAGCTGCGATGAGTAGTAGTCGAGGAACTTTTTCTGCGGGGTGGTGGCGGGGTAGAAGTCGGGCTTCCAGGTGGGATAGGCCCAACCGGAAGTTCCCGCGAAGATGCGGGAAGGTGGTTGCAGGTCGCGTTCGTTTACGAACAGAGGCGGCGTTTGAGATGCACGAGGCAAGGTGTATCCGCGTCGTAAATTTGGGGAGTATTGGGGCGGCTAGTGGGGTTCGAACCCACGACATCCGCAGCCACAGTGCGGCGTTCTGCCACTGAACTATAGCCGCCGTATAAACAGAATTATAGCATTGTGGCCTGTGGGGATTGCCGCGATGGATGGCGGCGCGTCTAATGGAACGGCGTGATGAAGGAAATCAGATGGCTTTGAAGACGAAACCCGAGGTGTTGCCGCCGCGGTTGAAGCGGGGAAAACAGGCGTTCAAGGACGAGAACCTCGACCTGCTGTCGCATGTGCTGGACGACTTCATTCGCGTGCCGGGCACGTCGATTCGGCTGGGTCTGGATGGAATTGTGGGCGTGATTCCTGGGATTGGCGATGCGATTGGCGGGATTGCTTCGTGCATTATTATCGTCGCGGCGTGGGCGCGCGGGGTGTCGTATGGGACGCTGCTGCGGATGATTGTGAATGTCGGGATCGAGGTTGTGGTGGGGTCGGTTCCGATTGTGGGCGATATGTTCGATATTGTGTGGCGAGCGAATCGGCGGAATTATGCGCTGCTGACCGGAAGCTTGTATGAGCCACGCAAATATACGATTCAGAGCTGGATCTTTCTGGGGCTGCTGTGCGTGGGGCTGATGTTGCTCGTGCTGTTGCCGGCGATTCTGTTCGCGTGGCTGTTTGGCGATGCGGTGCATGCGCTGCTGGGGGCGCCTCCGCATGGGCTGTTTGGGAGTTTCTGAGCGCACGGGGATACGATAAACTAAATCAGTCGGGGCGTAGCGCAGTCTGGTAGCGCATCTGCTTTGGGAGCAGAGGGTCGGGGGTTCGAATCCCTCCGCCCCGACCATCCTTCAGATTTTCTCCTCAACAAGACGGTTCGTGCACTCGCGCGAATGCACAATCATGCGATAAAACTGCATGAATGGGGCACCCAGTGTGTAGATTTCATTCGATGTGTGGGCCACCCGCCGATGGTTAATGCAGCGAATTAGGGGGCGTGAATGGGGGAACTAAAGAAGGAATTTGTACGCAGGAGAAGCGATAATCCCTTACGAGAAGCGGCTGTTGATTCTCCCACCCTTGCAGCTTCTTGGCTGAAGGGTGGCGAGTCACTGTCACCAATCCAAAGACTAGGCCATGGAGTGTTTTCGATAGTTTTTATCGGTGCAGGACTCTTCTTGGCAGACTCTTGTTGGGATGGCGTTCAAGCGGGTGACCTTTTCAATATCTTCTTTTTTGGAGCAGCCAGCTTGTTTTTCCTGTACTTTGGCTTACGAGGAGTGAGGAACGCGCTTCGCTTGAAAGCCAAAGGCGAGGTGCGGCGCGAATCTTCGGACTAAGAGAAGCCCCCTCTGGATTACCACCCTACTTGCATAGCAGCGGATGACTCGCGTACTGTTGGCGAGTTAAATAGCAGGAAGGTTCTAAAATCGTCCACTAAGGCCGACCATTCCTTCAGATTTTTCCCCTCAACAAGACGGTTCGCGCACTCGTGTGGGCGAGAGAAACTGGCTCAAGCAGGATTGTGCTACGATTCTCGGCAACATTGATTCAACTCAACTTGCAGGAATCCCTGGCTATGTCCGAAGAGCCTTTGCTTCATCCCAACCAGCCGGCAATTTCCCATACTGACGATGTTTCAAACTCTCCTGCTCCGTTTGAACTTCGTCCTCTCTCCACGGGAGAGATTCTGGATCGAGGAATCTATCTTTACCGCTCCAGGTTTGCTCTTTTCATTGGGCTCTCGTTGCCGCCGGCAATCATTTCTGTGGCGGGCCAGGCCCTGAGACTCAGCCTGATGCATTGGCGAGGAAACACCTATGCGTTAGTTCTTGCCGGAATTTTCCAGATTGTGACTGCGATTCTGGCCTGGTTCGTCCTGGGCATCACGCAGGCTGCAACCTCTTCTGCCGTATCCAGCATTTATCTTGGCGAAGCCACCTCGATTGCAGCGGCGTTTGGTTCCATTGTGAAGCGCTGGTATCGATACATCGCCATTGCGATATGGCAGGTGTGGAGCGGGAGCTGGCTGATGGTGCTGCTCGTGGTTGCAGCCGGGGCGGCCAGCGGGGCCAGGATCAGCTGGCTTGCAGTTTCTCTGCTGTTTCTTGCCTTCGCCAGCCTTGTTTATGGTGTGATTGCTTATATCCGCAACAGCCTGGCTGTTCCTGCCTCGGTTGTCGAATCATCGGGCGTGCGTGCTTCCATACGCCGCAGCAAGCAGTTGGTTAGCGGGCGAAAAGGACGTATCTTCCTGATGTTTGTTCTGGTGATTGTGCTGTATATGGTGATGGGGATGATTGAGATGCCTTTTGCATTGATAATCGCCCGTTCACCGATGAGCCCACACACCGTGGTGGAAGGCATCTTACTTCTCATCAACTTTATCTGCCAGGTTCTGGTGGCGCCTGTGAGCAGCATTGCACTCAGTCTGTTTTATTTTGACGAACGGGTCCGGCGGGAAGGCTTCGACATTGAGTTTCTGCTGGCGCACAATACTATCTCTCCCGAATCCGCGTAACGTATGAGGTTTGCATGGCTCATCCCGGGGGCGTTGGGCATCGCTGTCCTTTCTTGTGGGAGGACCTGCGTTGCTGCTCCGGCTGCACCGGGTTCCACCATCTCCAGCTTTGCCGATTACACGGCCCACCTGGACAGCCTGCGCGAGGTCATTCTTCTTTGCAGGAACGACGCGGCTCAGTGCCAATCCAGCAAAGTGGGAGCGGACCAGCGCATTGAGCCGGAGGGTTTTACCGCAAAGTACGGTTGGCTGCGCGATGCGATCGACCGGTCGAAGGACAAAGCCCTGAAGGACCGCGACGCTATCTTAGACAGCGCTCTGACGCGCGTTGGGGTAGAGGAGAGTGAGGCGCATCAGAATGCAGACGCAGCTGGCTTCGACAATGCCCGCCGCGTAGCGAACGACATTCTGGCGACACCTGAGTTTCAAAGAGTACAGGGACCTTCGTGGTGGGAGCAGAAGGAGTTGGCCTTCTGGCGCTGGGCCGACCGTCTCTTCGGCGATGTATCGGATGCCGCGGGGCGTAATCCTTGGCTGAGGCCAGTCATTCTCTGGGGGATGCTGGTTCTCGCAATTGCGGGACTCTTCGTCTGGGCGAGGCGCGCGTTCCAGCGTCAGCGATTTGTTGTGCGCGTCGAAGGTCAAGGCACGTCAATGATTGCCTCAGGGAGCTCGCCTGATTGGACGGCTCTTGCACAGCAGTACTCCGCGGAAGAGAACTGGCGTGAGGCTGTTCATTGCCTTTACTGGGCTTCGATCGTGATGCTGGAGGGACGAGGGATATGGCGGCGAGGCGTCGCGCGCACGCCCCGCGAGTATCTTCTACTTTTGCGATCAGGGTCCGCGCAGCAAACAGCGCTGAGGCAGCTGACCTCGCTCTTCGAGCGGGTATGGTATGGCAAGCACCCTATCGGCAAGGGCGATTACAACAGCGCTCTCGCACTCTTCGACGCGTTGAGGTCTGCATGAGACGGCTTTCGCGCGATACGCTGCTGGTCCTGTTTTCCGTTCTTGGAATTGTCGCGGTGATTGGCGCCATCAGCATCTTCTCTCCCGAATCCGATAACGCGGACCCCACGCCAACTACATACAACAGCGGTACGGACGGAGCAAAGGCAGCGTATCTCCTGCTCCAGAAGCTTGGTTACGATACCGCTCGCTGGGACCGCACCATCTCTGCCCTGGACGAGATCGACGCTGCACATACGACCTTCATCCTGGCGGAGCCGTGGCCATCGGGAGAGGACAATCATCGCGCGAGGCAGGCGATGGAGAGCTTTTTGCAACGCGGAGGGCGCGTTCTGGCGACTGGCGCCGGTGGCTATTATCTTCCGCAATCGGAGATGTCGCGCGCGGCACGGGTCAACGATAACCTGTGTTCTACGACTCCGGAGGGGCGTGGGGATCTTGCACGTGCGGGTACGGTGACAATTTCCGGCAATCAGGCGTGGGCATCGGACAAGATTTCAGTGCGAGTTCAACAGCGCTGCAATCAGGACGCTGTTGTCGTCAGCTATCGGGTCGGTTCTGGTGAGGCGATCTGGTGGAGCTCTGCGATGCCCTTGACCAATGCAGGCTTGAAAGAGGATGGGAGTCTGCGTCTTCTGCTCGCCTCCATCGGCCCATCTGGCAGGCGTGTGCTGTTCGATGAGTTTGTGCACGGCAATCGAGTCAGCCCCTGGGACTTCGCCAGTGGAATTCCCATACGATCGCTGGCGCTTCAGTTCGGACTGATTGCGCTCCTTCTTCTTGTCAGCTTCAGTCGCCGCCATGGCCCTACACGAGCGTTGTTGCAGGTTCCACGAACCTCTCCGCTTGAGTTCGCTGAGTCGATGGGGCAGCTTTATGGCAAGGCCGGAGCTACAGCTATCGCAGTAGACTGCTCGCGGCGCCGCGTAGTTCGTTACCTGTATGAGAGCTGCGGAGTGCCCGCCGAGGTCCTGCGCGATTCCCCGAAAGCTATTGCAGACGCCGTGCAGCAGCGGTTTGGTGGAGACTGGTCGAAGCTGGAGGAGCATCTGAAGCACGCGAATGGTTCTGAATTTCAATCGATTTCGCCTGCAACCGCACTCTCGCTTGTAATAGCCTTGAACCGCGATTTGCTCGAACTCAAGAACCGCATCCAAGTTCAATCATCCGCAAGAAAAGGGAGTCCGTCATTTGAGCCTCGACACTAACTCTGCTCTTACCTTTCCTGATCAGGGAGATGGCAGCCCGGCCCGGATCAAGGCCACGCTGCAGCTCTTTGAACAGGGCCATGCGCAGATCGGCCGCATCATCGCCGGTCAACAGGAAGTCATCGAGCAGGCGCTCATCACGCTTTTATGCGGAGGACACGCTTTGCTTGAAGGCGTACCGGGTGTCGCGAAAACTCTTGCGGTCAAAACGCTCGCACGCTTTCTTGCTTTGGATTTCCGGCGCGCACAAGGCACGCCAGACATGATGCCCGCCGACATTCTGGGCACCAATGTCTTTTCATTGCAGACCAATGAGTTCAAGCTGCATCGAGGCCCTATCTTTACGCAGTTTCTGCTCGTCGATGAGATCAATCGCATGCCGCCACGAACGCAGGCCGCTCTGCTTGAAGGAATGGAAGAGCGCCAGGTTTCCATGGACGGAACTTCGCATGCTCTGGATGAATATTTCACCGTTTTCGCGACGCAGAATCCGCTGGAGTTCGAGGGAACATACCCGCTGCCAGAAGCACAGCTCGACCGCTTCCTGCTCAAGATCCGCGTTCCGTATCCGGCGCTCGAAGACGAGAGAACTGTTATTGAACGTCATCATGCGAGCACGACGTCCAGAGGGATCGAGTCCACGCCTGTAGAGTCGATCGATGCTGCGTTGTTGGCCGAAGCGCGTCGCGAGGTCCGCGCGGTCCGCGCAGAGGCCCCAATTATCGACTATCTTCTGTCCATCATCCGCCGCACGCGTGAGTGGCCGACGCTTGTTCTCGGCGCGTCGCCACGTGCGTCCTGGAGCCTGCTGGTTGTCGCCAAGGCACACGCCGCCCGTGAAGGGCGTGACTTTGTTGTTCCAGATGATATTAAGAACGCCGCGCCTGCGACGTTGCGGCATCGACTGGTTCTTCGGCCCGAAGCTGAGCTTGAGGGATTCGATACCGATCGAGTCATCGCGGACGTTCTCGCGGCAATTCCAGTGCCTCGCTGATGCAGACGCTTATTCCACCGTCGGCCTCCGGTGTCGTTCGTCCCGTGGGACGCTTTGGCCGCGTCTTCGGATTCGGGCTCACGACTCGGGCGATCCTTATTCTGCTCGGCGGCTTCCTGGGTGCAGTGCCCGCTTTTTTTCACGCCGGAAAACCATGGCCCATGTTCGTGTGGGATGCGGTCGTGCTGGTGCTGGTCCTGTTCGATCTGCTCCTGCTGCCTCCTCCGTCTGCAATCACGGTGACGCGGCGCTTCATTCATTCACCAGCAATCGGGCAGCGCTCTGAAATACAGCTCGAGGTCCTGCATGATGCGCGACGCCCCTTCGACGTTTTCCTGACCGATGATCTGCATCCGAGCCTCGCTGCAGCACCGCTGACCGCTTACGTGAAGGCGTTCCCTCGCGAGCCCGCTGTCGAGACTCTCAACTTCACTCCCCGCGAGCGAGGAGATTTTTCTTTAGGGCGCATCTATCTCCGGGTCCGAGGCGCACTTGGTCTTGTCGAGCGTTGGGCCGTGGTGGAGATGCCACAGGCGGTTCGTGTTTACCCGTCATCTGTGCGACCAGAGGAGAGCACGGAGTTTTATCTCATTCGCGCGCGCCAGATTGAATTGCAGAAGCGACGTCTACGCATGCGCGGCATGGGACGTGACTTCGAGAGTCTCCGCGATTATCGGGACAGCGACGATCTCCGCAACATTAGCTGGACGGCCACAGCACGACGCGCGAAGCTGATCGCACGTGAGTTTGTCGCCGAGCGCAGCCAGCAGGTGTGGATTGTTCTCGATGCTGGCCGCCTGTCCCAGACCGCGGTTGAGCTGAGTAATCGGCCTGCCCTGCCGCAGAGTGCTATCCGACCGGCCGTGCAGGAGGAGACGCTGTTCTCTGTCACTCAGCTTGACCAGGCCACCAATGCGGCGGTCATGCTCGCACAGGTGATTGGCGGCTCGGGCGACAAATTTGCTTTGCTCGCATACGGCCGCAGTATTCAGCAACTGCTGCTGCCGGGAGGTGGTCCAGCACATCTTCGCCTCTTCATTGATCTTCTTTCGAGTGTCCGCAGCGAACGAGCAGAAGCCAACCATCTGCAGGCGGCCTCAAAGCTCAAAAACCTGCAGCGCAGGCATGGACTTGTGATCTGGATTACGGAGATTGCTGAAAGCGCCAATACGCCTGAAATACTCGCCGCTCTCGCGCAACTGGAGCGACACCATGTCGTCATTTTGGTCCTCATCCGTCATCCGGAGCTTGAAGCGCTGGCTTCGCGTACACCTGCGAACGCCGAAGAAATGTATGCGTCGGCAGCGGCCCAGGAGGTGCTGGACCGCCGTCGTGTCCAGATCGTGCAGCTTCAGCAGCAGGGTGTGCTGATCGTTGAGACGACGGGCGCAGAAGCCGGGGCAGCAGCGGTCAGCAAGTATCTCGAAGTGAAGGCAAAGAGTTTGCTCTGAACTCAGCGTTCCTGCCCGCTTTTACCTGTGGGCGCAAGCCCTGTGGCCGGGGTGTGGCGTCCGCCTTCACCTAACCATAATCCGAGCCCCGTCAACAAAGCGGCGCAAACGGAGAACTTGAGGGCAAGCGGTACATGGGTAGGGGAAAGAAATCCTTCCAGCAGTCCAGCGATGACGAGCAATGGAATGGTTCCGGCGAGCAAACGAATTGCATCACTGCCAGCCACGGCGAGCGCATCCTTGCGAAGCAGTGTTCCAGGAAATAGAAGTCCCACGGCGAGCCGCAGGCCCGCTGCACCCGAGATAAAGATGCTGGGCAGCTCAAGGGCTCCATGCGAAGCAACAAAGCTCCAGAGGCTCAGCGCCATTCCGTGCTGAGCGCAGGTTGCGCTGACAACGCCCATCATCATGCCGTTTTCAAAGAGCAGATACAGCGTGCCGATGCCTGCTGCGATACCGCTAGCAAACGTCATAAAGCACACGCTGATGTTGTTCGTCATGATGAAGCTTGATGCCTGCGGTTTTGCACTCAGGATCGACTCGGTCCACATCTTGTGGTGCTCGATTGTATTCATCATGGCGGGGCCAAGCAGGGCCTGCGCGAATCGCGGCCGCGCCATGGCTGTGAGCGCACCAAGCAGCGCACCGCCGACGAAGAGCATGAGCGCTACCGCAGTGTACGGAAGCAATTTGCGGAAAAGCCTCGGGTAGTCCTGCGCAAAAAATTGCCAGACGGAGGTGAGGCTCAATCTTTTTCCAGCGTAGATGTAATTATGTGCTCGGCCGAGGAGCTGATTTAGGTATGCTTCGATGGTGCGTGAGGCGCGGTCTGCACGCACGGCAGAGAGGTCCGACGCCGTCTGGCGGTATAACAGACCGAATTCCCGCAAATCGGCGGCTGCAAGGCTCTTCAGCCCGCTTGACTCTACCTGTTGTACTAATATTTCGAGGCGGTTCCAGCTTTGCCTCCGAGTTTCAATCCAGCGATTCGAGATCATACGGAATGAACGCACCCATGAACTTAGGAGATCAGCTTAACATCGAAACGCCGGAGTTGGTGGATATCCGCTTCTCCGTCTCAGGGATCGGCAGCCGCTGTCTTGCCATCCTTGTTGACACTCTCATTCAGGTCGCGGTTCAGATTTTCATCCTTCTCCTCCTTATCCTTCTTGGCGTTACATTTTCTAAAATTTCGACTGCCGCCTCAGACAAATGGATTATCGCTGGAGTTGTCCTGGTTTACTTTGCTTTGTATTGGGGATATTTCTCCCTCTTCGAGTACTTCTGGAATGGCCAGACTCCGGGAAAACATCTCTTTAAAATTCGTGTGGTTAAGGACACAGGCCGCCAGATTACGTTCTTCGAGGCCCTGGCCCGCAATTTGCTCCGCATCATCGATTCTCTTCCCAGCTTCTATCTGGTAGGCGTCATCAGCATGATGTGTAACAAGCAGCAAAAGCGGCTTGGGGATTTTGTGGCCGGCACCATCGTTGTCCACGAACGCCAGGAAGACCAGCCTTTGCTGGGCCACAACAGCCGTATGCTCACCGCCGGCTTATATCAGCAACCTGTGAGCGAGCCTCCTCTGCAATCGCCGGCAGGATCGGCCCTGATTCAGGGAGACGCTATTGGCCGCCTCAAAGCGCCGGACCTGCAGATGATTGAGGCGTTCACGGCCCGTGCGCTCGATCTGGACATGGATGTCCGTGCCAGAATGGCAGATCGTGTCGCCAATCAAATTGCCGGCAAGATGAACTATCCGATACCGGAGGGCACAAACCCGGAGCGCTTTCTTGAAGCAGTCGCTTATGCAATGCGCGCGCAGAGCCGTTTTTAGACTGGGCAAGGTTGCACCGCGCGCCCGGCCGCGTACTTCTATGCTTTCGACGATGGATGGGAGTGTATGGAGGGCGTCGAACCGGTCTCTGCGTGCATTTCCCTGCTATCGGGGAAAATAACAGAGAATCTCTCTACTAGGATGCAGATCGATACTTTGAACCGAGGATAAATAGCGCCAGAGTGCCCAGCAACGGCATGAGGCCAACCACAATAAATGCTGGCCGGTACGAGAAGTTATCTACCAGCACTCCCGTCACGAGTGGAAACAGGAGACCGCTTAGACCTCCTGAGACTCCGGTGAGACCAGTGGCGCGCCCTACGCTCTCTTGTGGGAACAGGTCGGTGACTGCGCCAAACATGTTGGCGACAAGAAAGGTGTTCGCCATCAGGGCAAAGCCGATCATGAAGAGAGAAGCAACTGCATCTCTCAGGTAAGGCACAATCAGGCTACTGAGACACAAGATGCTGCTGCCGTACATGGTAATCCGGCGCACGGTGTAGATTTTGAGGTTTCGCCGTTGCAGCCAGCCGGCCACGTAGCCGCCGAGTATGCCGCCAATATCGCCCAGGAAAAACGGGAGCCATGCGATCACACCAATCTGCACGATTGACATGTGACGGGCGCTGTAAAGATAACTCGGAATCCAATACCAATAGAACTGCATGACAGGGCCAATCAGAAACCGGCACGTCATGACTGCCCATGTGGAAGATTGCTTCAGTAATTCAGCAAGCGGCGCCTTCAGTACGCCGTCGCTCGACAGGACAGGCCGGTGGCCGGGATAGAAATGCCACCAGACAGGAACCCACAGAAGTCCCAGCAGTGCGGGGATCGTAAACGCAATGCGAAAGCCATAACGCTCGAGAAGAAAGACAATCAGCGGGGGCGCAAGGGTTGCGCCTATCATCGTGCCACTATTAAAGATGCCGATAGCAAGCGTGCGCTCTTCCTGGGTGAAGAAACGCGAGATTGCTTTCATCCCTCCCGAGAAGTTACCTGCTTCTCCTGTCCCCATCCACAACCGGGTTGCACCGAGTTGAAAGCCGCTATGGGTGAATGCCTGACATCCTGTTGCCGCCGACCACCACAGTACTGCGGCGGCGAGGCCAATGCGCGCTCCGACGCGGTCCATCAGCCACCCCATCGGAAACTCGCCTGCCATCATGCCGAATTGCAGAGCAGCAACGATTCGTCCGTAGGCTTCGTTGGAAAGGTGATAGCTCGCACGGAGAACAGGAGCCAGAACAGACAGCGTCTGGCGGTCGATGAAGTTGATGACTGTAACCGCAAAGATGAACCCTAGTACGAGCCATCTACGCCAGGATCTCTT
This sequence comes from Edaphobacter acidisoli, assembly GCF_014642855.1. Classification (NCBI taxonomy): domain Bacteria; kingdom Pseudomonadati; phylum Acidobacteriota; class Terriglobia; order Terriglobales; family Acidobacteriaceae; genus Edaphobacter; species Edaphobacter acidisoli. Next base: position 3,127,279 of record NZ_BMJB01000001.1, on the reverse strand, counting down.
CTCATCTTCCGAGTCGCACCCCGCGGGTTTGCACTCGATGGCTGCGCTTTGATTCGGTACATCGTGTAAGTCGCGCGGCATAAACCCTTGTCCATCGATAGGACGTTCCTGAATTGTGTGAAGCATGGTGGACAAGTCGATCGATCCGTGTGCTCCGGGCCTGGTTCATGAACCGGAAGCTCTGAATCTAAGCCGACGCATTTTCATTCGCGGCAGAAGAGTAACTCGCTACTTAGTTGCAGCCGATACTTCGCGCTGGGGCGAGATTAATTTTCGCCCTTCACTTCGTCGCGCTTGGCAGGTTTACCCTTGCGTTGCTTTTTAGGAAACACTTCCACGCTCACGTTAGAGAATATGGCGGTTTCAAGCGTAGCTGCGTTATGTGAGCACACACCCAAGCCCAGGTAAAAAGGCTCGTTCAGCTTCAGCGCATAAGCACCTAGCTCCTGAAGTGGTTGCCCCTCGCGCCCCGCATACATGGTGAACCAACCATCTTTTCGCTCCAGCCTAATCTGAACCGGCGCATCGACGGGAAAGCGAATGGCGTGAGTCGCATCTCCCTTCGTCTCTCGAAACTGCAATTCAGTAAGTCCGCTGCCGTGAACCACGGCATCGGCATAGGGCGCATCATCATCGAGGCTTTGCCGTGCCATGAGTGCAGCTTTGCGGTGGCTGGGCGGCTCCTGCTTCGGAAAATGCACGGTAGCTGTAAGTGAAAAATCTCCCGAGATGCTGCGCCACACGAAGTGGAACTCGTCCTTTTTGCCCCAGATATTGGCACCAGCCCCCGACACCACGTATTGGTTCTGGGCTGAGTCAAAGGAAGCAGACCCGGGCAGCGCAGGATCGCCAATATCCGATTGCTCAGTAAAGAGTCCGAGCGCGCCTCCGGCCCTTTGAAAATTTGCGGGCGTGGTGACGACGGCTGGCGCAGGATGCGCTGGATCGGCCACCTGCATAAATTCCACCCTGGTACTGTCTGGGTCAAAGAGATTGAAGTTCCAGCGATTGTCGAGCCCATAGCGCGGCGAATGCAGTTTCATCTCCGACTGCCTAGCATGCACGGCTTCGACAGTCGCATTGATGTCAGCAACGGTGAGCGCAAGATGAGCTGCACCAGCCGCACGCTTTCTCTCCAAGGGCTTATTGGATTGACCGAAGTTCGAGAGTTCAACGAAGTCGCCGCTTGGGCCTGGCATCTGAATGTGGTCAATGATGACGTGCTTGCCGTCCTCTGCTACGCGGCGCCACACTTCGTGGAAGCCGAGAGTTTTGACGTAGAAGTTATATGCGGCGTCAAAGTCGGTCGCAATGATTCCTACATGCTCGAGATTGGTCGAGAGGCGATGATCGTCCTGGTTCTGCCCCTTCGTTCGCTCCGCAAGCGACTTCGGTCCATAGTCCACAAACTCGAGATAATCGAGATTCTGCCCGGGAAGATCGGTCAGCATAAATCCGCGGCTTCCATCTTGATCGAGATGAATCTTGCCGGGGTGCAGTCCGCGGGCCTTAAGCATCTGATGAAGCTTCTGAAGCTGGTCGGTACGAATGGCAAATCCGACCATCGGCCGTGGCTGGGTTGGCTTCAAACCCGGTACGACTTCCAGAAACTGCTGGTCGTTGATCTTAAAGTAGGCAGCCGCAATCGATCCATCGGCACTTCGCACATCGTAGGCATCCTGGAACCCAGCTACGCCCGAGTAGAATGTGCGCGCCTGGCTGAGATCGGAGACCCGGATGGTAACTCGCGCCAGTCCGAGCAGTGGAAGTGGATCTGCAGCAGCTCCCGCTCCAACGAAGAATATGCCAGCCACCAACGACACAAGGACCCGTCTGATCAAAGCCATGAACTGCTCCCTCTAATGTGAACATATAAAAATGAGTAAGTAAGAATGAGTAAGTTAGTAAGTAAGTTTGCCTGGCATTCTATCTAGAACGAAATTCTGAGAGACGCGATAATCTGACGCTCTTGCGGTAGCGGAGTGTTAGGAAGTGTTCCAAACCCCGTCCAACTGGTAGTAGGAGAAAAAGAGGCCGGAGTAGCTGGACTGATGTTTGGTGCTCCCCAGATAGGATGGTTCGCTCCGTTCGTGGACTCCATACGAAACTGGGCAGTCATTTCACGGAACGGAAGGGCAAACTGCTTACTGAGGGCTGGGTTCCATACCATGTAGCTGGGGTTCCGGATAAATCCTACATACAACGGAGTTGTTCGCGGCTGCCATGGTCCCAGGTTGGCCCAGCAGCTCTCGTTGTTATTGAACCAGTGCGCGCGCGTCTGTCCGCCCTGCGGCGCATAGCTGGAACAACCTGAGGTGCCGGCATTGAAATTCGCCGACGGGAGTTGCAGCGGATTTCCAGTGCCCCAGATTACCGTGGAGGCAAAGACCCAATCGTTTGCGAGCACACCTACAAATCCATGCTTTCCTGTGCTGGGAAGAGGGTAGACCATGTTCAGGCTGATATAGTTTCTTCGATCGAGCGGATCGAGTGTCTTTGTAGGATTGGCATCGACAAAGTCTCCGGAATTGAGATAGGTCAACCTATCCATCCAGTTTGAGTAGTAGTAATTGAAGACGAAGTCCAGGTTCCGCACTGTGCGCTCGGCTCGAACGTCTACTCCGTGGTAATGCGAGCTTCCCGACGGAACGCGGTTTTCTGTAACTCCATTGAACAGTGGATAGGCACGCATCAACTCCCATGCTGGAATGGTGGAAGATGCCCCAAGAGAAGTGCTCGACGAGAGGACGCCATAGAACGGGTTTGCGACATTCGTGTTGCAGACGGAGAGATCCGTGTTGCACTGCTGCTGCAAGGCCGTCGAGACCACCCCGAGCGGCGTGCTAATCGAGATACCGTGGACACTGCTTCCCAGGTATTCAACATCAAACAGAATTCCCGCCGGCATTCTCCGCTGAATGCCGAAGGACCAATGCTGCGTCATGCGAAGCTTGCCGTTCAAATCGTTAAAGGTAATGCCATTGCCAGCATTGGTTGCAAGGCCAGCTGCAGCGCCCGAAGGAGCAATGGCGCCGCCGGGATAGGGAGTACCAGAGTTGAGGTTCGTGTCGGGAGTTAGTTTTCCATTCAGCGAAGCAACAAATGGAGTGGTCTGGCTGAATCCTGTGTTGTCGACGCCGAGAGGGGCCCAGGGAAAGTAGATTCCATAGCCACCGCGAATGACGGTATCGCGGAGTGCGGCCCAGCTGAATCCGACACGCGGCTGCCAGTCGTTCCAGTGATTCTGATAAGGAGCACTCGACTGTCCATTGACTCCGGCAAACTGCAGCCCTCCCACCAGGGGATTCTGAAGACCGGGGGCTTTCGCGTAGTTGATCTGCGCGGAGAGTGGATTGGCGCAGGTAAAGCAGAAGCCCGCATTTATCCGATCATGGCGGTCCCTTGGCGATGTATTGAGGTCCCAGCGCAGTCCAAGATTCAGCGAGAGATTGGGAAGCGCCTTGAAGTTATCCTGCATGTAGAGAGCGTAATAGTGCATCGTGACAAAGGTAGGCTCGTTCCAGCTCACGCTTCCAGAAGAGGGATAGCCAAGGAGAACGTCGGCGAACACATTTCCCTGTCCGGTCGTGGCCTGCAGCGGATTTCCCTGTGTGTAGGTCTGATCGAAGGTGAAGGCCCCGTTGGGATTTCCCAAAACGCCCGTCGGGGCCGTCTGGATATCCATAAACTCGAAGCCATAGTGCAGACTATGCCGACCTACTAACTGCGTGATGCTGCCGGAGAAATCGGCATCTGCATCAGCTGTGCCGCTTGCGGTGTTGCCGAATATGTTCGTGCCTCCAGTTACCGTCATGCTGGGGGCGATGTTTTGGTGTGATGTAGTGCCGACAGCAGGCATATTGAAGCCGAGCTTGCTGGCGCTAAATCCGCTCTGAACTGCATTGCCTGTGGTGGTTAGGGCCGAGGTGTGGCCGTACGATGCCTTGAGGTCCAGTACCTTGGTTGGCGAGAGGATGTGCGTCAGATCGAGGACGATATTGTAGTTCGAGGATACAGGCGTACTCCCCGACCAGGCTTCATTAGTGAGGCCATTGCCGGCGTTTTGGGCGTGGTCGTGTTCATGCGTATAGATTCCATAGAGGCGCGTGTTCTCCGAAAAGTTCTGATCGATGCGCCCGATAAACTGCTCATACTCATAATTCGTTGGCCAGGTGATTACGTAGTTCTTTGTCAAGCCAGGCTGGTTTTGCTGAGGGTACATGGCTAAGATGGCCGCTCCGATTGGGCTTATCTCGCCGGCAGGAATGGTGTCGTTTGGAAAGGATTTTCTCGCATACAACGTGCATCCCCCTGACGCGTTCTTCTGCGCGCAGTAGGTCGAGAGTGGGTCATAGATCGTATAGCCAGTGCCGGTGAAATTTCCGCTCCGCTCCGCTGCGGTTGGCACGGTGTCGGTTGGGGTTGCGGGCTGCTCCTGATGGAAGCCTTCGTAGGAAAAAAAGAAAAATGTCTTGTCTTTGCGGATCGGTCCGCCGACTTCGCCACCCCATGTGTTGCGGGTGTCGACCGGCTTTGGAATGCCGGAGAGCTTGTCAATCCATGGGGTCGCGTTCAATACCCGATTGCCATAGTAGTCGTAGATCGAGCCGTGATAAGCGTCAGCTCCGCTCTTCAGGTTGGTACTGAAGACTCCGCCTCCGGTCCGCCCGTACTCCGCATCGTAAGGCATCGCGCTGGTCTGCATCTGCTGAACGGAGGACATGTTCGGCGTGAAATACCAGGACCCCTGATCGCTGATCGGGGCACCATTCATATAGAAGACGTTCTCGTCCGTTTGCGCGCCAGATACGGCGTAGAGATTCGCGTTGTTCCTAGGCGTCAGGTTGAACACGTTCGCACTGGCACTCTTCACGCCTTCTGCGAAGGAGACGTCGTCCCATACCATCATGCCGGTGGACGGCATGTTCGCTACCTTGGTGTGATCCACTACGCCGCCTGAGGTCGCAGAGACGGTATCGAGGTCGACTGCTCCGGCTGTCACGACGACCTGCTGGGCTACACTCCCAGGCTGAAGCGTGATGTTCAGGCCAAATTGCTGTGCCGAATCGAGGCGCACGTCGTGGTAGACCATGGTCTGGAAATTGCCTGCCTTGGCAGTGACGGTGTACATGCCGGGAAGCACGTAGAGTATGGAATAGATGCCCTGTCCATTGGTTGTCGCGGAGTACTGCACGTGAGTAGCGACATTGAACACAATGACTGCTACATGCGGAATCACAGCTCCAGATGGATCCGTGACTTCTCCCGTGATGGATGCCCGGAAGTCCTGTGCAGAGGCCGACGCCACCAATCCAACTGTCACGGCAAGCAGCAATAGAATGCGCCAGGGCGCACATGAGTGGACTATCCCGGCTTGCGCCTTGTGCCGGTTGTCGGCCGCCGGGTGCATTGTGAACGGCTGAACTTCGGTGAAATCCGCCGTATTGACCAGGGAGGACATGTTTTTTTTGCAGTGATCGTGGTCTGTCATTGGCCTACTCCGATATGTCTCCGGCTTGCGATGGTGCTTTCTTCTGAAGGAATCCGCACTTGTGCCGTTCTCGCTTCAATTTGGTTGACTTTCGCTGTTGTATTGAAACGTTCTGCTCTCGCATTTATGGAGCCGCGGTTTTGACAGCGCTATCAATTGGAATCGATTGCCAGCGCTGTCATAATTGTGGCGAGAAGCTTACGCAGGCGAATCAGCGCTTGTCAAGAGATTTGAAAAGCCCCGTGAATCGTGCCTGGAAGCCTCTTGTAGAAATGCGTGGCGACTCGTTTGTGCAGAGAGATATGTATCTTGAGGACCGACCGTATGCATGCCAGGAGAGAAGGCTTTCGGCACTCGGGCGTAACGCCCGCAGAATGTGTATCTGATTTTCCTCCTGCTGCTCTGGTGAGACAGGACAGCGGGTTAGTATGGGCTAGTAATCGTAATCCTATGCAGAGACAAGATGCGCAATCGCTCACGGGAATGAGCACACCCAACAGGAAGAATAGAAGATGACTGCAAGAACAAGGAAACCCCCGACCCTGGAGGATGTCGCTCGCGAAGCTCGTGTTTCGCTGAAGACTGCTTCCCGGGTGCTGAACGGAGCGATCAATGTCCGCCAGGAAAAAGCCGATAGGGTGCGGGCTGTGATGGAACGAATCGGCTACCGTCCGAACGAGCTGGCCCGCAGCCTGATGACGCGAAAGTCCTCAGTGATTGGAATGATCGTAGCGAACCTGGCCAATCCGTTCATCACGAGTGTGATTCACGAAGTTCAGGAAGTAGCACGCAGCCACGGGTATGTCGCAATCGTTACAAGTTCCAAAGGTCGCCCTGACATCGAACGAATGGAGATTGAAACACTGGTGAGGCGGCGGATCGACGGTCTGATTCTTGCTCCCGCTGAGAGCAGGCGAGACACAATCACGGATGCGTTGCCGAACGATCTTCCTCTCGTAACTCTCGATCAGCTGGTTCGCGGCGCCAGCTTTGATTCCGTCACGATCACGAACCGCCGCAGCGCGTGCGATGCGACGCAACATCTGCTTGGCCATGGCTATCGCAGGATTGTAGCCATCGGAACGCGGCCACACCTCTATACATCGAAGGAACGAATCACCGGCTACCGCGAGAGTATGCGCCGCGCGTCATTCGAACCGAGAGTGTGCTGTGTCGACCACGAAGATTTGCTGACATCGGAGTGGTTCGACAAAGAGGTCATCCGGGGGCAGTCGGCCGATGCTGTCTTGTCTCTCAACTGGGTTACGACTCTGCATTTTCTGCGTGGACTCGACGCGTTGGGCATCAGGGGCGGACGGAACATCCCGTTTATTGCATTTGACGACTTCGATCTGGGCGATGTGCTTAGCCCGCGGCTCACCGTTGTAAGGCAGCCATCAGAGCTGCTGGGACGTGAAAGTGCGCAACTGCTCTTCGATCGGATGAATGGCAAGCGGCGCCCCAAGCCCGACGCAGTCGTTCTTCCAGCCGGACTCATCATTCGCGAGTCGTGCGGATGCAAAGGCTCACGCAGTTCCTCATAAGGGTCTGGCGGGTCCACATGGGACATGCAAAGGGTTGAGCAGGTGTAGCCTGTTGCCGTGAAGCAAAGGGCACTTGCACGGATTTTTCTGGATGTCTTCTGGGAAGATTTACTGGCGGAGAGTGGGGGATTCGAACCCCCGATAGAGCTTTTGACCCTATAACGGTTTAGCAAACCGCCGCCTTCAGCCACTCGGCCAACTCTCCGCGCCCTTGTGTGGGACAGACTAGGAGTGATTATACCGTGCCGGGGTGGATTCGCCTCTGGCTGGCGGTTAGATTTGTGTTGACGGTAAAAGCAATTGGCCCAGACCCAGACACAACGAACGACTGGCAGCGCGGCGAAGATGCGGCTGCTACCGCTCGTCGCCGCGACCTACTTTATGGTAGCGGGCGGGCCGTATGGGCTGGAAGACATTATTGGCATGGCCGGATATAAATGGGCCCTGTTGCTGCTGCTGGCCGTGCCGCTGCTGTGGAGTCTGCCGACGAGCCTGATGGTGGGCGAGCTGGCGGCGGCCATGCCTGTCGACGGCGGCTTCTACTACTGGGTGCGCGAGGCGATGGGGCCGTTCTGGGGATTTCAGGAGGCGTGGCTGAGCCTGGCGGCAAGCGTCTTCGACATGGCCATCTATCCGACGACGTTTGTGCTGTATCTTTCGCACGTTGCGCCGCGGCTGACGGCAGGGCACGGCGGGCTGATGCTGAAGCTGGGGATCGTGGGCATCTCGGCGGTGTGGAACCTGCGTGGCGCGGTGTCGGTTGGCTGGGGTTCGGAGCGGATGATGGCGGTGTCGCTGTCGCCGTTTGTGCTGCTGATCGGGCTGGCAGTGTGGCACGCGATGCGCCACGGCGCGTTGTTTGCTCCGGGCGGCGCGCCGGTGGGGCTCGACATTGGCGGCGCGGTGTCGGTGACGCTGTGGAACTACATGGGCTGGGACAACGCCTCGACGATTGCGCAGGAGGTGGACGAGCCGCAGAGGAATTATCCGCGCGCGATGTTTCTGTCGGCCCTGGCGGTGACGTGCGTGTATGTGCTGCCACTGATGGCGGTGTGGATGTCGGGGATTCCTGCGGCGCGGTTTTCGACTGGAGCGTGGGTGGACGCGGCGCGGCTGCTGGGAGGGCCTGCGCTGGCGTTAATGGTGGTGCTGGCCGGGTCGCTGGACGGGCTGGGCACGTTCAATGCGCTGACGCTTTCGCTGACCCGGCTGCCCTATGCGATGGCGGAAGACGGCCTGCTGCCGCGTGTGCTGACGAAGCGATGGGACAACGGTGTTCCGTGGGTGAGCGTGCTGGCATGCAGCGTGGGATGGGCTCTGGCGCTGGGATTTTCGTTCGAGCGCCTGATCTCGATTGACCTGGTGCTGTATGGCGTGGCGCTGGTGCTGGAGTTTGTCGCGCTGGTCGCGCTGCGCGTGAAGGCTCCAGGAATGGCGAGGCCGTTTCGCGTGCCTGGTGGGCTGGCGGTTGCAGTGGCGCTGGGCATTGGTCCAACGGGCCTGATTGCCTATGCGATGTGGACTGCACGCGGTGAGCGCGTGGCTGGCATCTCAGCGCTGGGCTTTGCGGCCATCATCGCGCTGCTGGGAGTGGTGGCGTATTGGATCGGGCGAAGCAGACAGGTTGCGTCCTGAGGGGGCTTCTCTTCAAGCGAAGCTGTCAACAATCACCATCCGCAAGCGCGTACATAATCAACGAAGAGAGCTGCCCGCGGGCAGCTCTCTTTCACGGCTCTCGAAGTGGAGTGCTACTTTTTTGCGACTGGAAGCTCTACCGGCTTGACCTTGTTGTCGATGAACCGCTGCTTTGCCTCGACGACTTTTTTGCGAGCATAATCGGCGTCGCGCCAGCCCTTCACCTCGACGCGCTTGCCCTCGAGGTCCTTATAGATGGAGAAGAAGTGCGTGATCTCGCGCAACATGTGCGGGTAGATCTGCGAGTAGTTGAAGACGTCTTTGTAACGCGGGTTGTTCTTGCCTACGCAGAGAACCTTCTCGTCAGGCACTCCCTGGTCGAGCATCTCCAGCAAGCCGATAGGTCGCACAGCCTGCACACATCCGGAAAAACTTGGCGCATCGACGAGAACAAGCACATCGAGCGGGTCGGCGTCTTCGGCCAGCGTGCTGGGGACGAAGCCGTAGTCGCCCGGATAGTGCACGGGCGAGTAGAGATTGCGGTCCAGGCGAAATACGTGCAGCTTTTTGTCGTATTCGTATTTGTTGCTGCCGTCGCGAGGAATCTCAATGACTGCGTTGATGACCTCAGGCGATTCTTCGCCAATGGGGAGTTCAAGGTAATTCGTCATAAGGAGTGAGGTTCTCTTCTTCGTTTGGAAAGTTCAAGAACTGCAGGTACGACGGTCGTTGGGTCTTTGCTTCCTGTGCCGCCGCATCATCTGCGTGCGGACTGGAACAGTACCCTGTCTATAATTGAACAGAATGAAGGCTCATGTCTATGTCACGCTGAAACGGACCGTGCTGGATGCCCAGGGGCAGACAGTGGCCGATGCTCTGAAACGGATGCAGTACCAGGGCGTCGAGGATGTGCGACAGGGGAAATACTTCCTGCTGACGCTTGCAAATGGAATGGCGCAGAACGCCGCGCAAGCCGAGGTCGAAAGGATTGCGCGCGAAGTGCTGACCAATCCGGTGATTGAGGAGTTCACGTATCGTCTTGAAGCGTGAGCTGGAGCTGGACTCCTGCTCATCAATATGGATACCCTGCTTGCATACAAGTCAATAGCACAAAGATTGCAATGGCGCAGGCAACCAGGGGATGGCTTTTGGAATATAAAGATTCAACAGTAATCTTAAGAAAGTTTCGTTCGTAACATGACGCCCGGATAGAATAGGCCAGAACTATCCGGAGGCGCTACGCAAGAGTGCTGTCGGACTTTGCCATCTTCGACAGGATTTCTGACGGAGATATTTTTTGAGAGGGCAACGGATGCAGAGACAACAACCACGAAGGCGGACTTTGCGATTTGCTTTGTCGGCATCGCTGCTCGTCCTGCCAGTTCTGCTTGCCAATCGGATGGACGCTCAGGCCACCGCAGCCCGATCGAGAGAGGCGGCTGTCAGCGCCTTTGGAATGTTCACGCACCTGACCCCCGATTACGGCCAAAGTGTGAAGGCCTTCACCGCGGGCGGTGACTATACGCGTTTCTACCAGGCCCTCTCACCATCTCTTGAGGTGCGCTTCAAAACTTCGTCGATGGGGACGGTCTCGGAGAGGACGTTCGGCGGCGGCATCCGCGTAGAGCGATCCTTTAGCTACTTCCGTCCGTATGCTGACTTTCTGATCAGCGATGGCACCATCAACTTCGCGCAAAAGTATTACATCGGAGCGAACGGAACCGGCACAAACGGCTCCGTGGTGTATTCCTATGGCGGTGGCCTGGACTACGACTTCGCCGATCAGTGGGCAGTGCGCGTCGACTATCAGCAGGAGAGCTGGAACGTCAATAAATCGCCTGCTGTCACGCTTGCCCCACGCGCGCTGAGCTTCGGTGTCCTGTACCGGTTCCGTTTCCACCACCCCTACCAATAGAGTCAGCCTGGCCGCAAGATGTACCTCTCACGCGCAGCCGTGCGCACTCGCGGGATTTTACGCCGAATGCTAGGCTCGAAGGAGAGGTTCCCCTTTTGAGCAACGCTCCGGCCCACCACATTGCGTTCGAACAGTCCGCCGGTATCGCGGCGGGCAGCCGCTTCGTGCGGGCGTGTCTGCGCCAGCCAGTTGACCGGACTCCGGTATGGCTTCTGCGCCAGGCCGGGCGCTATATGCCGGAGTACATGGCCGTGCGGAAGCACCACTCGTTGCTCGATATCTGCCGCACACCGGAGATCGCCGCCGAGGTGACGATCACCGCCGCCGAGCGGCTGGGCGTGGACGCAGCCATCATCTTTGCGGACCTGCTGCTTCCTTTCACGCCGATGGGCCTGGAGTTTGAGTTTCTCGCCGGTGAAGGCCCGGTGGTGCATCGTCCGGTGCGGACCGCGGAACAGGTGCGGGCGCTGCGCACGGACCGCGTAGACGAGCTGAGCTATGTTGCGCAGGCGATTGAAAAGGTGGCGCGCCACTTCTCTGCCCCGCGCGTGGACGGCGATCAACTTGGCATCATCGGCTTCTGCGGCGCGCCGTTTACGCTGGCCAGCTACATGATTGAAGGCGGGTCATCGCGGAACTACGTCGAGACCAAGAAGATGATGTACGGCGACGGCGCCGCGTGGCCTCTGCTGATGGAAAAGCTCGTGACCGTGCTCGTCGGCTATGCTGCCCAGCAGGTCGAAGCGGGCGCGGATGTCATCCAGATATTCGATAGCTGGGTTGGCGCGCTGTGTGTCGCGGACTATCGACGCTACGTGCTGCCGGCGACGGCGGAGCTGGTGCAGCGGGTGCAGGGCCTGGGTGTTCCTGTGATCTATTTCGGCGTGGATACGGCCTCGCTGCTGCCGTCGATGGCTGAGACGCGGGCCGATGTGATTGGGCTGGACTGGCGCGTGCCGCTCGATGAGGGCTGGAAGGCTGTAGGGCGCGGATGCGCCGTGCAGGGAAATCTCGACCCCATTACGCTGTTTGCCCCCGACGATGTGCTGCGGGAGCGCGTCCGCGAGGTGATGACGGCGGCAGCGGGGCAGCCAGGACACATCTTCAACCTCGGCCACGGCATTGTGCCGGACACGCCGGTCGAGAGTGTCATCAAAGTGGTGGAATGGGTGAAGGAGTTCTCGCGTCATGAGTGAGGCTGTACTGCTGCTGGCTCATGGAACGCCAAACGCGCTCGGCGAGATGGCTGAGTATCTGGACAAGGTGACGGGTGGGCGGGCCATTCCACGTGAGGTCGTGGAAGAGTTGCAGCATCGCTATCGGTTGATCGGGCTTCGAGAAGAAGCTGGAGCGACTCCCCCGCCTTTGACCCACTGGACGCTGGAGCAGGCTCGGCTTCTGGAGCGGAATTTTCTTGCTAATGGATTGAAAACAAAGGTATATGTGGCGATGAGAAATTGGCATCCCTACATCGCAGACGTTATTGCGCAGATGAGGCGTGATGGGGTGACGCAGTTTCGCGCTGTGTGCCTGGCTCCGCAGAACTCGCGCACCAGCGTCGGGCTTTATCGCAAGGCTACGCTTGCCGCGGCAGAGGGGATAGAGGTTGAGTTTATTGCAGGGTGGGCTGAACATCCTGTTTTGGCTGAAGCATTTGCAGAAAAATTGCGCAAAGTATGGAGGCCTGCCTGTGACGAAGCTGGGCGGAAGGTTCCCGTGCTGTTTACGGCGCATAGCGTACCCTGCCGGACAGTGATGGGAGATTCTCCTGATCCCTATCCTGTCGAGGCCAAGGCCACGGCACGGCTGGTTGCTGAGCGGATGGCTGGTGACGGGCTCACGGGACTGGATTGCTATTTTGCCTTTCAGAGCCAGGGGGTGAGTGGAGGTCCGTGGATTGGGCCGACGGTTGAGGATACTTTGAAGGCGTTGCGCGAAGAGGGTCACGCTGGAGTTGTCATCCAGCCAGTGGGGTTTCTCTGCGATCATGTTGAGATTTTGTACGATATCGATATTGCTTTCAAAGAGTTGGCAGCAAAGATCGGGCTCGAGCTATGGCGTGCCGAGAGCTTGAACGATTCGCCTTTGCTGATTGACGCACTGGCTGACGTCGCGACGGGACGCTATCGGGCAGGGGTCGTCGAAACTGTAGCGGCTGCCGGGGTGTAAGCTGTCCGAAATGAAGAGGATTGCGATTGTCGGCGGCGGAATCGCGGGATTGACGGCGGCCTATGAGCTGGCTCGGCTTCGGGAACGCAGCCCTGTACAAGTTGTTTTGTTTGAGTCGTCTGCGCGGCTGGGTGGAATCGTCGAGACGGTTCGGGAGGGTGGGTTCGTAATCGAGTGCGGACCGGATGGATGGGTCACGGAGAAGCCATGGGCTCGGGAACTTGCTGAAGGGCTTGGGCTTGAAGGCGAGATCGTGCCGTCGAACGATAGCCAGCGGAAGACCTATGTTCTGACTGGAGATCGCTTGGTTCCTATCCCTGACGGGATGCGTATGATGGTGCCGAAAATATTACAAAACATTGATTCATCAGAACTTTTTAGCGATCAAGCAAAGCTTGGCTTTCATCGGGAACTGGAGCGGGCCGAGGAACTGAAGGCTGCGGCCCCGGACGAAGACGAGAGTGTAGCCACGTTTGTCCGGCGGCACTTTGGCGAGGAAGTTATTGAAAAGATTGGATCGCCTCTGCTCAGTGGAGTACTCGGCGGGGATGCGGAGAAGCTGAGTGTGCGGGCTGTGATGGCCCCATTTGTGGCGATGGAGCGAGAGCATGGGAGTTTGATCCGCGCTTTGCAAATCAGGGAAAAATCATCGCAAAATGCTATATTTACGTCGCTTATAAGTGGAACTGGAGCACTCGTAGATCGCATGGAAGCATACGTTCCCCCCGACTGGATTCGCCTGAATAGTTCTGTCAGGTCTATCGCGCGGGACGACAAGGGTTGGCGGGTGGAGACGGCCCATAATCCAGAGTGGGGTTTGGAGCGGTTTGATGCGGTGCTTTTGGCGGCTCCGATCGACGTGGCCCGGACGCTGCTTCAACTGACAGATGAGCGAGCGGCGGAGTTGATGGCGATGGATGCCAGCTCGGCTGTAGTGGTGGGGTTTGGATTTCCGGACGCGAGTAAATTTTCCATCCCACCTGGATTCGGTTTTCTGGTGCCTCGGGGATCGGGAAGCCATTTGCTGGCGTGCACCTTTGTGGATCAGAAGTTTCCGCACCGCGTGCCTCCGGGGGGACGGCTGCTGCGGGCGTTCTTTGGTGGCGAGGCGGCGGAGCGGATGATGCGGTGCGGGAATGATGAGATTGCGGCGATTGCGCGGGGTGAGTTGGCGCGGATTCTGGGGCCGCTTCCTGAGCCCCAGGTGAGCGTGGTGCGGCGTTGGCCGCGCAGCTTGCCGCTGTATGCGGTCGGGCATCTGGAGCGGATGGCGGAGCTGGATGGGCGGGTGCGGCAGTTGCCGGGGCTATGGCTGCTGGGCAATGGCTATCGCGGCGTTGGGCTGCCTGACCTGATTCGTGATGCGAGGGCGGCGGCGCGTGCGGTGATGGGAGTCTCCGCATCTGCCCGACAGACCAACTGACAATCAGTAACTAACGACCTGCAACTGCTTTCAGCGGCCTTCGCGGAGGCGCGAGGCGAGGCGTTCGGGTAGACCGGCGAGGAGGATGCGTCCCTGCGCAGCGGTGATGTCGTAGGGAACGCGGTGGTAGATGATCTCGTTCGAGTCGCTGGAGTAGATGGCGAAGGCGGCGCGCCAGTCGCAGTCGCGGGGCTGGCCGACGGAGCCGGGGTTGATGAGGTAGCGCATGCCGGGCGCGATGGCCATCGCGACGGATTCGGCGTTGTCGCGGGTGGGGTATTGCGGCTTGATCTCCTGCCAGTCGTGGCCGCGCTGGGCGAAGCCTCCCTGCAGGTGGGTGTGGCCGAAGAAGGTGATGGGTGTGGGCATCTGCTGGAGTGGCGCCCAGGCGTCGCGCATGGAGAGGATGTACTGGTCTTCGTTGAGCGGCGAGCCGTGCGCACAGGTGATGCCGGGGTGTTCCGGCTGCAAGGGACCCTGCGGGATTGCGCGGAGCCAGGCGAGATTTTCGGGGGTGAGTGCGCGGTTGGTCCAGAGGGCGGCGGCGCGGGCGACGGGGTTGAAGCCGAGCGCGGAGGTGAGGCCGCAACAGACGCGGTCGTGGTTGCCCCGGACGGTAAGCTCGGCCAGCGGACGAACGAGGTCGATGACTTCGTTGGGGCTGGCGCCGTAACCGACTACGTCGCCGAGGTTCCAGAGCGCGTCGAAGGGCTGAGCTGCGGCTAAAACGGCAGTGAGGGCTTCGAGGTTTCCGTGAATGTCAGACAGGATGAGGGCGCGCATGGTGGTTGAGGCTGGCGGGTCTTTTCAGTCTATCTGGAATCAGGAATCGGAGGAAGGATTGGGGTAAGAGTGCTTTCAGCAAATCGCTGATTTATAAAGTTTTGTTCTGGAAAATGCGGCGCGGACCAGTTATTTGAGCGTAGCGAGCGGCTGGGTGCGGTCGGTTTGCATGGTGGGGGCTGAGGCGAGCAGGCGGCGGGTGTAGGGATGCTGCGGGTTGCGGAAGAGCTGGAGGGTCGGGGCCTGCTCGACGATCTGGCCATGATGCATGACCGCGACACGGTCGGCGACCTGGGCGACGACGGCGAGATCGTGCGAGATGAAGAGCATGGAGAGGTTGTGGGTGCGGCGGAGATCGTTGAGGAGACGCAGAATCTGCGCCTGGACGGTGACGTCGAGGGCGGTGGTGGGCTCGTCGGCGATGAGCAGACGTGGGCGGTTGACGAGCGCCTGGGCGATGAGGATGCGCTGGCGCTGGCCTCCGGAGAACTGGTGGGGGTAATCGTTGAGGCGAAGCGCGGGGTCGGGGAGGGCCACCTCGTGCATGGCGGCGATGACCCGGTCTTTGACGGCTTTGCGGGGCAGCTCGGGGTGGTGGGCCTCGATGGCTTCGGCGATCTGGCGGCCGATGGGCATGACAGGGTTGAGCGCGGTCATTGGCTCCTGAAAGATCATGGCGAGACTGCGACCGCGATGGCGGCGCATGGTTTCTTCCGGAAGCGCGAGGAGTTCTTCGCCTGCAAATTGAATGCTGCCGGTGACGTGCGCGATGGAGGGCAGGAGGCGCAGCAGGGCCAGCGATGTGGCGGACTTGCCGCTGCCGGATTCGCCGACCAGACCGAGGGTTTCTCCGGGTGCAATGTGGAAGGAGATGCCCTGGACGGCTGGGTGTGTGCCAAAGGCGATGCTCAGATTGCTGACTTCAAGGAGGGGCGCATCCATCGGGCTGATGCGATTGTAGCCCCCGCGCGATCCGGCAAGAAGACGACCACGGATTGACGCGGATGCGCACGGATAAGCAACAGCAAAAACAAAAGAATCTGAATATTCAATGCAAATTATCCGCGCACATCCGCGGTCGTTCTTTTCGCCGGTGCGTGGGACGTTGGAGGGGGGATATCGTCTAATCTGGTGACGGCGATGAGAGAGCGGATTGCAGGCGCGATTGTCGGAGTGCTGCTGGCCTCGGGGCCTGCCGTGGCGCAGATGCACAAGGTCGAAAAGCCCCAGCAGGTGGTGCGCGCGGTGGGCGTCTATGAGTGGACCGGCGACATGGCCAAGCCGACGGCGAGCCGGCTGGTTCCGATTGCGCTGTTCATCGATGGGGAGTTTCAGGATGCGGGCGTGTATATGGCGCAGCCGGTTCCGTTTGCGCTGGATACGGGGAACATCTATGAGCTGAAAGATGCGGGCGCAGACAAGGGGACGGTGACGCTGGAGTATGCGCGGCACCTGCAGACGGCTAATGGCGACTACGAAGACGGCTGGATGGGCTATGGCAGCTTCAAGGCTCCGGCGCCGCCGAAGGCGCTGTTTGCGAAGCGGCTGGGTCCGGCGCGGACCGCTGGGATTATGTCGAGTGTGAAGGATACGGCAGACCCTAGCATTCCGGTCCTGATACGGCGGGCTGGCTCGGAGAGCACGGACCCGGCGCCTGCGGCGAGCGCTTCGGCGAACACGGCTTCTGCTGCGAGCACGGCGGCGGCGGCTCCGGTGCCTGCTGGTGAGAACAATCCGGCGGATGATCCTGACAGGCCGGTTCTGAAGCGGCCAGCGAATGAGGGCGGGGGTAATAGCGGCTCGGGATCTTCGGGTTCTTCGACGACGACTTCTTCTACTTCTTCGAGCGGTTCTACTTCGACCAGCCCGACAACTGCCTCGGCCTCGCCTGCTTCTCCGCCGGAGACTTCGACGGCGGGGAGCTCGCCGGAGAGCGATCCGAACCGGCCTACGCTGAAGCGGCGAACGCCGGAGGAGGCGAGGCGGGCCGCGATGGAGGCGCAGTCGGACGCGCCTGGAATGGATGCTTCGCTGAATAGCGATCCGAACCGTCCGCGCCTGCGTCCGGGCAAGCCTGCGGGGACGACGACTGGGCAGGACCTGCCGAAGCTGGTGGGAATGCCGAAGGAGATGCACCAGATGGTGGCTGTCTCCGATGCGGTGAACCGCGATACGCATGTGTTCACGCGGAAGTGGGAGGATGCAGCAGAGCGGACGGCGATTCTGACGAAGATTGAGACGATTGCGCATGCGAAGCTGACGGCATATGAGAAGGCGAATGAACCGGCTGCCATAAAAGACACGACGAAGAAGCTGCCTGCATCGAGCAGGACGCGGCGGAGGGTTGCGAACGCTGTAGCCGCGCCACCTGAGGCTTTGATGGACGAGGAGCTGAACGGCTACGAGCTGAGCTATGGCGCTGACCCGACCTATGTCTACACGGCACGCACGGATGGAACGGGCGCGTCGCTGCATTATGTAACCGTGGTGGCCCAGACGGATGAGATGGGTGAGCTGAAGCCGGTGATGACGAACGTGACGGATGCGATGCATCTGGATCGCACTCCGGAGATGCAGTTCGTCGATGTGGTGGATGCGGATGCGAGCAATCGCGCGAGCTTGCTGTTTGAACTGAAGGAGCAGAATTCGCGGCAGTTTGCGCTGTATCGCGTGATTGCGGGGCAGTCGCAGCAGGTGTTCCTGTCGGGGACGACGCAGTAGGCGGGGGAACTCAACACCGATAAAAGCTGACCACGGATTTCACGGAGGGATACGGATTTGAGTTCTTTCGGCTTGAGAAGCCGTGTTCCTCCGCGAGATCCGTGGTCGATCGACCAGATTGTATTGGGCCTTTCCTGGGCGAAATGGTCGTAAAATAGAAGAAAGCGAAAATTTTAAGAGGACAACAGGTATAGATGACGATGGGAGCCCAGACAGCATTGGCTGCACAGGTGGAAGCGGCGGCAAAGTCCGCTGGATTGCAGGTGATTTCGAGCGAGGCAGGCACAGACTTCTCTGGCAACCCGACGACGCGCTTCACGCTGGGATTGGCCAGCAATCCGGCCAAGACCGAGACGCTGGAGCTGAGCGAGAAGTTTGATCTCGACCGCGCCGACCTGAAGGCTGAGGTGGCACAGTATCTGGCTGAATCGACGAAGCGGCTCCAGAACCCGCGCCCAGACTGCTTCTTTACGCTGCACGGACTTCCACTGCGGTTCAGCAACTTCGCGTGGCCGTTCCACACGTCCACATCGGGAGCGGACACATACCTGGTGCATGGCGAAGTGTGGCTGGAAGACGGCCAGCCTGCGGTGCTGCATGCGAAGGTGTCGGCTTCGATGACGCTGACTTTCGCCGAGATCATCAAGGCACCGGAGCAGCCGTTTGCCGAGAGCTTTATCTACAACGCCGTGCGCAAGACGATGGACCAGGGGCAGCTTGAGCTTGTGAAGAGCGGCAATCGCCAGCCCGTGCCGGTGACGACGCGCTACTTCAGCTCGTGGAAGAAGCAGTTCAACTTCAACGACACGAATGAACAGCAGCGCCGCGACTATGTTGCAGGCCGGGTCTTCTGGCTTTCAGGCGTGCTGGGTGAAGGACAGCAGGTGTGGCTGCTGGACCCTCGCGAGGCTCAGTACGTGAACACGACCGTTGCCGAGCTGAAGAAAGCTGCAGATTCGCTGGCGAAGGAAGGCCTGATTCAACTGTCTGCGGACGGGGAGTACGCTACACCAACCGCTGCACTGATGGGTCGCCAGGCGCAGTATGAAGCTGAAGTGGCCGCGCAGCTTGCATTCATTAAGCCGGCGTTCAACGAAGAGATGCGTGCGGGCCATACGAATATGTAACCGTGCGCGAGCATATGCGGCCCGGCGCAAAGCCGGGTCAGCGTCGATTCATCCCGAGAAGACTGAGAAAGAAGCTACCAAAGATGGCTTCAATGCCAAGCATCAGGCAGGTGGCTGAAGGCAGCGTGAGGCGCAACATCCGTTGCGCCGAGAGATTGCCGAAGTCCGCTGCGTGCCAGATCGAGATGGCGTAGCCGAGTGTTGCCAACCCCACAAGCAGCAGGGCGCAGCCGAAGAGCAATCCAACCTCGAGGTTGATGTATTGGAAGACGCGCTCGAATTGAGGATTGGGGCGGAGGAAACCCTCCTTTGTGCCGAAGACCTTTGCGCTGACGGCAAAGACCGAGATGTGCGCTCCGATCAGGACCAACCCAAGCGCGTAGGTGAGCGTATCGACATCGAACGTCCAATGCCCAACGGTCCTTGGCCCCGCGATGAGCCAGAGCGAGATCAACAGACCCACAAAGAATGTAATCACGCCGGGATAGAAGAAGAGCCAGCGTGGACTGAAAAGAAGGAGAAAGCGCAGATGACGCCATCCGTCGCGCCAGGTGCGCAGATGGGGCGGGCGTGAGCGGCCATCTGGTGAGAGGGTGGTCGGCACCTCTGCAATGCGGAGTCCGGAGAGACTGGAACGAACGACCATTTCACTGGCGAACTCCATCCCCGTCGTCTTGAGATTGAGGCTACGAATGGCATCACGACGCATGGCTCGGATACCACAGTGAAAATCGCGGACAGGTACACCGAAGAAGAGGCGTCCGATGAAGCTGAGTACCGGATTGCCCAGATAGCGATGCAATGGAGGCATAGCCCCTGGTTTAATCTCGCCGCTGAAACGGTTCCCCATCACGAGATCGTTTCCTTCTTCGAGTTTGGCCAGAAAGCGTGGCAGGTGGCCGAAGTCGTAGCTTGCATCAGCGTCGGCCATCAGGACATACTTGCCACGTGCATCCTCAATGCCCGCTATAAGTGCTGCTCCGTAGCCGCGAATGGCAACGGGAACAACACGCGCTCCCTCCGCAACAGCAATCTGCTGAGAGCCATCGGTGCTTCCGTTGTCGGCCACAAGCACTTCGCCAGAGACGTTGTTATCACGCAGAGCGGCGACAGCTTGTCGAACGCAGAAGGCAAGGGTTTCAGCCTCGTTCAGACAAGGCATGAGAATCGTAACGGTAAGCTCGCTCATTGGCTGAATCGTACCAGAGTTATTTTGTAGCATCATCGATCCCGCTTCGCTCGGGCGGTAGCTGGCTTGGAGAAGCATCTGGCGGCAGGTTCAACGGAAGCGCATAGAAGTGCGACTCGCCCAACTCGCGCCAGCCTGCGGTCAGAGGCGTTGCGCCAGTCATCAGCCCTGGGCTGAAGTAGCCGACCAGTACCTTCGCCCCCTGCGCGCGCACGGTGTCGATCGCAAGTTCGCGGTTCGGCATCGCGGCCCAGTACGGATAGAGCGGAGCTTCGGGCAGATAAATCTCGGTCAGGATGCGAACGCCGGTGAGCCTTGCCCAGTAGTGATCGTACAGGCAGGCCCGGGTCCCGATGCAGGCGATGGCATCGCCTGGACCAACGCCCATCGCATTCAACGCATGCGCGGCCTCGAAGGTGTCCGGGTCGTACCAACCGCCCGGCGAGCCTGCGACGTTCAGGTCCCGGCGCAACTCTGCAATCACTCGGGTCGATTCGCCGACTGCCAGCAGCGCCAGCAGGAATACGAGTGAAGTGGCAACCAGAACCGTGCCCGTCTCTCTGCGCGACGAAGCGCGAAGCGAGGCGAAGAGCGCAAGCATAATGGCGAGAAAGGCTACGGTCACGTAGCGCTCCTCGACGTTCACCAGACCATAGATGAAGAAGACAAGGATGCCGAGAAAAACAGGCGTCATCCAGAAGGCGTTGCACCCGGGTCTCCATCCGAGTTCGAAGCGCGCGCCTGCCAGCAGGAGAACAATGAGCAGAAGCCACGACTCTGGATGATTGACCAGATAGCGGGCGACGAGGACGAGGTCCCTGGAACTGGCGCGGATTTCGCCGCGTGGGCTGAAGTGCGTCTTGACCTGTTCATTCCAGAAACTGGTGTCGAACCAGTCAGGATAGGTGCCATACGGAAGCAGTTTGTAGCTTAGAACTTCGGGCGATTGCAGAAGCTCCTTTTCCGGATGCTTGAGATGGACTTCAGCGGAGCCATCGAATGCAGTCTCGTCGCGCTGAAGGTGCATCTTCTTGGTTCCGCCCACATACCAGGCATAGTTGAGTGTGCCGGAGTCGCCGAAATCGAGGCGTCCTCTGCTATGGGAAAGGGCCGCGATGTATGGGCCTGCGACCACTGCAAAACATGCGAAGGCCAGGGCTGCCGCCGTCACAGTGCGGGCCGGTCGATGCTTAAGCCATATCAGACAGAATGCAATCAACGTGAGGGCGCAGAGGATCGTGAAGGCGAAGGCAAACGACTTTGCCAGATACGCGAAGCCGAGCGCGACTCCCATCAGCGCAGCGTATCGAAGATGGGCCGTTGCAAAATAACGAAGCAATGCAGCCATGCCAAACAGAAGACATGCCTGGAGAAGCGCATCCGGACGTACCTTGCCCAGGCTCAACTCGCGCTGTGAGGCGATGACGAGCATAGCGATGCCAAGATATCGAAGCGCGTAGCGGTCCAGGAGAGGTTGCGCCCTCTGTTGTACCGTGTCGGCCATCTCACGAATGTCGCGCAGGTGAACAAGAGAATCCGTGAAGGCTACGATCGCGAGCATCTCCAGAAGGAAGATGCCGAAGTTCACCATGTAGTAGGCATGAAGCTCGGTATAACGTGTTGCGTGAAAGAGTGTGTGGCCAAGCGCAAGACATGCCGGATACAGCGGATTCCAGTATCCGTTGATGACGCCTGCCCAATGGTGGGCACGGATCAGGTCGCCTATATCCATATACGCAACGGCGTCGCCGTCGATCTGGTACTTATCCCAGAATGCGTAGCCGAGTGTAGCGAGGGCGGCGAGAAGACAGTAGATTGGCCAGAAGCGTCGTAATCCGCGCTGAAGAGGGCTCTCCTGGCTGCTTGAAGCGGTGATGGGCTGTTCGCCTTGGATTTGCACGAGTAGTCGTCTCTCCGGGGATGGCTTCTTCATCATTCCAGAAAGAAGCAGATTCGGCCAAGTTCTTCGGAGAACGGCGTACAGATGTTGTAACGGGAGACAGCAGACACAACATCTCTCCCACTCGGGATGCGGTGGGATGTTTTTGCATGCGCCCTGGACATGCGCAGCCAAGGCCTCACACGCTCGTCTGCAACGACGGCATCTTCAGTGCTGAATTCGGCTTAGAGCGAAGTCTGCGGATGAATCGGAGCTGGGGTAGTGCCGGGTGCTCCACAGTGTGGGCAGAAGATTGCGGTGAGGCTTTTGGATACTCCACAGGCGGCACAGTAGTTGGTTGACAGCGATGTGCCGAGAATGTGGTTGGCAATGCGGGCAGCCTGCTCGGCGTTGTAATCGCGGACGCGGCCCGGCATGAAGAAACACTCGACGAAGCTGATAAGTGCAGTGATGCCGGTCCAGAAAAATGCAAAATACAAAATGCCGAGGGCTGTGCGGCGCAGATAGAAGTGATGGGCACCGAAGGCGCCAAGGAAGAGCGCGAAGATGACGCCGATCGCTTCATCTCTCCGGGCGCGGCTGTACTCGGCATAGAACCAATCGCGCTGCTCCGGGGTCATGTTGTTGGTGTAGGGCGCAGTTTCAAACGGCATCATCAGGCATCTCCTGGCTGAAAACCAATACGCGGGCTTGCCGTCGATGGTTCCAAAGAGACGCTAACCATGGCGGCAGCGGAAGACTACAGCAAAGAGGCCCTCGCTACAATGAGGGCCTCTTCTGGGTTGAATCTGTTATCGGGAGTTCGCTTATATTTCCTTGACGCCATCGACGAAGGCCTTCAACTTGCGGCTGCGCGATGGGTGGCGCAGTTTACGCAGAGCCTTGGCCTCTATCTGGCGGATGCGCTCGCGGGTGACCTGGAACGACTGGCCGACCTCTTCGAGTGTGTGCTCGGAGCCGTCTTCCAGGCCGAAGCGCATCTTGATGACGCGCTCTTCGCGCGGCGTGAGCGTGCGCAGAACCTGCGAGGTGTACTCCTTGAGGTTGACGCTGATGACGGCATCGCTCGGCGAGACAGCCATGCGGTCTTCGATGAAGTCGCCAAGGTGCGAGTCTTCCTCTTCTCCGATGGGCGTCTCGAGCGAGATGGGCTCCTGCGCGATCTTGAGGACCTTGC
This sequence comes from Edaphobacter acidisoli, assembly GCF_014642855.1. Classification (NCBI taxonomy): domain Bacteria; kingdom Pseudomonadati; phylum Acidobacteriota; class Terriglobia; order Terriglobales; family Acidobacteriaceae; genus Edaphobacter; species Edaphobacter acidisoli. The sequence continues at coordinate 3,104,205 of NZ_BMJB01000001.1, read as the reverse complement.
GGACCTTCGCGACGGGGATGTCCATGCGGCGGGCGATCTCTTCGCTGGAGGCTTCGCGGCCAAGCTCCTGCACAAGCTGGCGGCTGGTGCGGATGAGCTTGTTGATCGTCTCGATCATGTGCACCGGGATGCGGATGGTGCGTGCCTGGTCGGCGATGGCGCGGGTGATGGCCTGGCGAATCCACCAGGTTGCGTAGGTGGAGAATTTGTAACCGCGGCGGTACTCAAATTTGTCGACCGCCTTCATGAGGCCGATGTTGCCCTCCTGAATGAGGTCGAGGAACTGGAGGCCGCGATTGGTGTACTTCTTGGCGATGGAGACGACGAGGCGGAGGTTGGCCTCGATGAGCTCGCGCTTGGCGCGCTCGGCGTCCATGTCGCCCTGAATCATCTCGCGCTGGGTGCGCTTGAGGTCGTTGATGGAGATGCCGGCTTCCTGCTCAAGACGCTCGAGGTCGGTGCGGCAGTTCTTCTGCTGGCGCTTGTACTCTTTGCGCAGCTCCTCGGACTTCGAGGCTTCGTGCTTGGCGTCGAGTGTCTTGATCTGGCGCTCGAGCGTGCGCATCGAGTCGACGGTCTTATTGACCTTGTCGAGCAGACGCTTTTTCTCGCCGTTGGTGTACTTGAGCTCGCGAACGATGCGGTTGATGTAGACGTTCTCGCGGCCAATCAGCCAACGGTTTTTGCGCTGGTCCTTTGCTTTGGCCTTGGCGTCCTTTCCATGCGGCGCGGCAACTTTTTCTTCGAGCTGTGCGATCTTCTTCTGGTGCTTCAGGATGTGGTCGATGCGGCCGACGGTGTGCTTGACGCGGGCCTGGAGGATCTCTTCAGTGAGTTCTTCTTCGTCGAAGGTGACAACTTCCTTGATGTTGCGCACGCCACGGCGCAGGTCTTCACCAAGAGCGACGATCTCGCGGATGACGATCGGCGAGCGGGAGATGGCCTTCATGACGCGAAGCTGGCCGCGCTCGATGCGCTTGGCGATCTCGACTTCGCCCTCGCGGGTGAGCAGCGGGACGGTGCCCATCTCGCGGAGATACATGCGGACGGGATCGTTGGTCTTCTCCAACATGCCCGGCGTGAGATCGAGCTCAACGTCTTCGGACTCTTCGCCGGCCTCGGGCTCGTATTTGTCGCGCTCGGCGAACTTGTCGCCAGAGAGCACGTCGATGCCCTGGGTGTTGATGGTGGTCAGCAAATCATCGAGGTCGTCGGGCGTGGTGATATCACCGGGCAGCAGGTCGTTGACCTCGCCATAGGTCAGATAGCCCTTCTCTTTCCCTGTGTCGATGATTTTGTCTATGTCTTCTTCGTACTTGTCCAGTTCTTCAGCCACGGCTGTGCGCTCTCCTCAAATGGGAACTTCGATCACTTCGGGGCAATCCACTGGCCACGCAGCGGCGTTCAGGCGGAATTTCCCCTGGGGTGGTTCGGTATTGGGCAGGGAGTCAGGTGCGGTTGAGACCGCGATGGCAAGCCCGGACGACACATAGGTCGGGGCATTCGAAGGCACACGTCCCCAGCAGACCACAGGATACCACAATCATTTGACGCTTCTGAAACAAAAAGGACGCACTCCGGTCCGGCTGAGGGTGCCGTGTGACGCGACTTCCAGAGCGCCGTTTTCCGGCCTGGCCGGGTGCGCGATTGTTGTTCAGATTCAGTCATTTACAGAATACAGCGTGTCTTCTGAAACACTCTGCCAGCTCCGCCTCGCTGAGCGACCCGTCGGCCAGATGTAGGAAGGTAAGGTACTTCTCCTCTGGCGCCGAGAAACTGAGGAAATGTAGACAGGCATTTCCGACTGTAAGTGAGCTTGCAAGCTCTACGCTTCTTTCGAGCTTTTCGTCCGGGCTGTGGACTGAAACAGTGAGATTGTTTCCTCGCCTATCTCCTGAAAGCGTTTGGCGATGACCCCGGGGAGATACTCGTTTTTGCACCGCCTTACAGCCGACAAGGCAAGCGGCAGCAGTGTTTCAGGATGCAGCAGATAGGGCAGCAGCGCCTCGCGGATGCGAGCCGGGTCGGGGCCTGTCGGCAGACCGGCCTGGCCATCGGCAAGAATCTCCTTCTGGTTGGGACCGCAGGCCGCTACTGGAATACAGCCGGCCGCCATGGCCTCCAGATAGATCCAGCCGTACATCTCCACATGGCTGGGCACCAGCAGGAAATGGCTCTGCCGAAGCAGACGCTGCACCTCGTCCCGGGGCGTTTCGCCGAGCAGCTCGATGTCTGGATGCGCGGGTACGTCTACGGCACCATCGGCAAAGCTGGTGATAATCTTCAGGCGCAGGCGCGAAGGGAATCGTTGAGAGAGTTCCTGAAACGCCCGAAGCACCTCCGGCAAGGCCTTCCTGCGCGCCTCCCGGCCAACAAACAGGCATTGAATCCTGTCGATCGAGGTAAATTTTGCCGCAACCGCTTCTTCCGGGACAGCTTCGAGATGAGGGAGGAAGAAAGGCAGACAGCGCATCTTGCCTGCCTGCTCCGGGAACAAGGTCATCAAATTATGCAGATTCGAATGCGAATGGGACACGACGAGCGTGGCACGCGCGGCGCACCGCTGCTTGACGCGTATATCTCTTGCGATAAAGGCCTCGGACTCGCCCAGTTCGCGCAGGACCTCCGGGTAGGTTGGCCCGCAGTTGAAGGCCACCGGAACATCGTCAATGTTGGAAGGGCTATGACCGTAGATGAAGTCCGGCTTTGCGCGAAGGACATCGCGGCGCGAGAAGATCGAGTCCTGCTTGCTCATCAGAGCATTGGGCAGGGGGAGATGCAGGCGCCCTTTGGTGATTTCGGCTGCCTTGCGTAAATTTTCCTTGAGCGTGCATAAGGTGGACTGCTGCAGGTATACGTCCAGGCCAGAATTGAACTCTGAGACGCGAGGCAGCAGGTGGTTGTAGAGCCAATCTGTATTGCGCGGGCGGATGTAAAACTGCGGAGTGTAGACATACATTCGCATCGTTTGCAATTCCTTGCGCGAACCCTCAGTGAAACTCAGGCGAATTTGCTGGAAAAAATACCCTGTACCCGCTTGAAGACCTCATGGACGTGGAAGAGAAACCACGCGGATGTTGCGACAACGAGGCCTCCCGCAACAGATACCCCAACCTGCAACATCATTGGCCGGTTTGAGATATGCTCCAGGAGAACATAGGAGACCAGCAGGGCTGCAACGCAGGTCGAGATCAGGCGGCGCAGATAGGTGAACTTCAACCTCTCATAGTGCGCGAACAGGTGAACGTTCAAGCGAATGATGCTGGCCATTTGAAAGACCTCGGTTGCCAGCCACGTCCAGAGAAAACCCACGACTCCGAACCAGCGCACCGTGATGAGCGAGACTCCGATCATCGCCAGATAGCTGAAGAACATCAGCCGGGCGAGCTCGATATGCGTATTGGTGGAGAACTGAAACTGAAACTTGTGCTCCTTGAGGCTGATGACCATGGCGATGGCCGCGGTGAGCACGTATGGATAAACGGAGAACAGCTCTGCTTTCTTGTGCATCCAGACGGTGATCAGCACGGGCGAGAGCAGAAGCGCGCCGGTGTTCACGACTGGAATCAGAAAGAAGACGAAGCGCTCGGAGTAGTCGTACAGGCGAGAGATTCCGCGCCAGTCGCCACGTCCGAAGAGGATGGTGATCTCCGAGCCCATCGACGTCGTAAACGTGGCCAGTACCTGACGGCACATGGAGAAGACCGTTCGCATAATCAGAAAGCCTGCGACGGCCACGGCGCCGACGAAGCGCTGCATCACGATGAGCGGAGCCTGAAACGTGAGGAATGTGCAGATGGAGATGAGTCCGAAGTATCCGCTGGGCTTCAGTATCTCCTTCACCGCGGAGCCGTCCCAATAGTTCAGTGTCGGGAATATCTCCGGAGAGGTGCGTCGGATGTCGATCAGCACACCCACCATCGCTGCGAGCACGGAGAAGAGTTGCAGAGCGGCGAGCACAGGAAAAGGCAGATGCAGAACAACGCCGATGAGCAGGCCGACGATGGAGAGCAGGTTCTGGATGTTGTTCCAGTGCGATCCGCGGTGGGCGAGCCGGACGCCCATGAAGATTCCACCAAAGTACCCGAAGAGAATATTGAGCAGAACCTGTAGACAGAGCAGGTATGCCGTCCATTGTGCAGAGCGGCGGCCAATATCGAGCCGCAGCCAGCGGTCCAGCGGGACAATGAAAAGAACGAGACAGAGAACAGCGGTTACAAGAATCACGCCGCACAACAGGCGCAGCGCGGTGGACTGGCGAATGTGATATCCCTCGATCTCGCCGCGGCTGAATCGCACAGCGAGGTCCTGATTCATGAACGTCTGCACGCCAAAGTTGAGCAGGCTGAGCGCGCCAACCGCCCCCGAAAGGACTCCCCACTCGCCAAACTGCGCGATGGAATAGCGTGCGATGAAGACAGGCGGAAGGACCACCTGCTGCAAAATGGAGATCATACGGCTGGTGAGCATGGCGACCAGATTCTTTAGAATGCGTTGAAAAACAGCCATGTTTTAGTAAATCTCCAGCTTGCAACTTTCCTAAATTTAGCACAGGGACTCGACGGCGGATTCTGTCTAAAGTTGCCGCAAAGTCCGGTCGATCTGCATCTTTTCTGCCGTCAACCGGGCAAGCATCTCGTGATCGTTGCGACGTTCAGCTTCGGCGATCAGGGTGCGTACCTCGCGCTGGCGATGTTCCAGGTGGCGGAAGCGCAAGGTGTGCAGCGCGTTTTCTACCTGCTCGGCAGGTGACTGCGGTGGCGTGCTAACGTCTGTGGGCTCTTCGACAAATTCGAGTGCGCGAGCCAGCAGCACGCGGCTTTCTTGATCGGGGGCGGCGTCGAGTGGGTTTTCGGGCGCTAGAGCGTTGGAGAGTGCTTCCAATATCGCGGCGGAGGGGAGACCGTCGTACCACTCGGGATGGTGCGAGAGTTCTTCGGCTGCGAGCGTGCGAGCGGGGTCGTCTTCGGGCAGCACGAGGGCGCGGAGCAGGATGCGCTCGGTTTCGCTCGCGGGGTCGTGCGTGTGCTGGCGGATGCTTTCGACGCGCTGGGCAGCGGCCTGCTTCAGCTCCTGGCGCAGGATGGCGGAGTCGATGTTGAGCTTTTGCGCGGCATCGGCGGCGAATTCGTCGCGCTGAATGCGATTGGGCATGCGGCGGATGTGCGGCAGGAGGAAGTTCATTGCCTTGACCTTCGCGTCGGCGGTGCGGGCGGGGAACTCCTGGCGGGCGCGGTCGATGAGGTAGTCCATGTAGCGATGCGCGGCGCGCACGGCGGCGGTGTACGCTTCGAGGCCGCGTTCGCGGAGGAAGCGGTCGGGGTCGAGGCCGTCGTCGAGCAGGACGATGCGGACCTCGAAGCCTTCTTCGACGAGCAGAGCGCAGGCTTTTTCGGCGGCGTTCTGGCCGGCGTTGTCGGGGTCGAAGTTGAGGATGACTTGTTTTTGAGGAGTGAAGCGGCTGAGCAGGCGCACCTGCGCTTCGGTGAAGGCCGTGCCTGATGTGGCGACGACGTTGTGGATGCCGGCCATGTAGACGGAGATGCAGTCCATCTGGCCTTCGACCAGGAGCGCGAAGCCGAGTTTGCGGATCTCGGCTTTCGCTTTGTCGAGGTTGAAGAGGATTTGTCCTTTTGTATAGAGCGCGGTCTCGGGTGAGTTGAGATATTTGGCGATGGGGCGGCCTTTTTCGTCTTCAGCGTCGAGCGCGCGGCCGGTGAAGGCGATGGTTTTGCCCTGCTCGTTGGCGATGGGGAAGGTGATGCGCTTGCGAAAGCGCGCGTAGAGTTGTCCCTGGCTGCCGTCGGCTTGTTCGCGTGCGCTGAAGAGGCCGCTGGCGCGGAGCACCTCGTCGTTGAAGTGCCGCGCGAGCTGTTCGCGCATGTGGTTGAAGTCATCGGGCGCGTAGCCGATGCGGAACTTTGCGATAGTCTCTGCGGAGACTCCGCGGCCGGTGAGGTACTCGCGCGCGCGGGCTGCTTCGGCGCTTTTGAGTCCGGCTTCGAAGTATTGTGTTGCAGCTTCGTGGATATCGATGAGTTGGCGGCGCTGTCCGGCTTCGCGCGCCTCTTCGGGCGAGTTGAATTCGCGTTTGGGCAGAGCGATACCGCATTTAGCGGCGGCCATGCGCACGGCCTCAGGGAAGCTGACGTTCTCCATCTTCATGAGGAAGGTGAAGACGTCGCCCTTTTCGTGGCAACCGAAGCAATAGAAGTAGCCGTGCAGGGCGTTGACGGAGAAGCTGCCGGTCTTCTCTTTGTGGAATGGGCAGAGGCCGGTGTAGTTCTGCGCGCCGCTCTTGCGCAGCTTGACGTACTCGCCGATGACGCGCACGATGTCCGCCTGCTGCTTGACCGTCTGGGAGAGATTGTCCGGCATACGTTTCCATCTTAGAATGCCGATGCGGAAATGGCCTTTTGCCGGGCGGTGGATGGAAGTATTTACCGAAACGAGAGGAGTTTCTGCCCCTGATTCCACTTTCGTTGTAGGTACGGATGGTGCGGAAAAGATTTTGCAAAACTTCCTACACCAGGCCGTGTTCCCATAGTGGTATTTACGGACGGGCAAAAGGCCCGTTCAAATCGAGAAAGCCGCGGCGATTGGGCCGTGGCACTCTTTCCGAGGTTGATCGAAATGCGACTCTTCAGCTCAGTTCGTACCGTCGTGATGGCGACCGTGCTTGCGGCAGTACCTGCGGCCAGCTTTGCCGGTGTCTTCGTGAATATCACCGTTGCTCCTCCCGTGCTGCCGGTTTATACGCAGCCCATCTGCCCCGGCGATGGCTATATGTGGACTCCCGGCTACTGGGCTTACGGCCCGGATGGCTACTACTGGGTGCCTGGTGTCTGGGTGCGTCCTCCTGCCGTTGGCATGCTGTGGACCCCGGGATACTGGGGCTGGAGCGGCGGCTTCTATGCCTTCCATGCCGGCTACTGGGGCCCGCACATCGGCTTCTACGGCGGCGTGAACTATGGCTTCGGCTATACGGGCTATGGGTATGCGGGCGGCTATTGGCATGGCGGAGTTTTCGCCTACAACCGCTCGGTGAACAATATCAACATCACGAATGTTCACAATGTCTATAACAAGACCGTCATCGTGAACAACTACAATCGCGTGAGCTACAACGGCGGCAACGGCGGCCTGACCGCGCGGGCCTCGGCACAGGAGATGGCAGCGTCGCGCGAGCAGCACTATCAGCCGACTTCCGAGCAGGTGAGCCATCGTGAAGTAGCTTCGCGCGACCGGAACCAGCTTGCTTCGGTCAACCATGGGCGTCCGCAGACGATGGCGATGTCCCGCGTTGGCGCCCGCGCCGAAAATCAGCAGGGCCGCATCGCCAATGGCGTGCGCTCCGGCCAGATGACGGCGGGTGAGACGCGCAACGTTGAGGGCCGCGAAGCCAGCATCAACCGCCAGGTGCGACAGGACCGTCAGGCCAATGGCGGACGCTTGACGCAGCAGGAACGACAGCAGGTCAACCAGCGGCAGAACAATGTCAGCCGTTCAATCTACAACGACAAACATAATGCCGCGACGCAGAGCCATCCTCAGGGCCACGAGAACGGACGCGAGCGTTAGACGTAAGCACTTCCTACCTGCGGCCGGCGAATGTACTTCGCCGGCCGCTTTCTTTGCGCTTAAAATCGGGTGCAATGCTTTCTTGTGAACATGCAGGGCGCGTCACCCTTGTGCTGGTACGTGCGCGCAATCCAAACAACATAGGCGCAGTGGCGCGGGCCATGCACGACTTTGGCTTTGGCGATCTGCGCATCGTGAACGATTACTCCGTGCCGTTTGAGGCAGCACGATCTGCGGTCGATGCTTCGGACGTGCTTGCTACGGCAAGGACCTTCGAGAGCGTGGGCGCTGCAGTTGAAGATTGCACGCTAGTCGTTGGGACGACTGCGGTCGGCGAGCGCGCTTTGCAGCACCGGCTCTATACGCTGGCCGAGGCTGCGCCGCTGGTTCGAGGAGAACTGGCGCGCGAAGATGGCGCTGGACGCGTGGCTTTGCTCTTCGGGTCGGAGAAGACAGGCCTCAGCAACGAAGAGTTGAGTCATTGCACCTGGCTTATGACTATTCCGATGCAGGAGTACGAAGATGCCCGGCACCCTTCGATGAATCTAGGGCAGGCTGCTGCGGTTTGTTTGTATGAGTTGGTGCGGCAGGGTGGAGATGCCGCGGCTCCCGCGGATACTGATGCGACTGCTGGCGAGCGCGAGCGGTTGACTGTGCTGCTTACTGAGGTGCTGCGCGAGTCTGGATATACGGAGCGGCATCCGGCGAACTGCTCGGAGGAACAGATGCGGCGGTTGGTCACGCGCATGGGCGTCTCTGCGGGCGATGCTCCGGTGTGGATGGGGATTCTGCGGCAGGTGCTCTGGAAGCTGCGCGGGACTGATGCCAAATGATGCCGCGTTCGCGTAACCTCAAATGCATTTGCAATGGAGGAGTGTAGATGATTCGACGCAGGAGCCTGTGTGTTGTCGCTGTGATTGCGCTGGTGTTTGGCTGGACGGGCAACGGGCGGGCTCAGGGCAAGGTACTTACCGATGCGGTCTATGCGCGGGCGGAGAAATTCATGGGGTACAACGTGAACCCGCTTGTGTATCACACCGTGCACAGTGTTCATTGGCTCGACGATGGCCGCTTCTGGTACTTCGATCGTGATGCGAGCGGCGTGACTTACATGGTTGTCGATCCGGCGAAGAAGACGAGAGAGCCGGCGTTTGACCATGCGAAGCTGGCTGCTGCACTGACAGAAGCTGCTGCGGGGAGAACCTTTGACCCGCACCATCTCGAGATCACTGAGCTCAAGTTGAGCGATGGAGATCGCGAGGTGGACGTCACCATCCGCGAGGTCACGATGTATTGCGACCTCTCAGGCAAAGGTAAATGCACGGCAGAGGAGCATAAGGGCGGTCCTGAACCGGGGACGCTTTCTCCCGACGGCAAGAAGGCGGCGTTCATTCGCGACTGGAACCTGTGGGTGCGTGATGTGACTACGGGCAAGGAGACGCAACTGACTACGGATGGCGTGGAGAACTTTGGCTACGCCACCGACAACGCGGGCTGGAAGCGCACGGACAGCGCTATTGTGGCCTGGTCGCCCGACTCGAAGAAGATTGCTACCTTTCAGCAGGACGAGCGCAAGGTCGGCAATATGTATCTGGTTCCAGTCACGAATGGTCATTCTGATCTGGTGACATGGAAGTATCCGCTGGCTGGCGACAAGAACGTTGCGATGATTGAGCGCGTCATCATCGATGTGGGCCAGCGCAAGGTTGTCCGGCTCGAGATGCCAGCGGACTTTCATCGCTCGACTATTTGTGATGACGTGAGCTGTGAGGACACTACCTGGGACGATGTTGAGTGGGGTCCAGACAGCAAGACGCTTGCCTTTGCATCCACCTCGCGCGATCACAAGCAGGTGTGGCTGCGCGTGGCTGATGCGGCTACGGGCGACGTGCGCACGGTGTATACCGAGACGGCGCCGAAGTTTTTCGAGAGCGGCAATGGCAAGGTGAACTGGAAGTATCTGCCCGGATCGAATGAATTTCTCTGGTTCAGCGAACGTTCGAACTGGGGGCAGATGTATCTGTATGACTTGACGACCGGCAAACTCAAAAACCAGATTACGCATGGCGAGGGCAACGTGTCGCAGATGCTTTATGTTGACCCGAAGGCGCGCGTGCTTTACTTCGTTGGCGTGGGTAAAGAGACGGGGCGCGATCCTTATTTTGAGCATTATTACAGCGTGCGCTTCGATGGGACTGATCAGAAATTGCTGACGCCTGAGGACGCCGACCACGACATTACGCCTTCGCCGGATGGCCGTTACTTCGCTGATGTCTATTCCACGCCCACTGAGCCGCAGACTGCCGTCGTTCGCGGCAATGATGGCGCGCTCGACATGGATGTGACGAAGCAGGACATCACGACGCTCGTTGCGGCGGGCTGGAAGCCGCTGACGCCCATCACGGTGAAGGCGCGTGATGGCAAGACTGATTTGTATGGCTACATGTTCAAGCCGACGGATTTCGACCCGGCAAGGAAGTATCCCATCATCAACTACATCTATCCTGGGCCATGGAGCAGCTCGTGTGGTTCGCGGCACTTCAGCGCGGCACATGTGGATGATCAGGCGCTTGCCGAGTTGGGCTTCGTCGTGGTGTGCATTGATGGCATGGGCACGCCTTCACGCTCGAAGGCGTTTCACGAGTTCTACTACGGCAACCTGGGCGACGATACGATTCCCGATCAGATTGCGGGGATGAAGCAGCTTGCCGCGCGCTATCCGTGGATTGATCTTGATCGCGCGGGCATCTGGGGGCACTCGGGCGGAGGCTATGCTACGGCTTCAGCGATGTTTCACTTTCCTGATTTTTTCAAAGTGGGCATCAGCGAGAGCGGTAATCATGACAACCGCGACTATGAAGATGACTGGGCTGAGAAGTGGTCTGGACTGGTGGTCACGAACCCCAATGGGACTTCGAATTATGACAGCCAGGCCAATCAGAGCTTCGCCAAGAACCTGAAGGGGCATCTGCTGCTGGCGCACGGAACGATGGATGACAATGTTCCGATGAACAATACGCTGCTGGTTGTCGATGCGCTGATCAAAGCGAACAAGGACTTCGACCTGATTCTGCTGCCGAATCAGCGCCACGGCTACGGGCCTGATTCGCAGTACATGATGCGCCGGCGGTGGGATTATTTCGTGCGCTATCTAGCGGGCGACACGCCTCCGCATGAGTACGAGATGAAGCCGTGGAACGATGTTCTGGAGATTTATGCTCAGAATCCATAGCGATGGATGCTGCTGTATCGATCATGTTGCAAACATCGCCATGACTTGTGCGGGAGTCATGCCGCGCTCGCGCAGTGTGCGGATTGCCAGCGCATCGTGACGTTTTGCGAGCCTTACGCCGTGCTCATCGCGGAGCAGTTGCGTGTGGAAGTATGCGACTGACGGCAAACTGAGTGCGCATTGCAAGAGGAGCTGGCGGGCAGTGGACTTCAGCAGATCTGCTCCACGTACTGCTTCTGTGATTCGCATCGCTGCATCGTCGACTACACAGGCGAGTTGATAGCTCGGCAGGCCGTCTTTGCGCCAGACGAGGAAGTCGCCGAAGTCTATGCCTGCGGTGAAACACTGTTCGCCCATGTTGCCATCGGTGAAGCGAATCGCTTCGCTGTCAGGGACGCGAAAGCGGTAGTTCATGCCTTCTTCGAAGGCGTGCGCGACGCTTGTAGTTGGTCGGCACTTGCCGCTGTAGACAGGTTCATCGTCTGTGTCTTCGTGTGGAGCGGCGACCATTTGGGCCAGATCTCTGCGACTGCATGAGCATGGGTAGACGAAGCCTCCGGCCAGCAGGCGATCGAATGCTTCACGGTACAGTGCGAGCCGCGCAGATTGCACTGCCATCGGTGGCCGCCACTCGATTCCGAGCCACGCGAGGTCCTCCAGCATCGCATCGACGAACTCCTGTTTCGAGCGTTGTGGATCGAGGTCTTCGTTGCGCAACAGGAGCGTTCCGTGATGCGCTTTTGCTCGCTGGTGCGCGATCCAGAATGTGGCTGCATGGCCAAGGTGCAGCAATCCCGTTGGCGAGGGAGCGAGACGGCCCACATATTTTTGTGATGAACTCATCCTCTCTCGAACTATAACCGCGACTACATGTAATCCACGCCGTATTGCACGGGGATCTGCGTGAACGCGATGCGCGTTGGGGCGGACTCGCGTGCGGGGAGCATTCCGGCGAAGTGCAGTGTCGTGTGGCCGTACTTGAGGTTCAGCTTGTCCATTGTGGCTGAGAGCTGAGGGCGGTTGTTGGGGTCGCTGAACAGCTCCGCCTGGTGTTCGCTCTCTGGCGTCAGCTCGCGGAGTGTGACGCCGACGAAGAATGGCCGCCGGAACTCTTCGCCTTGTGGGCGCTGCCGCCAGAGCTGGCGCATGACTTCGAGCAGCGAGAGCGTGTCCTGGCACTCGCGGAAGCGCGCCTCCAGGCCCCAGCCTGCGTGTTTGAGGCCGCTGAAGTGCTGTCGCGACTTCATCCGTGCAGCCTGCTCCTTCGTCAACGCAAAGCGGATCGTCACGGCGAGCGACCCGGCGTAGAACTTTTCCATGCGGAGGCGCATGGCGGCTTTGTGGAGCAGCTTGTTTGCGACGGCCCATGCGCCCTCGTCGGTGCGGAACTCAGGCGCCATGACGTGCGAGTGGCCGAGTGACTTCTGGATGCCGCTCGACACGGGCGCGCCGTCGTCGCCGGTCTCTTCGCCGCGCAGCCAGTGGTAGAGGCGGTCGCCCCAGACGCTGTTCCAGAGCTTGTGCATTCCGGCGCGGTCGAGCGCGAGAAGCTGCGGCATGGTGTGGATGCCCTTCGCGTTCAGACGTACCTCGGTGCGTGCGCCTACGCCGGGGAGGTCGCGCAGTTCGAGGTGGGCGATGGCGCGAGGCAACTGTGACGGCAAGAGGCCGATCAGTCCGTCCGGCTTCTGCATGTCGCTGGCGATTTTGGCGAGGTAGCGGTTTGGGGCCATGCCGATGGAGCAGCGCAGTGCTTCGCCGACGTTTTTGTAGATGGCCTGCTTGATGTCGAGCGCAATGCGCCGGGCGCGTGGAGGTTCCTGCTCGCGGCCCATGAGCTGGCAGACCATCTCGTCGATGGAGGGATTGTGCGCAACCGGACAGACCAGTTCTACCGTATCCGAAATGGCCTTCGAGTACTTCGCGTAGTCCGCGTGGTCTCCTTCGATCAACACGATCTCGGGGCAGATGCGCTTCGCCTCGCCTACCTGCGTGCCGGTTTTGATGCCGAGTGCTTTGGCTTCGTAGCTTGCGGCGATGCAGCAGGTTGTGTCGGCCTTCGTCGGCACGACGGCAAGTGGGCGGTTGCGATACTCCGGGTGCAACTGCTGCTCGACCGACGCGAAGAAGCTGTTGAGGTCGATATGCAGGAAGCCGAAGCGCTCGGGATTTGCGGAGGCAGACACGGTGAATATCGGAGATTATATTCGCTTTTTGTTTGCCAAATTACCCAGACTGCTCTCAATGAGATTCGGACGATTGCGGACTGCTAAAATCGCAGCCTATGGCAGCCGCTGAACATATTGCTCCTGTGCAGGCAAAGCAGCACTCATCACATCACACTAAGCTGGCCGAGTTGGCCGCGCGCAACGCTATTGCTGAAGAAGGCGGCGGGCCGGAGCGGCGGGCGCGTGAGAAGAAGGCTGGCAAGCTTTCTGCCCGCGAGCGCATCGAGTTTCTGCTCGATGAGGGAACTTTCGAAGAGACCGACAAGTTTGTCACGCACCGTGCCACCGATTTTGGCATGGACCAGCAGCGCGTGCCGGGCGATGGATTCATCACCGGACATGGGCGGATTCATGGCCGCGTTGTCTTCGTCTTCGCGCAGGACTTTACTGTCTTTGGCGGCTCGCTGTCGGAGGCCAATGCGGCGAAGATCGTCAAGATGATGGACATGGCTGCGCGGGTGGGCGCGCCTGTCATCGGGCTGAACGACTCGGGTGGTGCGCGCATTCAGGAGGGGGTTGTCTCGCTGGCCGGTTACACCGATATTTTTCTGCGCAATACGCTTTCGAGCGGTGTTATTCCGCAGATCTCGGCGATCATGGGGCCTTGCGCGGGCGGTGCGGTGTACTCGCCTGCTATCACTGACTTCACTGTGATGACCGAGAAGACGAGTTATATGTTTGTCACCGGACCGGACGTCATCAAGACGGTGACGCATGAGGACGTGACCAAGGCTGAGCTGGGCGGGGCCGTGACGCACAATGAGATCTCCGGCGTGGCGCACTTTATGGCGCACGACGACCAGGAGTGTCTGGCTACGGTACGCGAGCTGCTGAGCTTTATTCCGTCGAACAATCTGGACGATCCGCCGCGCAGGCCGACGCAGGACCCGGCGGACCGCGCTGATGTGGCGCTCGACACGATGATTCCGGAGGAGAGCAACCAGCCTTATGACATGGTGGATGTCATCCGCCGCGTTGTGGATGATGGCTATCTCTTCGAGGTGCAGGAGCACTATGCGCGCAACATTGTTGTAGGCTTCGCGCGGATGAATGGGCGGCCGGTGGGGATCGTGGCGAACCAGCCGGCGGTGCTGGCCGGGGTGCTCGATATTAATGCGAGCGTGAAGGGTGCGCGGTTTGTGCGCTTCTGCGATGCCTTCAATATTCCCCTGATTACGTTCGAGGATGTGCCCGGCTTCATGCCTGGGGTGCAGCAGGAGCATGGCGGCATCATTCGTCATGGCGCGAAGCTTTTGTATGCGTTCGCCGAAGCTACTGTGCCGAAGATGACTGTCATCACGCGCAAGGCTTATGGCGGAGCTTATTGTGTGATGAGCTCGAAGCATCTGCGCACGGACTGGAATATTGCCTGGCCTACTGCGGAGATTGCGGTGATGGGGCCGGAGGGTGCGGTGAACATCGTCTACAAGCGCGAGCTGGATGCGGTGGTGCGGCGCGCACAGGCTGTGATGCCGCAGGGCGTCTCGCTGACGGAAGAGCAGAAGCTCGAAGTGCTGGCAGAGGCGCGCAGGGAGAAGGTGGAGGAGTTCCGCGAGCGCTTCGCTAATCCCTATGTTGCTGCGGAGCGCGGTTACATTGATGCGGTGATTCGTCCCAGCGAGACGCGCCGCCATTTGAATACCGCGCTCGACATGCTGGGAACCAAGCGGGAGAAGAATCCGCCGCGCAAGCATGGGAATATTCCGCTGTGACGATGACAATCAGCAAGGACACTGCGGAACACTACCTATGGGGGCAGGGTTGCGATGGCTGGCACCTGGTTCGTACGCCTGAGCTGAGCGTGATTGAGGAACGGATGCCTCCGGGCACGAGTGAGGCGCGACACTATCACGTCCGGGCGCGGCAGTTCTTCTATGTGCTGGAGGGAGAACTAACGATGGAGGTGGAGCGCAGCTTTCACACGCTTCGGGCGGGCGAGGGTGTGGAGATTGCTCCGGGGATGGCGCATCAGGCCTTCAATCGAAGTGGCTCCGATGTGCGGTTTCTGGTAACGAGCCATCCCCCAAGCCACGGCGACCGCGTGGCTTGCGAGTAGTGGGCCTACTTGTTGATCTTGAGGTCGATATAGAACTGGTTCTTGTTTTCGAAGGAGCTGATGGTCTTTGTGGCGCTCTTTTTGCCGTCGCTTGTTGCCCACAGCTCGTAGTCTGTGTTCTGGGCAAGCTGGCCGAAGCGGTAGCTGCCATCGTTACCGGAGATGGCGCTTTTGACGGAGAGTGACTGATCATCCTTCAGATAAACAACCGCGCCTTTGACTGGGGCGTCAGCCTTGTCGATGACTTTGCCCTGCACCACGCGCTGTGCAGACTGTGCGTGCGCAGGAATAGACACGACCAGCGAGACCGCTGCCAAGGCAAGGACGGCGAGAAGAGCTTTATCGGCAAATGTACGGGACAAAGAGTAAGTGCGCGTCATAGGTTCGAGTATACGTCTGACGTTTAGACGAACGCAGCTACTCGTCGTCCTCCTCGGCCATGTGCATGGTCTCTTCGTCGTCGTAGCCGGCCTCTTCGGCCGCTACCAGTTCGATCGGATCGATGGAGACAACCTCCAGCTCGATACCGCACTCGTCGCACTGAAGCGTCTCGCCTTCCTCAACCGCATCTTCGTCTACAACGATGGGGTTGTCGCATTCAGGACATACAACTGCCATGATTCAATGCCTCCGGGTTGGGGTCCGTCACCGGTCTGTAGGATGATGGGAACGGAGTTTGCGGACCAATCCACTAGTTTTATTTAGCGGCCATCCAGCCGGTTCGTCAAGATTACGTTTGCCACAGCGAACGGGTTTCCACACAAGGAGGAATTCGTGACCATTGGACGCAGTTTCTTCCACCGAGTGAGCAGCGTTTTTGTTGCGGGCTCGCTGTTGCTCGCGGCGCCTCTTTACGGCCAGGGTACATCTGTTCAGACTGCGCCGGCGGACCCGGCCATCGCTGCTGCGCTCCGCGATGTCTCTGCCGCACAGGTGCAGGCGACTATCGAGAAGCTGGTCAGTTTCAAGAACCGTAGCACGCTCTCCAGCATGGACACGGACCTACCTCCCAACACCGGGGTCAGCGCGGCTGCGGACTGGATCGAGTCGCAATTCAAAGAGATATCGCGCGAGTGCGGCGGCTGCCTTGAGGTCAAGCGTGATGATTTTGTTGAGCCACCTCAGACGGGACCCTCTTCGCGCATCCTCAAGCCGACAAAGATTACGAACATTTATGCGATCCTGCGCGGGACTGATCCGGCCCAGGTTGCGCGCATGGTTTTGGTCACGGGCCACTATGACTCGCGCAACTCGGACACGTTGAACACGCATGACCCGGCGCCCGGAGCAAACGATGATGCGAGCGGCGTGGCCGTCTCGCTGGAGTGCGCGCGTGTGCTGAGCAAGCATAAGTTCCCGGCCAGCATTGTCTTCGCCGCAGTCGCGGGCGAAGAGCAAGGGCTTAACGGCAGCGCGCATCTGGCGAAGCTCGCAAAGTCCGAGGGTTGGCAGCTTGAAGCTGTGCTCAATAACGACATCGTCGGTGGAGACACGACGCCGGGCGATACGCTTCAGGACAAGGCAGCGGTGCGCGTCTTCTCCGAAGGCATCCCGAGCAACGCGACGCCGCAGCAGATCAATCTCATCCGCTCGGAAGGAGCTGAGAGCGATTCATCCGCACGTGAGCTTGCGCGCGTGGTGGCCGATGTGGGAGCAACCTATTTTTCGCCTTCGGCAGAACGGCCCGCTTCGACACCTGGACGCCTGCGCAGCCAGCATCTGCGGCTGGTTCCGGCGTTTCATCCAGTGCTTATCTTCCGGCGCGACCGCTTCCTGCGCGGCGGCGACCATATCAGCTTCAGCCAGGAAGGCTTTGCCGCTGTGCGATTTACGGAATGGCGTGAGAATTTCAACCACCAGCATCAGAATGTCCGCGTCGAAGATGGTGTGCAGTATGGCGATCTGCTTCAGTTTGTGGACTTCAACTATGTTGCCAACGTGGCGAGGCTGAATGCGGCAACGCTGGCAACATTGGCCGCAGCACCTGGCGAGCCGCGGAATGTTCATATCATCACAGCCGCGCTTGATAACAATACGGAATTGACGTGGGAGCCGCCTGCCGGGATGCCCGCAAATGCAACATACGAGATAGTCTGGCGCGACACGACTGCTTCGAACTGGACCATGAGCGTAAGTGCGGGCGCAGTGACGACCATCAAGGTACCGATCTCAAAGGACAACGTTATCTTCGGTGTGCGGACGGTAGATGAGGCTGGGCATCGTAGTCCGGCGGTCTTGCCCTCTCCGGCGCGAAACAAGGCGCCATCTACTGTGGTGAAATAGAAGACGAGCGGTGACATGCCACGTTCCGGACCCATCTCGCTGAGCCTGCCGTCGTTCTCTGGTGCGACGCGCGGCATCATTGTGGCCAACCTGGCGGTGTTCTTCGCACTAGCGCTGATGAACTGGCTGACACCGGGTCTGGCCCAGGTGCTGCTGCGCCATTCGTTGCTGAGGCCTCTGGCTGTCACGCATGGAGAGATCTGGCAGCTCTTCACTTACTCGTTTATCAACGATGGCGTTCTGAATATCGCATTTGCAATGCTGACGCTGTGGTTTATTGGCTATCTGCTGGAGGAAGCACGAGGGACGCGCTGGCTGTGGGAGCTATACGCGGCTTCAGCCATCGGCGGCGGTGTAATCGCATCGGCGATTGCCTACACGCGGGTACTGGGGTTGCGACCTGAAGCTGTCGGATCGGGCGCATGGGGTGGAATATCGGGGCTGATGATCGCAGTCGCAATGTTGTTTGGCGATCAGGAGTTCTACCTGTGGTTTGTGTTGCGGATCAAAGCGAAGTACATGGTGGCCATCTTCATTCTGGTGGCACTGGCACTGTTCCTGAAGGAATCGGACACATTTGGCGCGCTGCTGGAGCTTGCTGGTGCACTGTCTGGATTTTTATTCACAAAGTTTGCGCCCAGCCGGGGGATGGCATTTGGGGCGTCGGAGCAGTACTTCAGCGTGCGTAATGGCTATTACCGATGGAAGCGCCGTCGCGCAGCCCGCAAGTTCGAGGTCTACATGCGGAAGCAGAACCGTGTGGTCCACTTCGACAACGAGGGCCGGTACATCGATCCAGACGAAGAGCGGAAGAGCCCGAAGGACCGGCGCTGGATGAATTAGCGGAATTATGCGAATCCTCTAGTAGGCATCGCAAAGTATTTTAGACAATACAAAAACGTATTAGTATGGCTGCGTGCCCAGATACGTTTTGCTTGCCACCGTTCTCCTCTCGTTAGCGTCCCTAGCCCCAGCGCAGAAGGTTACATTGCCGCTTTGGCCCAATGGCGCGCCTGAGCCCTACACCGGCGGCGCCGAGCAGGACATTACCAAACCCACAGACGCACTGGTTGCAGGCAAGCCACTCATGCACCTGACCAATGTGAGCAGACCAACGCTCGCGTTCTATCCTGCTGGTGAAGACAAGAACACTGGCGCAACGGTGGTGGTGTTTCCAGGTGGCGGCTATCGCATCCTGGCCTATGACCTGGAAGGCACGGAGGTCTGCACATGGCTGAACGCGATCGGCGTGAACTGTGCGCTAGTGAAGTACCGTGTGCCGTTTGCAGCGCACTTTCCGAAGAACACTGCCGATCTGGAAGATGCGCAGCAGGCAATGCGCATCACACGCGCCCACGCTACCGAATGGAAGATTGATCCGCATCGTGTGGGTGTACTGGGATTTTCAGCGGGCGCGCATCTGGCCGTGGTGTTGTGCAGCCACCCGGACTTCCGGCGTCCCGGCGAACCGGAGCATGAGCTGAATGCGCGTCCGGATTTCGCGCTGATTATCTACCCTGGCTATCTAACAGATGAGCCGGCGTTGAACAAGTTGGCAGACGGCATCGATCCGGGACCGAACACTCCGCCGACGTTTCTGCTTCAGGCCGAAGATGACCCCGTTCATGAAGAGAATGTGTTGCTGTATTTTCAAGCGTTGAAGGAAAACAAGGTCCCGGCGGAGCTGCACATCTTTTCTCAGGGCGGGCATGGATATGGATTGCGGCCAACCGCTTTGCCCATCACCCACTGGCCCGCGCTTGCTGAGACATGGCTCCATACGATCCATGTGATTGGGGGCGATGTTCCTCATCAGGGCGAAGGCAAGTAGGCGGACAATCAGCTCAAGTCCGTTACCTCGGAGGCGCTGGAGTAAAGGCGAACTGCATACTGTGTGTAGTAACCTTGCGGCAGAATAGTGAGACCATGAAAAACTTCTTTTTTCTCTGCCTACAGTTCGTGATCTTCATGATTGTGTTTGCGGCTGGATCGCTGTTTCCTCCGTTTCACATCACGCATGTGCTGACCGCGACACCTAGTTATACGCATGTCTTTGTAGCCGATGGGCTGATCCTGATGATCGCGCTGTATGTGCTGATCGTCATCTTCCAGGCCATGACGAAACGGCTAAGCAGAGCGGTCCCCTGGACGACGATCGCAGTGGTGCTTGCAACGATCATTGGGCTCTATCTAAAGTTCGGGTTTATTACACATGAGCTGTAAGCGGACCTGAACATCGGCTAAAGAGTAATGCTGTTGTTTTCCGCTACGGAAAAATACCAGGATGTATGCCAGAAGAAGCGATGTCACGAGATGGCCTGTTTGAGTTGATCGCCGAGGCCCAGGGACAGTTGGACGAAGGATTCGACCGGCTGCCGGAAGCCCGCCCGGCCGCGTTTGGTGCAGAAGCGCAGAGGATTTTGGGGCTGGCGGCGGAGAGGCTCCGCGACAACTATCCGTATGGGCATCCTTTGTATGCCGGGCAGATGTTGAAGCCGCCACATCCTATTGCGCGGGCAGCGTATACGCTGGCGATGTCCGTAAACCCTAACAACCATGCGCTTGACGGTGGTCGCGCTAGCTCGGCCATGGAGGTAGAAGCCGTGGCGGCGCTGGCTAAGATGTTCGGCTGGCGAGAACATCTGGGGCATTTGACGAGCGGAGGAACATTCGCCAACCTTGAAGCTTTGTGGATTGCCGGGCAGCTTATGCGGAGCGCAGACAACACACCCAAAGCAATTGCTGCTTCTGAGCAGGCGCACTATACACACAGCAGGATCAGCGGAGTGCTGGGACTGCCCTTCATTGCCGTGCCGGTCGATCATTCGGGATGCATGGACATGAATGCGCTAGAGGAAATGGTTGCGCGTGGAGAGATTGGGACTGTGGTTGCAACACTGGGAACAACGGCAATAGGTTCGGTGGACCCGCTGGACAAGATTCTGACGCTACAGCAGAGATACGGCTTCCGCGTGCATGTCGATGCAGCGTATGGAGGCTATTTCACGCTGGCAAAGAATCTGGAGCGCGAGGCGCGAGCTGCTTACGACGCACTGGCGCAGGTGGACTCGATTGTGATTGATCCGCACAAGCACGGTCTTCAACCGTATGGATGCGGGTGCGTAATGTTCCGCGATCCTGCCGTTGGACGGCTGTACAAGCATGATTCGCCGTATACCTACTTTTCTTCGAAGGAACTGCATCTGGGTGAGATTTCGCTGGAATGCTCTCGGGCCGGAGCGGCAGCGGTCGCGCTATGGGCTACGCAGCAACTGCTTCCCTATGTGCGCGATGGAGAGTTTGCGCGGGGACTTGAGGCTGGGCGCAAGGCAGCGCTTATGCTTCACCATCGGCTTACTGCCGATTCACGCTTTATAACACCGGTGAGTGCGCCTCAGCTCGATATTGTGTTCTGGACCGTACAGTCGGAGACGACTGAAGCATCGTCGGCGCTGGCGCAGGTGGTCTTTGACGGGGCTGCAAAACTTGACTTACACCTGGCGCTGGCAAAGTTGCCGGTGTCGTTCTTTCCGCGAGATGCATGGAGTGTCAGGCCTGAAGCGAGGTCTTATGTGACGTGTCTGCGGTCGGTGCTGATGAAGCCGGAGCATCTTGCCTGGCTGGACGAAATTTGGCAGCGGCTGGATGGAGCCGCAAAGCAGGTTTTGTGAGCGCTAGCGGACGGTTTCGTATCCGCCGGGAACACCGTGCCTGGAGAAAGCAACCTGCCAGAGTTGCGCTTCGCGGGCTTTGAGCGCACCGGCGCAGGACAGCAGGTAGTACTTCCACATGCGGTAGAAGGTGGGACCATATTTCGCGGAGATTTCGGGCCAGTGAAGGTCGAAGTTGCGGAACCATGCAACGAGGGTGTTGTAGTAGTAGGCGCCGAAATTATGCCAATCCTCCATGACGAAGCGTCCTTCGGCCGCGCGGCCAATTTGCGCGACTGACGGCAACATGCCATTGGGAAAGATGTATTTGTGTATCCATGGATTGGTGTGGCTGGCAGAGGTGTTGCGGCCAAGCGTGTGGAGCAGAAAGAGCCCATCGCCTGTAAGGCAACGCTCGGCCACCTTCATGAACGATTCATAGTTTTTGTAGCCAACGTGCTCGAACATGCCGATGGAAACGACGTGGTCGAAAGAGCCTTCGACATCACGGTAATCCTGCAACCGGACCTCGACCGGAAGGCCTTGGCAGTGTTCGCGAGCCCATTCGACCTGCTCGCGCGAGACGGTGACGCCCACAACGTTTGCGCCATAACGTTCGGCGGCGAACTTCGCAAAGCTTCCCCAGCCACAGCCGAGGTCGAGTACGCGCTGGCCCGCGCACAGGCCTAGCTTGCGACAGACAAGATCGAGCTTGGCCTCCTGCGCCTGGTCGAGCGTCGTAGCCTCGCGCCAGTAGCCGCAGGAGTAGGTCATGCGTTGGTCGAGCATACGTTCAAAGAGATCGTTGCCGAGGTTGTAATGCTGCTCGCCAACCTTGAATGCCCGGCGTTTTGCTCCAAGATTGCCGAGGACAGCTTGGATGCCGAGCAGAAGATTGGCAGGCTTGAGACGTGCACGGCTAGCGACGTGGTGCGCGGCCAGATGACCGGCCAGTTCGTCGAGTGCGTCGGAGTCCCACCAGCCAGCCATGTAGGATTCGCCGAAGGCCAGCACGCCGCCATGCAGCACCGCAGGGTAGAACCGCTCGTCGCGCACCTGGATGTCCCATGGGCGGCGCCCGTTCAGGGCGACATCCGCCTCCGCAAACAGCCGTTCCAACCATGGGCGACCGTGAGACATGTTGACCAATATAACTCCGATGGAAGGCAGTTGCGGTGAAAAGCTCAGGTTGCAACTTGGCGAGGCGAAACGTCATCGAAGTTGAAGGGAGTGCCGCGTCGGCATATTCCCCTGCGACAACTGGAGGAACCATGCCCAAGCAATCTGAGGCCGCTAAGCGCCAGAAGGCGCCATTGGCAACACCGTCTTATATCGACAAGAAGGCCATGAAAGACATTACCGGCGCGCTCAACGCCTTGCTGGCCGATGTTTTTGCGCTCTATATCAAAACCAAGAACTTCCACTGGCACATGAGCGGCCCGCACTTCCGTGACTACCATTTGATGCTCGATGAGCACTCGGACCAGATTTTCTCCATGACGGACGACATCGCTGAGCGCGTCAGGAAGATTGGCGGAACGACGATTCATTCGATCGGACAGATCTCACGCCTGCAACGCATTGCTGACAACGATGCCGAATATGTCACGCCGGAGGACATGCTTGCGGAGCTGCATGAGGATGAGAATGCACTGGCTGTGCGCATGAGAGCCGCACACACATTATGTGACGACGCGGGCGATGTGGCTACAGCCAGTCTGCTCGAAAACTGGATCGACCAGACACAGCGAAGAGCCTGGTTCCTCTTCGAGGCTACTCGCCCCTTGCGCTGATTTTGATCAGCGCCGATTAGTGGGCATCGTTTTTGAATATCTGTTCAGCGAAGAAGTTTTCAATTTTCGCCTGATCACGCAACATCTCGAAGTAGGCACCCTTGAGCAGCTGGGAGCGGCCGTCCTGTAGCTGCTGCCGGATCGCCTGCTGGACGCGTGGGTCGCTTAGATCGCGCTGCCCGGCGGGCTCGCGCGAGAGCAGCTTATAGATTGCGTAACCGACCGTCTTCTTCGACTGCGGATCAACGATGGGCATGATGTCGGTGTACTCGCCCGCTTTGAGCTTCGTGACGGCAGCGTAGACTGCGGGATCGGTGCGCAACCGCGACTCTGGCACAAAGCCGATGTCGCCGCCATTGGGCGCGGTCTCTGGTTGCTCGGAATAGTTCATTGCGAGCACGCCGAAGTCTGCGCCGCTATCGAGCTGGTTCTTGAGCACCTGAATCTTCTTTTTCGCCTCTGCGTCGTTGGTGGCCTTGCTGTTTTGCAGATTGCCGGGCTGGGCAGAGGGGATGCCGGTCACCTGAATCTGTGCCAAGTGGTACTCCGTCTCGATGAAGTTGAACTCGGCCTTGTGCTGGTTGTAGTAGCTGGCCACGTCGGCATCGGTGACGGTGATCTTGGAGTTGATCTCCTTGTTGAGGAGCTTGTTGATCGTGAGCGTGCGGCGCAGGTTGTGCTTGAGATCGTCGAGCGTGGTGTGGTTGGCCTTGAGGCGCTCCTCGAACTGGTCGTCGGTGTAGGGAGCCTTCATCTCTTTGAGCTTGGCGTCCACCTCATCGTTGGTTGCCGTTAGATTCATTTTGGCGGCACGCTGTTCCACGATCTCTTCATTGATCAGGGACTGGAGGACGTTCAGACGGAGGGAGTCGGCCTGGTCGGGCGAGGGCGTCTGCTGCTGTTGTTGCTGGGCCTCGCCGAGCTGTTCCTGGTAGGCCTTTTCCATGTCAGCGCGCATGATGGGGTGGCCGTTGACTGTAGCAACGACGTCGGCGCTGTGACCACGATTGCAGCCTGTAATCAAGACCATGGCAGAGAGCAAAAGCACGCTTGCGGAGACAGATGTTCCACGGAGCGAGCGCATATTCTGGCTGCGTTCAGTTTGATTCAACAAAGTCGGCACTTCCTTATCTCTCCTGCAATGATCTTCGATCTTTGCAATCATTTGGCCTAATTTCCTGTTTTGGCCGGGGTCTGCTGCGTCTCAGGCGGTGTACCTGCCGGAGCAGCGGCAGGCTCTGCTGGCGGCGGGGGCGTCTGCCCTGCAGCAATGAGTGCGCTATCGATCATACGGTAAACGTCGGCTAAAGGCTCGGCACCCTCAATCTTTTCGCCGTTAATGAATAGGGCAGGTGTAGCTTCCACTCCCAAGGCCTCGCCTTCTTTGACCTCCGCCAGGATTGCCGTGGTGTCCTGCTTGGCGATGCAGGCGTCGAGTGTAGCGGCATCAATATGCTGACGCTTGCCTTCTTCCCTCGTCAGTGTATCGAGCGTCTGGTTAGCTTGAGCGAGACTCGCGGATTGCCCCCCCATCTCCGCGGCATGTGCATGAATGTAATCGACGAGGTTCCAGTAACCCTCGGGGCTGTGGTCGCCCACGCAGTTCACATCAACAGCAGCGCGCATTGCCCAAGGGTGTTTGTCGTAGAGCGGGAAGTCGCGGTAGACGAAGTGAACTTTGTCTCCATAGCGCTGGAGGATCGAGGGAAAGAGCTGCGCGTTCATCCGCGCACAGAATGGGCATTCGAGATCGTCGAAACCGACGATGATGACCGGGGCACTGGCCGGGCCGCCGCGGCTGGGACGGCCTCCGTCGCTGACCAGATCGCGCGGGTTCTTGCTGATGTCGAATTTGGTGAACTGGGCCAAGGTCTTATTGTCAGTCGAGAGTAGAAACGTAATCGGGCGGCTGGTCTTGCCGCCTGCCGAGAATGTCACCGAGATGGCGTCATAACCAGGAAGGTCGCTCCTGGTGCGCGAGCCGATGTGAATCTCGTAGTCGGGCGGCACATCAAAGCGGGAACGCACCTGCACCTCGACGCGGCGGGCCAGATCGGGCGAAAGGAAGTCACCGCTTGAAGCTGCCCCGAGCTTGCTTTGAGACAGTGCCGGTGTCTGTGCATGGCAGCCGAGCGCCGCCAGTGTTAGGGCAAAGACCAGGATTCGGAACGGTTTGACTACATTCTGCACAGTATCTTTCATTATCGCACGCAGGAGCCCTCGGATCAGGCTCAGAACAGGCTCATTGCCCGCCGCAGGTTGCCCGCCGTGCCGATGTTGACCAGGGTGAAATTGAACCGTTCGACACTCTCATTGCGTACCGAACCAAGTTCGAATTTTTGATACTCCACGCTAAGGCCGCAGCAATTCCAGTTGTATGACGTCTGAAGGGTGCCGTATTGCACTAGACCGGCGTTGGAGGTGAGTTGGTTCAGGTCAAGCCCCACGTTGGCTGCGATGGAGAACCCTGGCTTTACCGGCGAGCCGTAGCCCATCAGCAGGCGCAACTGGCTGAAGTTAGATACGGCCGAGCTGACGCCTTCGGTGTAGAAGCGCCCTGGTGCGTTCAACCGGGCGTAGCTAAGACCCGAGAAGATGTTGCCCTCATGCAGGTCCACCAGCACGTTGTCGGAGGTGAACTTCTTGGCGCCGGTGTCGAGATCGAAGTCCCACTCGAAGTCCATGTGATCGGAGGTGCGCACGCGCAGCCGCGAGATAAGCGGCGAGATGGCGCGCGGCTCGGTAAGAAACGCGATACCGGAGAAGTTGAGTGTTGTATCGAAGATATTTCTGCGGCCATCGACCACGGCTCCGCCAAACTGTTGGTCGATGAAATACTTCTGTGCCACCTTCCAGGTAATCCACTCGCGGCTTCCGCAGCCTGGCTTAGCGGAATCCTGCCTGCCAGTGGACGGCTCGGTGTCCCAGTCCTGATCAGCGATTGATTCATTGTCCTCGGGCTTCGCCGCGCACGGCTTGTTTTTGACAGGACGCAAAAATAGCCGCTGCGTGACGCCATATTCGAGTTCATTCGTGTCGCTCACGACATCGGTGTCATCGAATCGCAGCAGCTTGAGAAAGTTATTTACACCGGCGACGTAGCGGTACGTGAAGTCAGGCTCGATGGTATGGCGGATGTCGTGATGAAAGAGCTTTTCGATCGAAGCTGAATCAAAGGTGCGCTCGAGTACTGGTGGGCGCACGTCCATCCCGAGCTCCACGTCGGCACGGTTGATTCCGTTCGGCAACTCGATCGGCGCTCCGGGGCCAGGTCCGGTCTTGGGCTGCTGGCTGCGGCTGTAGAGTGTGTCGCGGACGCCGACCGACGGACGGAAGTGCCAGCCATCGAGCCCAACCGGGTAGGCAATCTGTGGATGCAGATCAATGCGCTGCGTCAGTCCGCCGGAGGCGAACTTCGGCTGCACGCGAGAGAGGCCGGCAAAGGAGTCGTCCATGCTCCATTGCAGACCGCTCTTGCCTAATTCGTGCTCGGTCGAGTCGAAGTCGAGCGAGGGCACGTGGAAGATCTTGACTTGCTCTTCAGGGATTGCGGGGGTTGTGGGAGTGGCTGGTACGGCGACTTGCTTCAGGCCCTGATAGCGATCGGTACGCAGCGACTCGGCATATCCATTAGCCTCGTGTATGCCATAGACAATGGAGAGAATGTCGCTTGAGACGGCCTGATTGAAGTTTTCAGTAAATGCCTCGCGGTAGGTGTAGGAGCTTAGGTATTCGAGGTTGCCTGCAACGCGCGTGTGAGCGTCGAAGTCGTAGCGGCCTGCGGCGAGCATGTCTTGTCCGCCCTGGTTTACATAGACACCGCCGATAACGATGCCTCGATCCACGAGTCCGCTGTAGCGTGCGGTGAGGAAGTCGTTACCCAACCCGCGATAGCGGAACTGACCAGACTCAGCCCATCCACGCAACGAGTAGTAGTCGAGCCCGACCCGCATGTCCATGCTGCGGTTGATGGCCCAGTAGTACTCTTCGCCAAGGCTGAGGCCCTTGGTGGAGGAGTTGCCGGGATTGGGAATCATGAATCCGCTCTGACGACCACCGACATCGACGGGGTGCGTAACGTAGGGCAGATAGAGGAACGGTAGATTGAACAGGTGGAAGACGCTGTTCTTCGCACTGGCCTGCTCGCTGTTCACCTTGAACAAGGCCGCGGACAGGAGCCAGTCCGGGTGGGCGAGCTGGCACGATGTCAGCGTGCCGTAGTAGATCTGATAATCCTGGGGTCCGGTCTTGACCACCACCTGGCCGGTGAACAGGAAGGGATTATTGCTGACATAGATGGATTTACCACCTGCGCTTGGCTTGACCCCAACTGAGCCGGAGACATCATAGAAACGGCCAGTCTCGGTGGTAAGGTTCATGGTGCCGCGGCTAGCATGGATGATCTCCTGGTCCGGGCCTCCGCTTACCTTCACGCGGCCTGTCGCGTTCAACTCTCCGGTGTCGCTGTTGTAATCGATGTGGTCGGCCTCGACGCGGTAGCTGCCGTAGGTAATCACCACGTCGCCGTCGAGTGCGTAGATGCTGCCGGTCTTCGACTGGCGGTCGGATTCGAGCACGGCCTGCTCGGTTTTGCCCGTTGCCGGGAGCACGACGGCGTCCGGGTAGCTGGCGGCGTCCGGGGCATCGGGCAACTGCACCGCGGATGGTGCCATACTTGTTACCTGCTGGGCGCAGAGATGTGGATGACTTGAGAACAGTACCGTGATAGTTATCAGTAGGTAAACAGCTTGGCGAAGACTTTGCCGCGCAAAGCGCTGAGCCGTTTGCAGCTCCGTGAATTTGCCCCATGCCAGGGCGGGCCGCGGCAGGCTGTTACTACCTGCCACCGCACCCTGTTCATTCGGCTCGAAACTTGTCAGAAGCACCACCTATAGAGGCTAAACGATTTCAACCCGAAACTGGGCCAGGCTGTGAACACAATGACCTCTGCACAACTTGAAGCACATCCTCTAGACGAGACCTCTGCCGAAACGGAAGCTCCTTTTGCACTGCGCGCGCAAGTAGCCGAGCGCGTGGCTGCACATCGGGCTCGACGAGGCAGTGCAGCAACAACTGGTTCGGTTACGCCGATTGCGCCGCCGACTCCGGCCAAGCAACGTGCGGCACGCATTGCCGCGACTGTGGCCGAGCGCTACGCGCAGTCGCAGAGCTATCGCGCGTTTCTCGCCGCCGAAGCAGAACGCGCCATTCGCGAGGCTGAGGCTGCCGCTGAAGTTGCAGCGCTGAGCGCACGGGCCGTCGCAGAAGCACAGAACCAGCTTCTGTTTGAACTGGACCAGATTCAAGCTGAGGCATCCGCGGTGAAAGAGTCGGTTGCCGATGTTGAGGCAGTGGTCAAGGCTGGGGTTCCAGAACTTGCGCCGCAGATGGCACCGCATGGTGGTTTGTCGGTGCGGCTCGACGAGCGGTTTGAGCGGGCGCCAATGCCCCTGGCCGCTGCGCATGCGGTCTATGCCGGGCCTGTAGTGGATGAGGACGAGGTTTTCGCACTCGACGAAGAGATTGCCTACCGTCAGAATCCTGTTCTCGATGAGCCGCCTCAAGACATCCCCGCGAACCTGCTTGAGTTTCCGCGCCAGCTTGTTGCGCCACGCAAGGCTCGTCCGCGGCTGGCCGAAGGACCGCTGCGTGAGGATTCCGCCGCGACACATGACGCTGAGCAGCTTCGCATCTTCGAAGTCGAGGCCAGTCAGATTTCTACGGCTCCTGTGATTGAGAGCGCTGAGCCGGAGTGGTCATCCATCGTGCTTACAGCACAGCCTGCCCCAGAGCATGTTGCACGGGTACGGGTTGCCGAGGCAGTCGAAAGCACTTATCCCATTGCTCCTCTTGCCCATGTTCCCCAGACTGCTGCCTTCGGACTGCGTCTGATGGCCGGCATTGTGGATAGCTGCATCGTGCTTGCAGGTGAACTTGCCTTCGTCGCGGTGTCGTCGCTGATCATCAACAAGATGGCTGAGAACGCTCGACTGTCCTCGCACCTGAGCCCACAGATCGCCGCCATCGGCTTCGTTGCGGTATTTGCAGTCTTCACGCTGCTCTACCAGACGCTCTTCTTCACGTTCTCGGAGGCGACGCTTGGGATGCGCTATGCGCGCATTGGCTTGTGCACGTTCTCTGACGACAATCCCACGCGCGGACAGATGCGCCGCCGCATCTTCGCCGCCGTGCTCTCGGCCTGCCCGTTGGGCCTCGGCTATCTGTGGGCAGTGCTCGATGAAGACGGCCTCGGCTGGCACGACCGCATCTCGCGGATGTATCAGCGGAGCTATTGAGAGGTCTCACACCAAATCGATATCAATGCGCCCCACGCATCGCGATGAAGCTGCGATGCGTGGGGCATGCTGTTTCAGTGTGCGTTCTGCGATGGCTTCGTTACGCCTTGCGGCCATACTCCCGCAGTCTGGCGCGTGGTTACGTTCATGCGGTTCCAGAAGTTGATCATGGCAATGTGCAGTACGAGTGCGCCGAGCGCTTTTTCGTCGTAGTGTTTCGCTGCTTCGTTCCAGATCTCGTCCGGCACGGGGTCAGAGCGATCGCTGAGCCGCGTGGCGGCTTCGGTGAGGGCCAGGGCGGCGCGCTCGGCGTCGGTGAAGTACGGGGTGTCGCGCCAGGCTGCCACGCTGAAGAGGCGCTCCGTTGTCTCGCCAGATTTGGCTAACTCACGGGCGTGCATGTCCACGCAGAAACTGCATCCGTTAATCTGGCTGGCGCGCAGGTGCATCAGGGACAGGGTCTTGCCGGGGACGCTGGTGTCCTTCTTTGCAATCGCGCCAAGCGCCATGAGGGCATCGAGGGCTTCGGGGACTACCACGGCTGGGTTTTTCATTCTGGATTGCATCGTCTCTTCTCCTTGGTTCATCAGTTACAAGCGCGTCCATGTCACATAGGTGAGAATTGGAACGTCACAACCATGACGAAGCAAGGCGAAGGAGTGTGACAGATGCAGATCAACGATGTGCTGGCAAGCGAGTTTGAACAGAACCGCTCCCGCCTGAGGGCCGTCGCCTATCGGATGCTAGGTTCACTGAGTGAGGCAGAAGATGCGGTGCAGGAGGCTTGGCTGCGGCTAGGCCGCTCGGATGCTGCAAGCATCGATAACCTCGGCGGATGGCTGACCACGGTGGTCTCGCGCGTATGCCTGGATGTGTTGCGGTCACGCAAGTCGCGCCGAGAAGACTCCTTGGATGCTGAGCCGGTCGAACCGGCCAGCCACAAACGAGAGATTAATCCCGAACAGGAAGCAGAGCTTGCCAGCTCGGTGGGGTTGGCGATGCTCGTTGTGCTCGATACGCTCTCGCCACCTGAGCGGCTGGCTTTCGTTCTGCACGACATGTTTGATCTTTCTTTCGACGAGATTGCGGGCATCACTGGACGTACGACAGCTGCGGCGCGTCAACTTGCCAGCCGTGCGCGACGCCGCGTGCAAGGGCAACACATCAAGCCCACTGTGAACTTCACGCGCCAGCGCAGAGTGGTTGAAGCGTTTCTTGCCGCCGCACGCAAAGGAGACTTTGACGGGCTCGTATCCTTACTCGATCCTAATGCTGTGCTGGTGAGCGATCCTGCAGCGGCCAGGGGATTGCCAGCGGTGCTCGAAGGCGCGGAAGCTATTGCTAAACGTGCGGTGCTTGGAGGTGCGCGCGCGGCTCAGCCCATGCTGGTCGATGGCACGGTTGGCGTGGTTGTCGCTCCGCGCGGCAGGCTGCTGATGGTGCTGCGCTTCACCATTGTGGACGACAAGGTGACGCGCATCGAGTCGATTGCTGCGCCGGAGCACGTGAGCCAGCTCGATCTCGCGGTGCTTTCGTAAGAGACAGCGGCCACGGATTACTCAGAATCCGTGGCCGCGCAGTGTGTATATCTCTTCGGTTAGCTCCGCGCGGCAATCTTCAGGTGCAGCTCGCGCATCTGTTGCTCGCTGACGGGTGTTGGCGCATCGACCATCAGGTCGATCGCTTTCGCCGTCTTCGGGAACGCAATGACTTCGCGGAGGCTCGTTGCGCCAGCGAGGATCATGACGATGCGGTCGAGACCGAGTGCGATGCCGCCGTGCGGAGGCGTGCCGTACTCGAGCGCGTCGAGGAAGAAGCCGAAGCGTTCCCTGGCTTCAGCGTCCGACATGCCGAGTGAGCGGAAGATCTCCTGCTGCACGTCCTGGCGATGGATACGGATGGAACCAGAGCCGAGCTCGGTGCCATTCAGCACGATATCGTAAGCGAGCGCGCGTACGGCACCCTTATCGTTGACCAGGCGACCGGACTTGATATCGTCCTCGTGCGGCGAGGTGAAGGGATGATGCGCCGCATCCCAGGTCTTCGTCTCCTCGTTCCACTCGTACATCGGGAAGTCTGTGACCCAAAGAAATTTGAAGTCAGCCTCAGTGCCGGTCTTGTTGAAGCGGCCATGCTTATCGGCAAACTTCTGCGCGAGTTGCAGACGCAGCGCGCCGACGCGCTTGTAGATCCACTGTGGATCGTGGTTCCACTTCGCGGGCGTGCCGAGTTTGGGCGTGATGACGACGACGAGATCGTCTGCGCCGGCGGCGAGCTTCTTCTCGATTGCCTCGGCCAGCGGCGCGAACGTTGTGTTGGTCTTGAGGCGTGGCACGTCGAGCGCGTCGAGGCCGCAGTCACCGAAGGTGGTGCGGATTTCGCTCATCAGCGATTTGCGCGCGGTGCCGCTTAGTTCACCGACACTGGGGATGATGAAGCCGAGTACTGGCAGTGCGGACTCAATCTTGAGAGATTCGCGCAGTGCAGGCGTCAGCTCGTCGCTCAGCGAGATCATCGCGGGAAGACGCATGTCCGGCTTGTCGATGCCGTAGCTCTTGATGGCGTCGTCGTACGTCATCTGAATAAATGGCGTGGTCAGCGCAATGCCTGCGGCCTTGAACGCTGCTGTGAGGAAGCCCTCGACAACGCGAAAGACCAGCTCCTGCGTGGGAAACGACATCTCGAGGTCGATCTGGGTGAACTCAGGCTGGCGGTCGGCGCGGAGGTCCTCGTCGCGGAAGCAGCGGGCGATCTGGAAGTACTTGTCGAAGCCCGAGATCATCAGGATCTGTTTGAATATCTGCGGCGACTGCGGGAGCGCGTAGAAGCTGCCGGTGTGGACGCGGCTGGGTACGAGATAATCGCGTGCGCCTTCGGGCGTGGAGCGCGTCATAAATGGCGTTTCGATTTCGAGGAAGCCATGCTCGACCAGGTAGTTTCGGATCGCCATCGCCACTTTGCTGCGCAGCGCGAAGTTGCGCTGCATCTCGGTGCGGCGCAGATCGAGGTAGCGATACTTCAGGCGCACCTCTTCGTTCGAGATGGCGTCTTCGGCGGGCGAAAAGGGAGGCGTTTTTGCGTCGTTCAGGAGCAATAGTTCGTGCGCGACGACTTCGATTGCGCCAGTGTCCATGTTCGGGTTCTCAAGCCCTGCACCGCGAAGGCGAACCTTGCCTTTGACGGCGACGACGTACTCGGAACGAGCTGCTTCGGCTTTGGCGTGAGCTTCGGCTGATACCTCTTTGTCGAAGACCACCTGCGTGATGCCGGAGCGGTCGCGGACATCGAGAAAGATCAGGTTGCCGTGGTCGCGGCGGCGGTTAACCCAGCCCATCAGGACGGCCTCCTGGCCGTCGTTCTCCGCGCGAAGCTCGCCGCACATCACGGTGCGCTGTAATCCACTCAAAAAATCAAGCATGTATGCCGTTCACTTTCCAATCTTTGTGCTGGAACTTCAGTCTCTTTAGCGGCGAAGAGCCTCTGCCAGATCGCCTCGCGCGACCTTGGTCTGTTCGCCCGCACTGAAGTCTTTCACTGTTAGGATACCGGACGCGGCCTCGTCTTCGCCGACAATCACCATGCGGCGTGCCAGTTTGTCTGCGGCCTCGAAGGATTTCTTGAGCCGGAAGGAGCCGTCGCCTACTTCGACGCGCACCCCATCGCGCCGCAACTCCTGCGCCAAGGCAAGGGCGAAGGGGTTCTGCGCTACGCCGATGGGAGCGATGAAGGCGTCGAGCTTGCTCTCGCACGTGCTTGCGGCCTGCGCTTGCAGGGTGAGGATGAGGCGGTCTTCGCCGATGGCGAAGCCAATGCCGGGAGCCTTTGGGCCGCCAAGCATCTCAGAAAGGCCGTCGTAGCGACCGCCGCCGAGGAGCGCGTTTTGTGTGCCAAGGCCGCTGCCGTCGGGTACGGTAAATTCGAAGGTCGTACGGGTGTAGTAGTCGAGGCCGCGTACCAGACGAGGATTCACGATGTACTCAACACCGCAGGCATCGAGTGCGGCTTTCACTGCTGCGAAGTGTTCACGCGAGGCTTCGTCGAGGAAGTCGGCTATTTTCGGCAGGGCTTCAATCGTGGCCTGGTCTTGTGGCTCTTTACAGTCGAGCACGCGCAGGGGGTTGGTCTCGGCACGGCGTTGGCAGTTGTCGCACATCTGTGCCTTCACGGGTGCGAGCGCCTCGCGCAGTGCGGCTACATAGCGCGGGCGGTCGGTGGATGAGCCTACTGAGTTGATCTCCAGCTTCCAGCCCTTGATGCCGAGCTCGTTCAGGAATGTCGAGAGCATCTCCAGCACCTCGGCGTCGCGCAGTGCGCTGTCGGCTCCCGACCATGCCGGGCCGAGCACTTCGGCTCCTATCTGCCAGAACTGGCGGTAGCGGCCACGCTGAGGGCGCTCGCGACGGAACTGCGGCCCGATATAGAAGAGTTTCTGCAACAGGCCGCTCTCGTCGAGACGGTGCTCAATGTAGGCGCGCACCACTCCGGCGGTGTTCTCGGGGCGCAACGTCAGGTTTTGTCCCTTCTCGCTTTCGGCGCGACCGCGGTCTTCCCACGTGTACATCTCTTTCGAGACGATATCGGTCTCTTCGCCAACACCGCGGGCGAAGAGTTCGGTCACTTCGAAGATGGGGGTGCGGATCTCGCCGAACCCGTAGCGGGCGAAGACTGACCGGGCCGTGGCTTCGACGTGGTTCCAGAGCGCGGTCTCAGGGGGGAGCAGGTCCCGCGTGCCGCGTACAGCTTTCAAAATCGCCATTTGTTCAAGTGTACTGAATATGCGCGTGCCGCTCTACCGCTGCGTCTCCGCCAGATAGATGGCCGTGTAGTCCAGATAATTGTTGGCATATTTGAGAATCAGCTTGCGGTCCTCTTCGCCGAGCGTGCGGCGAATCTTGCCTGGTACGCCAGCCACCAGCGAGTTCGGCGGAATGACCGTCTGCTCGGGAATGACCGCGCCTGCCGCGATGATGGAGCCTTCGCCGATCTTCGCGTTGTTCAGGATAGTCGCGCCGATGCCCACCAGCACCTGGTCTTCGAGCACGCAGCCGTGCACGGTAGCGTTGTGGCCAATCGTGACCAACTCGCCCACGATGACTGGGTAGAGATAGCGCATTCCGTGCAGTACGGCGCAGTCCTGCACGTTGCTCTTGGCGCCAATGCGGATTGAGTTCACGTCGCCGCGCACAACGGCGTTCATCCAGATGCTGGCCTGCTCGCCGAGTGTCACATCACCAATGACCTGCGCGGAGGGGTCAACATAGCAGCTTGCCGGAATCACCGGCATCTTTCCCTGATAGGAGCGGATCATGGAGCTGATTCTACGCTGCCAGACGAAGCTGGCCTGTCGCCTCCCACACTCATCTGGTAATCAGGAAGGATTTACCCGCTTTGTGCAGGCTTGAACGGAAAACCACATCAGAGCGACGTAAACGAAATCCATGCACAGTCTCATTTGCGCTCTTCGCTTGTATGGAACTGCATGGCTCACTGCAATATGGACACGTTTTGCACAGATAGAGCAAATTGCTTTCCATATCTCAGAAAGTTGTGGATTTATCGAGAAATTACTTGGCTAACGATATGAGTTTTTGCTAAAACCGCGATATCCTATAGTCTGCCCTTTTGGCACTGTTTGGAGGTGTATTTTTCTTGGCAGAGGTTCGAGTACAAGAAGGCGAACCCCTTGAGAATGCCCTGCGGCGCTTCAAGCGCAAGGTGCAGACCGAAGACATTATCAAGGAAGTAAAGCGCCACTCTTTCTACCTGAAACCGGGTGAAAAGAAGCGCGTGAAGGAAGCGCTGGCACGTAAGCGCAATCGCAAGAAAGTCCGCAAGGAGCAGGACTAACTGTCCGCTCCTGACAACAGCAAGCCGTCTCCCCAGATTGCAGAGTTTGGCGGGACGGCTGCTCCTAAACCCGCCGGTTGATGGACTCCCGCCTCAGACCGGCCTCCGGCAGAGATGGCTGTAGTTGACGCCTAGCTGACCGCTAACCAATTGTGACCTGGGCCCCCTTCAAATAGATCCGAAAGATAGCGATCGCCACGGCGGTCAGTTTCCTTTTTGTCCTGCAGGGGACACGGAAAGTTCTTCAATTTCCGCACTACGGGAGTAGCGGCCATGGAATTCGTAGACAGGATTTTGACTTGTGTTGATTGCGGTGGAGAGTTCATCTTCACTGCTGGGGAACAACTCTTCTTCTTCGACAAACAGTTCAAGAACGACCCGAAGCGGTGCAAGCCTTGCAAATCGAAACGCGCAGGCCTGTCGGCTAAGACGGGCGCAGGGCCTGCAGCTGCAGGCATCTCGCGCACCGAGACACGTACGCACTGCTCTGAGTGCGGTGTCGAGACCACGGTGCCATTTAAGCCTACGCAGGGGCGTCCGGTGCTTTGCCGGCAGTGCTTCCAGAACAGGCAGCGTACGGCAGCAACGGATACCGGGGTCGAGAAGCCGGCTGCTTCGCGGAGTCTTGTCGACGATGCCATTCAGCATGCGGCTGAAGCCAGCCAGGAGATTGTTGCAGCTGCAACGTCTGTTCCACAGCGGGTTTAGACGGCGCTCCGTCCTCGACGGTACGATGGGTGCGAGGACAATCGATGAACAGAGCCGAGGACTTTGCTGGGTCTGGGGAGATTCCTGCGGAACTCTCCGCATCGGATGACAGCCTGTTGGTTCGCGCCCGCACCCGCGTTGGCGAATTCGAGCTGACTGTCTGCACGGATGGAATCTACAAGCTCGACGGCGGAGCTATGTTCGGCGTTGTGCCGAAGACGCTGTGGGAGAAGCGAGCACCTGCTGACGAACAGAACCGCATTCTGCTGGGTCTGAACACCGTCGTAGTCCGCACAGGCAAGCAGACTGTGGTGATCGAGACTGGCATCGGCAATAAGCTGTCCGCGAAGATGCGGGATATCCATTCGAATCAGGAGCTTCTGCCGCACTCGCTGGCTGCCGCTGGCGTGCGCCTGGACGAGGTGGATGTAGTGGTCAACACGCATCTGCACTTCGACCACTGCGGCTGGAACACTACACTGCATCCGGATGGCAGCGTCACGCCGACCTTTCCTAATGCGCGGTACTTCGCGCATCGCGGCGAAGTCGAGCACGGACACCTGCAACTGGACCGCGACAAGGTGAGTTATCTCTCGCCGAACTATGACCCTCTGATCGAGTCGGGCCAGATGACGCTGCTCGATGCCGACCGGATTCGTACGCATGCGGAGATATGTCCGGGCATCAGCGTTGAGCTGTTTCCTGGTCATACGGCGCAGTTGATGGCTGTACACATCGAGTCTGGCGGCGAGCACGCGTGCTACATCTCCGACCTCATTCCGACATCGGCGCATCTCGATCCAACCTGGGTAATGGGTTACGATCTCGACCCGTTGCGGTCAATTGCTGAGCGCAAGCGGTTCTATACGCGAGCGATTCCAGAACAGTGGCTTGTGCTCTTTACTCACGATCACCGTACGCCGATGGCACGGATCGGTGTGAACGAGAAGGGCAAGCCAGTCGTGAGTGCACGCCGTTGAAGCAAGCCCATCGATAACAGGTGAACAAGAAGATGAGCCCCGAATTTGTCTGTGCCTCAGTACGGAAGGTAAGATTGTAACCGCTTTCAATACAGTTCAAGGAGCCCGATTTGAACCGGTTCAACGCTTGCCTTATCGCGTGCGCGATGCTTTGTCTCAACCTGTCTTGCGCTCTTGCACAGGAACGCCCACCGGCAACTCCGCTGATTACGCATGACCCCTACTTCAGCGTGTGGTCGTTTACGGACAAACTAACTGACTCGGACACAGTGCACTGGACCGGCACAGAGCAACCGATCGTCGGTATTGTGCGTATCGATGGCAAGGCTTACCGCTTCATGGGACGACACCCTGACAACGTCCCTGCTATGCAGCAGACTGGGCATGTCGTAACAGCAACGCATACGACCTATGAGTTCCGCCAGAGCGGCGTGACGCTGCAGCTGGCTTTCTTTACACCTGCGTTCGTGAACGACCTTGATGTGTTGTCGCGGCCTGTGACTTATGTGACCTGGACGGCGGCGTCGAATGACGGCGCGACGCATGATGTTTCGGTGCTGCTCGATGTCGATCCGGTGATTGCAGTGAACGATCGCAGCGAGAATGTTGTACTGACACGAAATCGCACAGCCTCACTTGATGTTCTCTCTGCCGGATCGCAGGACCAGCGAATTCTGAATCGCTCCGGCGATAACCTGCGCATCGACTGGGGGCACTTTCATCTGGCTGTGCCGAAGGATGAGAACGCTGCGACTTCGCTGGCGCCTCATGCGATTGAAGACTTCGACCAGAGCGGGAGCCTGCCTGTCAGTGATGCCATTGGAATGCCTGAGTTGCCTGGACGTGGCAGCGCGCACCTGGATGCGGTGCTCGACTTCGGCAAAGTCGGCGTGACGGCTGTCGATCGTCATCTGCTGGTGTCGTACACGCAGGACTATGCGATCCAGTATCTTCAGAGAAACCTGCGGCCTTACTGGCAGCGCGAGAATATGCCTGTCGCCGAGATGCTTGATACGGCTGAACAGCAGTATCTCGCGCTCGAAAAGCGCGGCGTTGCTTATGACACAGAGTTGGCCTCCGATTTGACCAAGGCAGGCGGCGAGCACTATGCAGCGCTTGCGGTGCTCGCATTTCGCCAGACGCTGGCGGCGCACAAGCTGGTCGCGGATGTGAACGGCGATCCGATGTTGTTTGCCAAGGAAAATTTCTCGAACGGCTGCATTGCAACGGTGGATGTGTTGTATCCGTCGGCTCCGTTTTTCCTGTTCTTCAACCCGAAGCTGCTGGAGGCGCAGTTGCTGCCGGTGCTGGAGTACTCGGCGCTTGCGCGATGGAAGTTTCCCTTCTCGCCGCATGACCTGGGGCAATATCCGCTAGCCAATGGGCAGGTTTATGGTGGCGGAGAGAAGACTGAAGACAACCAGATGCCCGTGGAGGAGAGCGGCAACATGCTCATCCTGGCCGACGCGGTGGCGCGCGCTGAGGGCACACCGCAGCTTGCCCAGCGTTACTGGCCACAGCTGACCAAGTGGGCTGAGTATCTGAAGGCTAAGGGACTCGACCCCGAAAATCAGTTGACGACCGATGACTTTGCTGGACACGTGGCGCACAATGCGAATTTGTCGATCAAGGCCATTGATGCGCTGGCGGCTTACGCCGACCTTGCTCATCTGCTCGGTCACGAGGATGTGGCGCGTGACTATCACACGACCGCGAAGGACATGGCGGCGAAGTGGATCACGATGGCCAAAGAGGGCGACCACTACAAGCTTGCCTTCAACAGTCCGAACACATGGAGCCAGAAGTACAACCTGGTCTGGGACAAGATTCTGGACTACAACCTGTTTCCGCCGAGTGTGCGCGATAGCGAGGTGAAGTTTTATCTGACGAAGCTGAACAAATACGGGCTTCCGCTGGACAGCCGCGCGGACTATACCAAGCTTGACTGGTCGGTGTGGACGGCCACCCTGGCTCCAACTTCTGACCAGTTCAACGCGATCATCGACCCGATCTACAAGTGGCTGAACGAAGGGCCGAGCCGCGTGCCGCTGACCGATTGGTACGACACCAAAACCGGCAAGCAGGTCGGCTTTCAGGCTCGCAGCGTCGTGGGCGGCGTTTATATCAAGGCGTTGTCGAACCGCGAGCTGACGGCGAAGTGGCGCGCGAAGGCTGCGCAGCAGTAGTTTCGCATGAAGCACAAAAAGCGCCAGCTCAGCGGCTGGCGCTTTTTGTTTGAGACGGAATGCTTAGGCGTGGACGGCAGTGACTTCGGCCGGGTCGACGTTGACGAAGCGACCCTGCTGGCCACGGTCCTGGAAACGGACGATGCCGTCAACCTTGGCAAAGAGGGTGTCGTCCTTGCCGCGGCCTACGTTCAGGCCAGGCTTGAGCGGGGTGCCGCGCTGGCGCACGATGATGCCGCCGCCGAGGATGGCCTGTCCACCGAAGACCTTGACGCCGAGCCGCTGTGCATTCGAGTCGCGGCCGTTTTTGGAAGAACCTAAACCTTTTTTATGTGCCATTGCTTTGCCTCTTTCGCGCCGGGGTCAGGCCAGGGCGCTCTGATCTCAAAATCTGAAAACTAATAGCTCTCTGCTGAGAGGCTTTTTCTGAAAACGAAAAGCTCTTTGCTGAGAAGTTTTTTCTATGCCTTGAAGCTCTTGCCGTTGACGAGGATCTCGTTGATCTTGACCTCGACGAAGTTCTGGCGGTGGCCCTGCATCTTCTTGTACTGCTTCTTGCGCTTGAGTTTGAAGACGAGGATCTTGTCGCCGCGGCCTTCCTTGACGACCGAGGCGAGGACCTTCGCGCCGGAGAGGTTCGATTCGTACTTGCCCTCTTCGTGGCTGACGGCTAGGACGTCGGCGAACTCGATGGCGCCGTCGTTGTGTGCCGTGGTTTCAATCTTCAACTGCTCGCCGGGGGAGACGAGATACTGTTTGCCGCCGGTGCGGATGACTGCGTACATGGCTGGAACCTCAGGCGGGCACTCAGAGAGCGACCGCTTTCCTTCTACGGAGTAAGTTGTGTTGCTGGGGCGTGTACAGTGACTGCACGAAACCAACCGGCCAGACTCGTATGACTTGCCTGAAGCCTGCTCGTCCCTGTAACCCTCACGATAAAGACACGTGGGCTACAGCGCCAAACTTAATGAGTTTACCGTGTTCGGGAATGCTGGTCAAACGCTGTCTTTGAGCAGGTACCCCCTACCCGTACTTAAGTACCAAAGTCTTCATTCTATGTGTTTTACGAGAATAGACTTTGGGCCGGCCTCTTCTGGGCTCTTATTTCTATTATAGCGGGGCAGGAAAACTCAACCGCCAGATTGGGC
Source organism: Edaphobacter acidisoli (assembly GCF_014642855.1). Lineage (NCBI taxonomy): Bacteria > Pseudomonadati > Acidobacteriota > Terriglobia > Terriglobales > Acidobacteriaceae > Edaphobacter > Edaphobacter acidisoli. Next base: position 3,064,217 of record NZ_BMJB01000001.1, on the reverse strand, counting down.
GCAGAAAAAGTGCTTTGAAATCTTTGGCTTACGGGGAATTTTAAGGGAGTGGGGGGTTGACAGAATTATGCCCTGCCATGAGTTCGGAACAGAGGTGATTTGTGACTGAAAGTGAGCAGAGATATAGGTGACCGACACATTCTCGGGATCCTTCGACTCCGTTTGACGCTGCACGCGTCAAACTCCGCTCAGGATGACGGGCTTCGGTGGAGATGCCGTAATACTTGTTTTTGGCTAGCCTGCTGAGGTGATGCTTGCTGAAGAGCTGATCGCTCTATTCTCTTGATGCCTTGCTCTCATCTACTGAATCTGGATGGTGGTGGAGAGTTTGATGTCGGCGGAGGAGTCGCCGACGAGGAGTTTGACTGGCTCGGATTCTACGACGAATTTTTGTTGCTGCTCGTTCCAGTAGGCGAGCGCTTCGGCTTTGAGCGGGATTTCGACGGTTTTGGTTTCGCCGGGTTGGAGGGTGACGCGGTCGAAGCCTTCGAGCTCTTCGTGGGGGCGCGAGACTTTTGACTTCAGGTGCTGGACGTAGAGCTGGACGACCTCGTCTCCTGTGCGTGTGCCGGTGTTGGTGACGTCGACTGACACGTTAAGGGTGCCGTCTTTGGCGAGGTGCGTGGCGCTGGGTTTGAGGTTCGAGAGTTTGAATGTGGTGTAACTGAGGCCGAAGCCGAATGGGTAGAGCGGCTGGCCTTTGAAGTACATGTAGGTGCGGCCGTCGCGGATGTTGTAGTCCATCATCGGCGGGAGTTCGGCGAGCGAGCGGGGCCAGGTGGTGGTGAGGTGGCCGCCGGGGTTCGAGTCACCGAAGAGGACTTCGGCGAGAGCGGTGCCTTCGTCCTGCGAGGCGTGCGCCATGTGGAGAATCGCGGGGATGTTGGCCTGGGTCCAGTTGATGGCGAACGGGAAGCTGGAGATGAGTACGACTACGGTGTGCGGGTTGACGGCGTAGACCTGCTTGACGAGCTGCTCCTGCTGGCCGAGGTCAATGCTCTCGCGGTCGCGGCCTTCGCGTCCGTCGCTGGGGACGGTGCAGGGGAGCGTGCCGTTGCCGGTCCAGTCGTGCGCCATGTCGGGGCCGCAGGTGGGGTCGTTGCCGACGAAGACGACCGCGACTTGCGCTTTGCGCGCGGCATCGACAGCGGCGTGGTTCGTCTCGTCTGCTGCGTAGAGGACTTTGGTTTCGGGGCCGACTGCTTTCTGTATGCCTTCGAGCGGCGTGATGGCGTAGGGTGGTGTGCCGCCGTACCAGTCCCAGTGGACGGAGTTGGCGAGCGGGCCGATGACGGCGATGGACTTGAGTGATTGCTTGTCGAGTGGCAGGGTGTTGGCTTCGTTTTTGAGCAGGACGATGGATTCGAGTGCGATCTTTTTGGAGACGGCGCGGTCGGCTTCGGTGTTCCAGGGTTCGGGTGAGTCTTTGACGCTGCTGTAGGGCACCATCTGCGGCGGGTCGAGCAGGCCGAGTTTCAGCGTGACGTAGAGTTTGCGGCGGACTAGCTCGTTGAGGTCGGCTTCGGTGATGGTGCCTGCTTTTAATGCGGCGCGGGTCTCGTCTTTGTAGGTGTCGAGGAACTGGTTGATGCCGTTTTTGAGACACGCTACGACGGCGGCCTGCTGGTTGGGGAAGCTGTGCGAATCGGTGACGAGCGCGCGGACAGCGCCTCCGTCGCTGGAGACGACATGGGCTTTCCACTTGTCGATGACTACGCTTTGGATGACGGGGTTGACGGCCATGTGGGTGCCGTTCCAGGCGTTGTAGCTGGCCATGACGCCGGTGCCGCCGCCGTCGAGGAAGCCCATGCGGAAGGGGACGGAGTAGTACTCCCAGAAGAGGCGCTGGTCGAAGTCGGAGGAGGTTTTGGTGCGGTTGTTCTCGTTGGAGTTGGCGAGGAAGTGCTTCATGAGCGAGGCGGCCTGCCAGTAGTGGGGGTCGTCGCCTTGGAGGCCGTGGATGAAGGCCGTGACCATGGTGCCGTTGAGGAATGGGTCTTCGCCGTAGACCTCCTCGGAGCGGCCCCAGCGTGGGTCGCGGGCGAGGTCGGCCTGTGGGCCCCAGAGCATCAGCATGGGGTGGTGATACTTCGCGGTCTGGGTGATGAAGCGGGCCTCGTGGCCTTCGACGGCGGCGGCTTCGCGGACGAGGGATGGGTCCCAGGTTGCTCCCATGCCGGGAGGTTGCGGGAACTGCGTGGTGGGGATGGCTGGGTGGGCGTAGGGGCCGGTGGGCTCGTCGCGCTGGACGACGCCGTGGATGCCTTCGGAGCTGCCGAAGCTGGGGATGCCGAGGCGCTTGACGGAGGTGTCGGTCGAGAGGAAGTCGATCTTCTCCTCGGTGGTCATGAGCGAGACGATGTTCGAGATGCGCTGGGCTGCGGGGAGGGTTGGGTTTTGGAATGGGTACTTGTATTGCTGCGTCTGCGCGATGGCTGGAGTGAGTGCGAAGGCGGCGAGAGCGAGGGCAGCGGCGAGAGGTTTGGTGTGCATGATGGCCTTGGGGTTCTCGACGATCCGGGCACACGCGACTTCACAACGCGCAGGCGGGGTGTTCGTGAGAGATTGCCATGCTATCACTGAATGGCGAGCTAATTCGATTAAATGGGCACCCGGCATGGCATTCTGCCGTCGCCCGATTTCGTCTCATTCTTCTACGCCGCCGCTCTTTTGTTTTGCTTCCAGATCTTCAATCAACTTTTCCAATTCCGCTTTTCGCCCTGGATCGCCGGTTGTGCGTGCCAGGATGCCATGTAACGCCAGAATATGTGCTGTCAGCAACGCCTCGCTGGCTGGAACCTGTACATCCGGCTTCACTCCGACGCCTTCGTAGTCCGTATGCGTGACAGGGCTGGTTCCCCGGTTAAATGGGATGGACGCGATAAAATGAGCGCTCAAGCGATAAGGCTTTGTTCCGTGAGCTCCTCCGCCTGTGACTTCTCCCACGACCTTTGCGCGTCCCAGCGCCTGCATATCGTAGGCAAACGCTTCGGGCGCAGAAAACGTGTCATGGCTCGTCAAAATATAGAGGTCCTTGTCTGCCAGGCTCGGGCCGGGCACAACCGGCATCGTCCAGAACTGCTGGGTCGAGTTCTCGGCCCGGTTGTAGGAATCAGAGATGTGGGTCATTTCCTTGAAAAAATAACTCTCGAGCAGCAGTGGCCCATCTACCATGCCGCCGTGGTTTTGCCGGAAATCGAGAATGACTGCGTCTGTGTGCGAAAGAAATCCGGCGGCTCCTGCCACGATCTCGCGCACGTACTCCGCAGGATAAAATCCGTCCACCTGTAACAACCCGACGTTCCCCGGAAGAACCTCGATCCTGCGATACTCAAAATTCCGCCGCTCACCCTGCAGGCGGAACTTGCGAATGTCTTCCGGCGAGGGTTTGTCCATGGGCCGATCACTCACGAACTCGGCGGAATAGTCGACTCCCAGGTGGTGATCGTGACTCACGGCTTGAAGGTCCTGGGTTAAAGTCTTAGCGAATTGTTCGCCGTCCGTAATCGAATCGTATTCATGCCTGGCCTGATGCTCGCGGATCGCCTGGGCCATCTGCTTTGCAACGTCGGGCAGGATGTAGTCCGATTCCATCGACTTCAGGAGCGCATGGATAACCTCAGCGCGTTCCGCCTGGGTCAATCGGTGTTCTGTTGTCCTCTGTCCATCCGGCGCAGCTTGCGCAAGCATGATGGGAGTCTCTTGTGCGCACAAGGCCGCCACCATTGCGGCCACTGCAAACATTCGCTTCACCCTGTTTCGATCTGGCATCCAACCTGCCCCTTTTGGTCACTGGACTTTGAAGCATCTTCTGCATCATCAGGCGAACAAGCGGTTGTAGAACAAGGTAACAGAATAGGGAGATGATTCTTGCTGTGTGTAATACAGGGGTTCTTCGCTGCGCTCAGAATGACAGGCAAAAGCGGGAGGATGACAATTATGAGAGTTGCTTATTCCTTTGCTTAGTGCAGCGTGTACGGTTCGGCGGGTGTGGGGATGTCGTCTGGGAGTTTCGGGGCTTCGATGGTGGCTGGGTTTCTGATGCCTACGCCGGTTGAGTTGTACGTGTTGAACAACGCGCCGGTGTAGCCTTTGACGTCGATGTTGCGGAAGATGGCGTTCTTTACGTTGGCGAGGAAGATGCCCTTCTGGCAGGTGCCGGTGACGTTCGTGAGCGTGAGGCCGGTGAGTGGCTTGTTTGGGTGGATCGATGTGGCTTCGACTAACACGGGCACGTTCTCGACGTGGATATTTGAGAAGTGGAAGTTGCGCAGGGTGGGGATGCCGGCGTCGCCGGGGACGGGGTCCTGATCCTGGATGCCGCTCTTGAGGCCCTCGATGCGGAGGAAGCCGGCGAAGTCGCCGGTGAGGTCGAGGTTGGTGGCGGTGATGTCTTCGATGAAGGCGCCGCGGCCGGTGCGGGTCTTGATGTAGAAGGCGAAGCTGCGGGCGTGGGTGAATTTGCAGTTGCTGATGCGGACGTTGCGGATGCCGCCTGAGGTCTCGGAGCCTATGCCGATGCAGGCGAAGATGGAATCGGCAAAGGTGCAGTTGGTGATGGTGACGTCTTCAGTTGTTATGGCTGCGCGGGTGGTGATCGCCGGATTGATGCCGGGCTTGGAATTTCCAGAAGACGGAATCTGGGATGCGGCCTCTTCGCCGCGGCCGGACTTGAGCGAGATGCAGTCGTCGCCGGTGGAGATCTCGCAGTGGTCGATGAGGACGTGCTGGCAGGAGTCGATGTCGATGCCGTCGCCGTTGCCGCCGGTGGAGCGGATGGTGAGGTTTTTGATGACGATGTTCTGGCAGAGAGTGGGATGAATCGACCACATGAGGTGGTAGCTGGTGGAGAAGCCTTCGAGGCGGATGTTGGAGCAGTTGATGGGCTCGATGAGCGCGGGGTGGCGCAGTGGCGAGGTGGGGCGTGGGCGACCTCCGAGTGCGGGGTTGCCGATGATTTTGCCTGCGCCGACGATGCCGATGTCTTCGACGCCGTTGGCGTAGATGAGTGCGGTGTGGCCCTGGATCCACTTGCCCTCCCAGCGAACCTGGGTGACGGGATAGTCGTCGAAGTCGGGGCTGCCGGTGAGCGTGGCGTCGGGGTCGAGGCGAAGCAGTGTGCGGGTGCGGAGCTGGATGGCTCCGATGAGGTAGTTGCCTGCGGGGACGAGGACTTCGCCGCCTCCGAGGACCGAGCAGCGGTCGATAGCTTGCTGGATGGCTGCGGTGTCTTTGGTCGTGCCATCACCTTTTGCGCCGAAGTCACGGACGTTGAGCGTAAGCTTTGGCGTCGCGGGATGTGTTGGCGCTTTGCGTGGGGCGGATGGCTGCGGGGCTTCGGCGCTGGCGATGAGAGAGAACGCGGGGGCGGCGAGGGCGGCGGTCTTGAGGAAATTGCGGCGGGCGAAGAGAGTATCTTTCATGGGCGTTGATCTGAGGACGGATAGATCGTGGCTGAGGTTTCGTTGTAGGCACAATTTCATTGCAGAAGATTGGCTGGCTACGTGTCTACTTTCCCACCCATCGCGATGAGGCCGCGAAGGATGGGGCACCCGAACTTCTTACTGGTTTGAAGGAAAACAAATACAGGGGTCTCTCCACTTCGCAGCGCGAGAAAAACCGCGCTGCTTCGGTCGAGAGGACGTGCCTATCTGCCTAGTTTGAAGAAAGACAAAAGCAGGTCTCCCACAATGCTGAAGGATAACAACTTCATCAGCGACTACACGCTCTATTGGCACTCAATCGACGCGGCAGATGAGGCACTTGAGGTAGGTGGTTTCCGGGAGGGTGAGGACGGCGGGGTGGTCGGGCGCGGCTCCACGGGCTTCGAGTAGCTGCACGCGGCGATTGGCGTCGGAGGCTGCGGCGGCGACCACTGAGGTGAAGTCTTCGAGCGGGACGTGGTGTGAGCAGGAGCAGGTGATGAGCGTGCCGCCGGGGCGGAGCATCTTGAGGGCGCGGAGGTTCAGCTCTTTGTAGCCGCGAAGGGCCGAAGCCGCGGCACGCTTCGATTTGGCGAAGGCGGGAGGGTCGAGCACGATAGTGTCGTAGCGCTCGCCCTGCTGCTCGTACTCCCGGAGCAGCTCGAAGGCGTCGGCTTCGATCCAGTGGACGTTGGCGGGAAGGTGCGGGTTGAGTTCGAGGTTGCGGTCGGCGACTTCGAGCGCGGCGCGGCTGGCGTCGACGCCGGTGACTTCGCGGCAACGCTGGGCGAGGTGGAGCGCGAAGCCTCCCTGATAGGTGCAGATGTCGAGCGCTGTGCCTCGCGCGTGAGCGGCGGCTGCGGCGTAGTTGAGACGCTGGTCGAGGAAGGCCCCGGTCTTCTGGCCGGCGGTTGCGTCGTAGTGGAAGCGCAGGCCGTTGATGGTGAAGATGGTGGTGAGGTCGGGCGTTGCGCTTGCGCTGAAGAGTGGTTCGGGGGATGGCGCGTCGAGTTGTTCGAGTTCGCGGATGCGCGGGTCTGGGCGCTCAATGATGGTGAGTGTGCCGGTTGCGGGTTGAAGGTGCTCGCGGATGACTTCGGTGAGGACGCGGCGGACGTCCGCCTGCGCTGTGCCTTGCGTGAGCAGTTGCAGGATAACGAGTGAGTTGTAGCGATCGGCGATGATGCCGGGGAGCGCGTCGGCCTCGGAGAAGATGAGGCGTGCGGCGTTGTTCGCGGCTGAGTCGGGTGCAAGCTCGTCCCGCAGGAGAAGTGCGGCTTCGATGCGTTCGCCGAGTTGCTGGAGGTAGGCTTCGCGCGTCTGCGCGGCTTCGCGGGTGACGAGGCGCGCGGCGATTTCAGATGCGGTGCTGTAGAGTGCGGTGCCAAGTGGGATGCTGCGGCTGTCGGTGATGGTGATGAGCGAACCGGGGGCAAGCTCGCGCGAGTCGGGTGCAGGCGTGAGCGATTCGATGTCGGAGCGGTAGACCCACAGGTGGCCAGCGCGGAGACGGTCGGCGGCGCGGCGTGTAACAGTGGCGGCGGGGCCATGCGGCTTGGGCACGGTGATGCGCGGAGTTTCTGTTTGCTTAGCTGCTCGGGATGGTGCGGTTTTGCGAGATGGTTTGGCTTCGCAGGCTTCGGGGCGTTTGGCCATGGGTTAATGGTCGCACAGATGCGACACTGGTGATGAGGCGTGGGCGCGAGTGCAGAAGGTGGATGCAGTGGTGCTGGGTGCGGGTGCGGCGGGCATGATGTGTGCACTCGAAGCGGGGCGGCGCGGGCGGCGCGTTGTCTTGCTGGACCATGCCGAGCGCGCGGGGAAGAAGATTCTGATTTCGGGCGGCGGGAGGTGCAACTTTACTAATGTGAATTGCCGCGCGGAGAGTTTTCTTTCAGAGAATCCGCACTTTGCCAAGTCTGCGCTGGCGCGGTTTACGCCTGCCGACATCATTGCGCTGGTGGAGAAGCATGGGATTCGCTTTCACGAGAAGACGCTGGGGCAACTGTTTTGCGACCGCTCGGCGATGGACGTGGTTGCGATGCTGGAGCGTGAGTGCGCTGAGGCAGGCGTGAAGCTGATGGTGGGCGTGCGTGTTGAGAAGGTGGTGCGCGACGGGAGTTTTCGAGTAGAGACAACCGCGGGAGTGTTTCACGCTGAAGCTGTGGTTGTGGCGACGGGCGGGTTGTCGATTCCGAAGATGGGCGCGACTGGGTTTGGGTACGATGTGGCGCGGCAGTTTGGACTGCGGGTTGTGGAGTGTCGCCCTGCACTGGTGCCGCTGGTGTTCGACGCGAAGGACTGCGGGCGGTGGTGTGATTTGAGTGGCGTTTCTGCTGAGGTTGTTGCGACTGCTGGGCGCAAGAGGCTCAGTGTGAGCTTTCGCGAGAAGATGCTGGTGACGCATCGCGGGCTGAGCGGGCCTGCGGTGTTGCAGGCTTCGTCGTACTGGCGGGCGGGTGAGAGCGTGACGATGGATCTCGCTCCGGGAGTGGAGGCGTTTGCTCCATTGATTAAGAAGAATGCCCGGCGCGATGCGAAGGCTGCGGTGGAGGCTTTGCGTGCCGTGCTGCCGCAGCGGGTAGCGGAGCGGTGGGTTGCGCTCTACCCACCTAAAGACTGGACGAATGCTTCGCTGGCGGCGATGGAGCGCGAGCTCCATGCATGGACGGTGACGCCTGCCGGGACTGAGGGCTATGCCAAGGCCGAGGTGACGGCTGGCGGCGTTGATACGGCTGAGCTGGACGCGAGAACGATGGAGAGCAGCAAGGTTCCGGGGCTTTATTTTATTGGCGAAGTTGTCGATGTGACTGGATGGTTGGGCGGGTATAACTTTCAGTGGGCGTGGGCTTCGGGAGCGAGCGCGGGGCGGGCGGTCTAGGGATTCATGCAGTCTGGCGCGGCTAGGCGAGGAAAGACAAAAGCAGATTCCTCCGCTTCGCTACGGAATGGAAATACAAAAAGGTGCCGAATGAAAATGTGAAGATACAGAAATGGCGTGGCTTTCATCGGCCACGCCATTGCATCATCTCTAGTTTGATGGCGGGGCGGGCGGTGGGCCGTGGTGCTCCTCGGGCGGGGGCGTGAACTTCGGCGGCTCGGGATGGCCCTGGTGGCAGGTACTGCAGCTTACCCTGGCCTCGTGCTCTGTGCCTTCTGCGTGCTCGTGATGCGGCAGCTCAGCGAGATATTTGGTGTTGATCTCGTGAGTCATCTGCATCATGACGCGGGCTGCTACTTTCTCGTGCTTGGCATCGGAGGCGAAGTCGGGCTTGTGGGTCTGAGCGTTGACTTCGTGGCAGAAGGTGCAGTGGACACCGAGGTCGCCAGTGAAGTCGTGCATGACGGCCATCAGGTCTTTGGTTGAGATGTCCTTCGGCAATATCTGAAGGTTGGTGGGCTTGGGCATCTCGTGGTGCATGCCTTCCTGTGGAGCTGCTGCTGGTGCGTTCTGCGCGAGCAGGCAGGTGGAGGGGAACAGCAGCGATGACGCTATCAATGCGCGCGAAAGGTTTCGGTGGAGCATTTGGTTCGCCTCGAAGAATGGTTTGAATAACCAGACGCCGTGAATCTTACAGAAGTTTTCTTAAGAGCGAAAGAAAATCTTCAGCTACCGGGGAATTGGGCCCTGAGTTACTGAACGATGAGGGTGAGGCTGACGGTGCGGGTGAGGCCTGCGCTGGTGGCTGAGACGACGATGTTGTAGGTGCCGGCTGGGGTGGTTGTGCCACCACCGGGCTGACTGCCCGATCCTCCGCCTGGCGGGATGACGCGCCCGGAGCCGCATCCTGCGATGCAGATGAGCAGGCAGAGGAGTGCGACTGCCGGGATGCCTTTGCGACGGCGGAAGGTGAGAAGGCCGAGCGGCAGCAGCATCGCAAACCAGAACGCGCGGTGGGATGCGTTGGCGGCGGAGGTGGTGACTCCGGTATCGACTGTGACGGAGATGGTGGACGTAGCGCCCAGGGCGATGCTTGAGGGCGTGACGTTGCAGATGGAGTTGGCTGGTACGCCTGTGCAGGAGAATGTGGCCGTGCCGGGGACGTTGGCTGCCGAGGTGAGCAGCAGCGGGAAGACGGCGTTCTGACCACTTTGGATGGTGAGACTGGAGCTGCCGTTGGTGGCGAGCGTGAAGTCTACTCCTGTGCCGGAGAGTTGCAGCACGTGTGGCGAGGTGGCGGAGTTGTCCGCCATGGTGAGTGTGCCGGTGCGCGGGCCTCCTGCTGTCGGCGTGAAGATGACCTGCATGGTGCAGGCGGAGCCGACGGCGAGTGTGGCGCCGCAGGTGTTGCTGCCGGAGGCAATGCTGAAGTCGCCGGTGAGCGCGGGGCTTTGTAGCTGGAGTGGGACGCCGCCGTTATTCGTGAGGGTGACGGTCTGGGGCGCGGATGCGATGCCTACTCCGATTGCGCTAAATGTGAGCGAGGATGTGGGTGAGAGCGATACGCCGGGCGGCGCGATGCCTGTGCCGGAGAGAGAGACGGTCTGGCTTCGGTACTCGTCGGCGATGGTGAGCGTGCCGGCGACAGCGCCTACGGTTTGCGGCGCGAAGGTGACGGAGATCGCGCAGGTGGAGTGCGGGTTGAGCGAGTTGCCGCAGGTGTTGACGGCGGAGAATCCGGCGCTGTTGGTTTGGGCGGAGATGAGCGTGAGTGGCACGTCGCCGGAGTTAGTCAGCGTGACTTGCTGCGGAGCGCTCGACGTGGTGAGCTGTTGCGGGCCGAAGGTGATCGAGATCGGCGAGAGCGCGTCGGTGGCTGGCGCGACGCCTGTGCCGGAGAGTGAGGCGGTCTGCGTGCCTGCGGCGTCGGTGATGGTGAAGGCACCGCTGCGCGTACCTGAGGCTGTGGGCGTGAAGGCGATGGAGACGGTGCAGCCGGTGCTGGGATCGAGCGTTGCGCCGCAGGTGTTGGCTGTGAGCAGGAAGTCGCCTGTGACTGTGGGCGGCTGGAGCGTGAGGGTTGTGCCGCCGGTGTTGGAGATGGTGATGTTTTGGGCGGCGCTGGTGGAGTTGATGTTGGTCGGGGTGAATGTGAGAGTGATGGGATTCAGAACGATGGCTGCGGCGGGCGAGCCGGTGCCTGTAAGCGATGCTGTTGCCTGGCCTCCGGAGACGTTGCCGTAGACCGTGAGTGTGCCGGTGCGGCTGCCGGTTGCGGTGGGGAGAAAACGTACCTGGATGGTGCAGGTGGAGTTAGGTGCGACGGTTGCGGTTGTGCAGGTGCTGGTCTCGTTGAAGTCTCCGGTCGCGGTGATTTGGCTGATCGTCAGCGGAGCTGTGCCAGTGTTCGTTACTGTGATGGTTTCGGCTGCGCTGGCTGTGCCGACAGCTTGTGTTGTGAAGGTGAATGTGGACGGGGTGAGCTGCATCGCGGGCTGTACCCCGTTGGCTGCCGTGACAAGCGGAATCTGCCAGATGCCGCGGCCGTAGGTTGCCGCGCGGAGCTCGCCCTGGCGGCCGTCGCCGGTGGAGAGTGCGGGTGCGGCTTCGAGCTGGACGACAGGAGCGTTGGGCAGCGCAGTGCCATAGATGCTCCAGCAGTTTTCTGTCGGGCATGTTGTAACCGATGTGGTTACATATACGCCAGTGTCGAGTGCGGCATAGACGGTGTTGGCGTCGTTGGGGTCGATGACGAGGCTGTTGGCGGGAGCGTTGGGCAGGTTGGCCGAGATGTTCAGCCAGTGCGCTCCGCCGTCGGTGGAGCGGTAGATGTGCGGAGCGTTGATGCCGTTGTTGGCAAAGCCCATCACGGTGGCGTAGATGGTTTGGCCGGTGGAGTCGTGCGGGTCGGCGGTGATGGAGGAGATGTCGAAGGCACCGGGGTTGAATTGCTCCGCGTCGGCGTTGTCGTTAGTGACGGGCGAACTGGTGAGGTCGGTCCATGCGGTGGTGCTGGTGGATGTGCCCGCGTTTGTTGTGGAGAAGATGTGTCCGCCGTAGCTGCCGCCATCATCGAGAGCGCCCGCCATGCCTGCGTAGAGTACCTGGGAGCCAGCGTTTTGAGCGGCTGTAGCGCTGCTGGTGGGGCCTCCGGCGGCGAGTGAACGAATGACTGGATTGTTGCTGGCGCAGGCGGCGTTCTGCGGGCCGCCGAGCAGGTTGCTGATGGCGTTTGAGGTGGACCACGACGATCCGTCGTCCGCTGGACCGCGCCAGACACGGCAGGTGCCGACGATGATGTTCGAGGTGAGCGCGGGGTCGAGCAGCCAGGGTGCGTCGATGAGTGAGTCGTCGCCGTTGGTTTGTGTGTAGCCGATGGTGGGAGCGCCGGTGAAGTCGGACGCGGTGCAGGCAGAGCCGTTCGGGCATTGGCGGATGCTGATTCCTGCTGCGGTCGAGACGTACCAAAGCAAAGGATTTGTAGGATCGATGGCTGCCATGCCGCCTTCGCCGGTGGAGATCTGCGGCCATGCGCTTGTCGTCAATGCCGACGCAGTGGCTGCAGTTCCGTTTGCGCCGAGACCAGCGATGAGCGTGCCGGGTTGGGTTGGGTCCTGCGCGAAGCCAATGACCTCAGCCAGCGAGCCGATGCCGTTGTTGAGATTCTGGAAGTGCGTGGCATCGTCGGGAGAGCAGGGTGTTGCCTGCTCGTTGACGCCGTCGGTTGAGCGCCAGATACCGCCGTCGTTTCCGAGATAGACCAGTGGCAGGCTTGTCGTGGCCAGTGTGGCGATAGCATGCTGCGCCGGTGCGACCTGAGCCGGAGCTGCGCAGCCGTTGATTGCGTTGGTAGTGTTGCGCAGCGTGCATCCTGCGGCAAGCGAGCAGCGGTAGAGATCGGTGGTTCCGACAAATATGAGGGTGTCTTGTGTTGCGCCCTGCGTGGAGGCGACGGCCGCGAGGGTGAGGTTGTAGTCGCCCTGCGGGATGATGGTGCTGCCGTTGCCTTGTTCCAGCGGCGTCGAGGTTAGGCGTGTCGAGAAGGTGAGATCGCTAGTGGAGCAGCTCGATCCTGAGAGCGCGCAGGCGTCCTGCCAGAGACCCTGGTCGCTGTTGGTGGAGTCGACCGTGAGAGCGAAGGTGTCACCGGTGACGGGCTGCACTGCAAGCGCGCCGCGAAAGATGGGGCAGGATGCGCTTCCGGTTGTTCCGGGTGCGGTGGGACAGTTGGTGAGGGTGAGATTGGTGCCGGGCTGGTCGGTGAGACGTGTCCAGGTGATACCGTCGGCGGATTCATAGTAGCCGTGATAACGGATGGCAGCGTAGAAGCGCTGGCGCACGGGGTTCCAGACGACAGAGGTCGCGGCGCGTCCGCCGAGGTCGCCGCCGCTGGGCAATGGGGCCTGCAGGGTTTGGCTGCCGTCCATGATGGTAGACATCTGCCAGGTCGCGCCGGAGTCGGTGGAGTAGTAGAGACCCATCGCGCTGTTGGCCTGGTTCGCTGCATTGACTAACGTGCCTTCGGCGGCTTGAGAGACGGCGGCTACTACGGTGCCGGGCGAGATAGTGCTCCACGCAAAACCGCTGAAGCCGAGACCGACCCAAGAGTGATTGCCCGCGGCGCCGTCGTGAGACTCCTGAATCAGCGTCCAGGTCTGGCCGCCGTCGGTCGATCGGAGCAGGCCGCCGCCGTAGTAGGAGTCGGTCGCATCGTTGGGGTCGCCTGTGCCTGCGAGCACTACGCCTTCGGCGACGCTGACGGCTCCAATCGAGAGCGAGGGAATTGCCGAGTTGCCCGCGTTGGGGCTGAAGACCGGTAGCGTGTCGGTGAGCGCGGTGAAGCTGACGCTGGCAGCGGACCCTGCGGCGTTGGTGGACTTCCATACGCCTCCGCCTGTCGTGCCTACGTAGACGGTGTTGCCGGTTGGGTCAGCCGAGTCTATGGCGATGGAGGTGATGCGTCCTGAGATTATGCCGTAAGCGACGCTGGTCACCTGTCCCGGACCGACTTGCTGCCACGGTGTCGTCAGACTGGTGAGATGCGGCTGAGCTGTTTCCTGCTGGCGGAGCATCGCGGCCTGTTGCCTGCGGGCAATTTCCATTGCGCGCGCTGCCGGTGCGCCGCCAATGGCGGCTCTTCCGTGGAGAAAATGATTTGTTTGCGTGGAGCGAAGCGCGGCCATGCGCGTCGCGTTTGAATTGTTCGTGGTTGTATTGCTGGTGAACCGTGCGCTGACTGTCTGGGCCTGCAACGACGATGCGCCTAGAGCTAGCGCGAGGCACACAGCCTTGCGCAGATGCCGGACTGGTTGTCGAAGCGGAATCTCTTGTGGAGGCGCGGGTTGAAGAGGAGCGATCAGGCCCATGTGTGCTGGCCGGCAATTCAGCCATCTCATCTCAAGGCTGCAAGCTGACGCCGGGTGAGTCAACGCTGGAGCTGAAAAGAACCTCTTCGTGCGGTGCCAGAACGGGATGAGAAAACTCTCATCTTGCGAGCGTGGCATCGGCAGCGGCCCTGGAGCAGTGTGCGAACATTCATTCGGACACCGTCAGGTACATCCATCTCTTCGCGCTTCTCGCAATGTACCATCGGCCTCGCGACGCTACAATGACTGATTTCTGGGCACGAAGCTCAGGGCTTTTCTGCCGCGGTCCGCGTCCAGGCTCCGTTCCACATGCGCAGGATGCCTTCGGGGTTGGATGATTGCAGCTCCGGTAGCAGAGCAGACTCCGGTAACCCCTGATAAGCTACCGGGCGCGTGAACCGGAAGATTGCCTGACTGCCGACCGAGGTCGAACGGCCGTCGGATGTAGCTGGATATGGTCCACCATGTACCTGCGCGTGACATACCTCGACCCCCGTTGGAAAGCCGTTGAAGATGAGGCGCCCGGCTTTGGTCTCGAGCACACGCAGCAGCTCCACGTTCTGCTGGAGGTCTTCTTCAGTGCCCAGGATGGTTGCGGTCAGATGGCCTTCGAGGCTGCGCGCGGCTTCAAGCATCTGCGCTGTGTTCGTGCACTGTACTACGAGTGTCGTCGGCCCGAAGACCTCGTCAGATAGCTCTTGCTCGGACAAAAACTGATCGCCACTCACCTCGTAGAGCGTCACCTGCGCGGAGTATCCGGTGCTGTTCGCTTTGCCTGAAGCAATCAGGTGCTTCTTGCGCTGGTTGACCTCGTGTTGATAGGCGCCGGCGATGCCGCTGGTGAGCAGGGAAAATGCTGGAGTCTCGCCGGTGAGCGAACGCATCCGCTCCATAAACCCTGTTGATTCCGAACGAGGCGCAAACACCAGCCCTGGTTTCGTGCAGAACTGGCCGCCGCCGAGGGTGAACGAACCATGCAGTCCGGCGGCGAGCGCGTCGCTGCGTTCGCGGAGTGCATTCGGCAGAACAAAGACGGGGTTGGTGCTGCCCATCTCGGCATAGACCGGTATCGGTGTTGGGCGCGATGCAGCGAGGTCCATGAGGGCGCGACCGCCGCGGAATGAGCCGGTAAAGCCGACGGCGCAGACATGTGGATGCTTCACCAGTGCAGCACCTACCTCATGGCCAGCATCGAAGAGCAGCGAGAAGGTGCCGCCGGGAAAGCCGCTCTTTCGAACTGCATCGACGATGACCTGCCCTGCCAGTTCGCTTGTGCCGGGATGCGCCGGATGCGCCTTCACGATGACGGGATTTCCCGCCGCGAGCGCGGACGCCGTGTCTCCACCGGCAACCGAAAACGCGAGAGGAAAATTGCTTGCGCCGAAGACGACGACAGGACCGAGCGGGCGCAGCATCGAACGAATGTCAGGTTTGGGAGGCGTGCGCGCAGGGTCGGCCGTGTCGATGCGCGCCATTACCCACGAGCCTTCTTCAAGCACGCTGGCAAAGAGACGCATCTGGTTGCTGGTGCGCGCGACTTCGCCGGTCAGACGCGGGACTGGCAGCGCTGTCTCGCGATGTGCGCGCTCGACCAACTGCGCGGATGCAGCATCAATCCCGTCGGCGATGCTGCGCAAGAATGCAGCCCGCTGTTTGCCTGAGCTTTGGGCCAACGCCGACGCGGCTTTGACGGCTTCAGCTACTGCGCTCTCGACATCTTCCGTCGTGGCCGAAAGGTACTCCGGATCGAGCGTGGAGCCATCTGCAGGCTGGTAGCCATGGAACGCAGCGCCGCCGCTTATGGCGGTCTTTCCTGCAACAATCGAGCGCCCATTGAGGCGATAGAGCGAGGTATCGGACATGCTTGTCTCCATCTCAATCGCAGCGTTGGTTATTGCACTGAACACTGGCCGCCGCGATAACGTCCGGATGCGAGAAATTGACGCAGTTCCGGATCGTCTGGATTTAAGCGTAATAGATTTTGAAGTATCTGCCGCGCCCGGTCTTTATTGTTCAGCCTGCACTCGATGAATGCGAGGTCCATCCCGGCGGCCATCTGGCTGGGGTCGGCATTGACGACTCTCTGCAATAGCTCGATAGCCTCGGTGGCCCGGCCCGATCTTAGATCGAGAATCGCTAGATCTCCTGCTGCGCTTGCGCCGTGCGGATCTTTCCTGAGCGCATCCATATATTCCTTTTGCGCGTCGGCGGTGTCGCCGGAGACCTGATCCAGAAAACCTAGTTGCGTATGGAGCTCGGCGTCATCGGTGCCGCTCTTCTCTGCGTTGCGTAAGAGAGGAAGCGCTTTTTCACCTGCTGCCTGGCTGCCGCGCTCGGCCAATTCAGCGTAGGCGAGGCCAAGCTCTCTGTCTCCTACTGAGACATGTCCTACTGGAACCAGATCGATGGAAGCGACGCGCGCCTGCTGCAAGGCATTCGCCTGCGCTGGATAGCGCTGAATATTGTGGTCCGTTTTTTGCTCGTGTGAGATGTCCGTCGTCTCACGCGTGGGCATGTGGCAGGCGGCACAGTCACGCTGCTCGGGATGATGCTTCGTTGCCATCGTTGTTCCGGCGTGGCACGTCAGGCACTTGCTGCGGAAGTATTCGACGCGCTCGGACGCGCTGGGTGAGTAGTGCGGATCATGGCATGTGATGCAGGTCAGTTTGTCTCCGCTGGCGATCTTGCAGGCGCTACGCAATAGAGCTTCGTACTGGCTGCTGGCCCTGCCTCCTCCGGTTGCTTCGCTCGTCTTCACAAAATACACGACGTCGTCCGATAGCTCATCGCCTGGATGAAACTGCGCCAGTGAGCATCCCGCACGATAGATGGCGACATCGCCCTCAAGATGGCATTGCAGGCACACGCTGTCTCTTCGCGGTGGGGTTAGCTTCGCCGGATTCAAGATCGGCGCGTAGCCATCAGCGGCAAGATGCTGCGAAGGATCTCCGTGGCACGACGAGCAGCCCACTCCGCCCTGCGAGAACGGCGGCCCTGCATACTTGTTGCGCGCCTCTGGAAGCGAAGCTTGGACACCTGTGGCGTGGCAGTGCAAACAGTTTGAGTCGATGGGAAGAGCGTCGGGCATCGACTTTGCCTGTCCATAGTTGGGAGCCATGTCCCAGAGTTGCTTCTTGCTGTAGTAGTTGATGGGAACTTCGAACCACTCCCCGCCCACTTGATAGAGGTACGTCCGCCCGCGATGGCCGGAACCGATGAAGTAGCGGAGTTGTCTTTCGCCGTGGAGTGGGGCCTGGGTTGCATCACGGTCATACGACATCCATGCCTTTCCATCGCGCAGAAATATTTGGTAATGAATGTCTGAAGCGACGTGGAGAAAGCCGCTTTGTATCAAGCCAGCAACGGCGTCGCCGCTATCGCGTGCCATCGGTGTGCGCTCGTAGCTCTCATAGATGTCGCGATGGCAGTTCGCGCAGACGGCGTCGGGATTTGTTGGGGTGGCCTGCTGGGTCGATTCGCTGGAAGCTGCAGCTACGCGAACCGGCCGCTCCATATAGAATGCGGCCACCAGTAACGTCGCAACCACGAAGAGCGCGGTCGAAGCTGCTCGTCTCCAATTTGGCTTCACAACCGGCACAGACGCCTCCGCTCAGTGGGTCGTCTCCAGCTTTGGCTCGCTGGCTGCTTGAATTTTCTGCGCCATGTCGGTTTCGCGGTGGGCTTCGTCGGTACGGCCCAGTGAGCGATATGCCTGCCCGAGCAATGCGTGCGTCATATAGTTGTTGGGGTCCATCTTCTCCGCACGCTCGAGATACATCAGCGCGTTCGCCGGGTCTTGTTGCCGCAACAGCACCTTGCCAAGAAGAATGTATGGCCCGGTCGATGTCGGCTCCAGAAGCACGGCGCGTTGTAACGATTGTTCAGCTCTGGTGTAATCCCCTGCCCGCGTGTACGCGTCGCCCAAGCGATCGTAGACTTCGCCGTTGAGTGGATTGAGCTGCTGCTCTTTTTGAAAATCTGCAATCGCTGTGTCCAGGTGCTCGCTTGCAAGCTCGATCTCGCCAAGCAGTTGATGCGCCAGCGGCAATTGCGGGTTGAGTGTCACTGCCTTTGTCGCATATTGCTGAGCGATAGGCAGGTATTCGCGTCGCAAGAGCATTCTCGCGGCCAGAAGATACGCAGAGGCCGAGTCGGGAGCAAAACCATACTGCACTGCAAAGGACTGCCTCGCCTTGTCATACTGCCGCGTGTCGATGTAGCAGAGCGCGAGTACGTAGCTGGGATCGACCTTCGTGTGCGAGGTCCAGTTGTGCGCTGATTCGAGCAGCGGAATCGCCTCCGCCGGCCGGCCTAAGCGAAAGAGCGTAAGGCCGCGTAACTGCGCTGATTCGACATCATGCGGGTCCTGTTTGAGCGCGCTGGCGAAGGCCGTGTCGGCCTGGGCAAATTGGTTTTCGGAGTAGAGCGCGAGTCCGCGCAGCCGGTTGACACCTGCCGGGACCGTTGGCCGCGTCGCAAAGGTATCGAGTTGCTTCAATGCCTCGACAGCTTGTCCACGGTCGATCATCAGGCGAAGCTGCGCGAGGTCTGGAGATGCCTCGGCTGTGTTGGGAGCAGCGGGGAGCGCCTGCGAAGGCGCTCTCACAGCCAGCAGCACAAGACACGCGGCAAGGAAGAACAACAAAAGCTGAACTGCATTCCAACGATGGCGCATAAGAAACGTGGCCCTAAGTGTAGATGAAAAAGAAGAGGGGAGCCGAGGCTCCCCTCTTGGGTGATCCAGTCACACGGCTAGAACTGGAAGCGGGCCATAAAGGACAATTGACGCGGACTTGCCTGTCCCACCTGGCCGACGCCGTTTCCGCCTGCGCCGTTGGTGATGTTGCCGTTGCTGTCAACATTGCCAGTGTTTGGATTGGCAGCATTGATGTGGTTGAAGACGTTGAATGCGTCCATGCGGAACTGGACCGACATGCTTTCCCTGATCGGGAAGTCCTTCTGCAGTGCGAGGTCGGTATTGAAGAACCCAGGACCGAAGTTGCTATTACGGCCAGTGCTGCCGATCTCGTCCAGACCCGGGCAAGAGAAGCCACCTGCAGGTGTTCCTGTTGGGTCGGCCTGCGACGGGCAGAGTGTGTTGCTGCCAGTCTCAACCGACTGATAGTAAGGCCGCAGGTGGGTGGCCGGGTTGAACGCGCCAAGATGAGTCTTCAACAGCCTGGGGTTTCCATTTGGGTAGCACGGCGCTGAAGTGCCGCCCACGGAAGATCCGCAGTTGTTGAAGCCGAGCGTGAATGGCAGGCCACTCGACAGATTGATGACTGGACTCAATTGCCAGCCACCAACCACCTCATCGACATACTTCGGCACACCGGAGAGGAACTGCCGGTTGTGCCCGAACGGCAACTGATACTCACCGTAGACAACCCACTGCTGTTCACGGATAGAGTCGTCACGGCCCTTGCCTGCCTGCTTATCCCAGGTAGCGTAGCCGCTGGCAAAGTTGAAGGCCCGCTGCCAGGCATAGGTTGATGTGAATGAGAGACCCCGCGTGAGCTGCTTGGTCAGAGTTATCTGCAATGCGTTGTAGTGTGTGTCCTGGTCGTCGCCATAGTAGCCGATACTTTGAGTCCATCCGCATGCCTGATTTGGAAGCCCCTCGCCGGTAGGCTGGCTATAGGCTGGGTCGGCGCATGCTGGTAGCGTGCCACCGTAGTAGCGCTGCAGGATCGTCCCAGTTGAGACGGCACCGCTTGCAGGAATGACTTTGCCTGTACCGCCAGCTCCGGTCGCTGTGCAGTTCGGTCCAAGTGGCCAGCAGTTGCCGCCATTCGGATCATAGTGCAGCGGTTGTCCCGTCACACTGTACTGAGCGGGCAGGAAGATCGCTGCTTCGTTCGGGTTGGTGTTGTTGCCATCGCCTGCGCTCAGGGTATGGGTTCCCTTGTTGCCGACGTAGGCCATGGTCAGCGAGAGTGTTGGCGTCAGAGCCTGTTGAACGCTCAGGTTCCAGGCGTCCAGCGTAGGCAGTCGCAACGGATTAGGACGCGCCTTCGTGCTGACAGCGTATCCGGGGTTCGGGAGCAGACCATTCGAAGGAACAGCAACCGTTTGATTGGGTACCGGACCAGTCGTTAAGGTGAACGGCTGCACGTAGCTCACTGCGTTTCCACCGACGCCGGTAATCTCCTGGTTAGCCAACACTGGCAGGTTCTGCGTGACGACGTGGCCGAAGATCGAGCCGAACACTCCCAGGTCGAAGCTACGACCATAACCTGCGCGTATAACTGTCTTGTCCGTTGCCTGATATGCAACGCCAATACGTGGGTTGTAGGTATGTGGAGCTGCTCCCCAACCCATATCACTCGGAACGCCACCGATACCGGCGACGTGCAGGTATCCCGTCTTGGGATCCATCAGAGCGCCATTACCCACACCGTTGACTGCCTCCGGGAAATAGAGCTCGTATCGAAGCCCAAGATTCAGGGTCAGCTTGGACGTAGCGCGCCATGTGTCCTGGGCATAGAAGAAGTCTCTCTTCTGAAACTCCTTCGCGTTCGTCGAAGTACTGACATAACGACCAAACTGACTAGGATCGCCAAGCACAAACGACGCCAGGCCCACGCCGCCAGTGCCATCCGTATTTCCAGTTGCCGATGCGTTGAAGGTAAACAAGCCGGTGCGGTCGGTATCGCTTGGCACACGCAGGTTGCGTGCATATCGCAGGTCAACACCGAACTTGATCGAGTGGTTTCCAATCGTCTTCGTCCAGTTGTTGACCACCTGGAACTGGTCTTCGCGCTCGGTCAGCGGGCAGTTGCAACGATTGATGTTCAGGCCCGCGCCCCACTCCGTCTGTCCACTGTTCGGCAGGGTGATCTGGAAACCGGGAAGGCCATTGGTGAAGTAGCTGCCGGTGTTCAGTCCGCCAAAGCCTAGCGCCGCGGCTGCCTGCGTGGACTGGTCGAACTTCGAGTCAACGATATTGTAACGGTAGTAGCCAAGCCGGAAGTCCGTCACCAGCGTCTGGTTCACCGCAATATCCATGCCTGCCGCAAGGCTGTCGTTGGCGCCCTGCGAGTTGCCGCCGTACCCGCCAAGTCCGAATCCGGGACCGCCAGCATTGCCGAGCAATAGCTTGCCGCTGAGAACGTCGGTAAACCGGCTGAAGCGAACGAACGCATGTGACGCTCCATTCACCTGATCGTCAACACGCACGTCCCACTGATTCCCGTTGAAGATGCCCGTTCCGCCCTGAGTGTAGGTGTCTAGCAGGCCGCTGGCGCCAATCTTGTTTGGCGTGTACTGCGAGATTGCCTTAAGGTAGTTAATCGCTGGCGTTGAGAGCTGCGAGTTGGGAATCACGTCGCCGGGATATTCGACGGCAACGCCGCCTACGTTGTGGTAGATGGGATAGCCCAGCGCCTTGTACTCGCTGAAGTCGCAGCCGTTGCCGCTCAGGCAGGTTGTCATGATGTGGCTGGTCGGAACGATGGTCGAAGAACTCGTGCCGACTCGTTGACGCGTTCCCTGATAATCGCCAAAAAAGAACAGCTTATCTTTGATAATTGGACCGCCAATCGATCCGCCAAACGCGCTCTTCAGGCCGGGAGCAATCAGACTTGCCGGAGTTGAGCCAACAGCAGGGAAGTTGTTGTATGGGTCTTGCGCGAGGTTAGCCGTGCTGGTGCGATAGTCAAAAATCGCGCCATGGAAACTATTCGACCCCGACTTCGTCTGCGCCGTCACAACCGACGAGACCGCCTTGCCGAACTCCGCGTCAAAGTTCTGCGTCGTGATCTTGGTCTCAGTCAGCGAGTCCAGGTTTGGGTTGATAACGATGATACCCAGAATCGGGTCCTGGTTATCCGTTCCATCGAGCGCGTAAGCAACTCCGCCAAATGCCTGTCCATCAACCTGGATCTGCGCGCTGCCTTGCGGGTTTTCGTCAGGAGCGTGGTTCCAGCCCAGCAACTGAGCGCCGGGCAACAACAGTTGCAGGTTGGTAAAGTTGCGTCCAGCCACCGGCAACTGTGCGACATCCTTCGAACTGAACACCGTCGAGACATCCGCGCGGTCTGTCTTCAGCTCGGGCACGGAGTCTGCGTTTACCTCGACGGTCTGCGCCGATCCGCCAACGGCAAGGGCTGGCGCTATCTTCACAGAGGTATCGGCGTAGACCTGAATGCCCTTCTGCTGATAGCTCTCGAATCCCTGCGCAGTAATCGTTACATCGTAGATGTCTGGAATCAGGTGCTGGACGTTGAAATCGCCCGTGCCGTTCGACTGGACGGTGACAGAGGTGCCTTTCGACTCGTCGTTGACAACAATAGATGCTCCCGGCACGACTGCGCCGGTTGAGTCTGTCACGGTGCCGTAGACGGAACCGTACACGGCCTGGCCAAATGCTGCCGGCGTAGACGCCAGCAGAAACAAGGCCGACAACAGAGCAAGTGTCTTTGCCGCAAATCCTCTCATAACTCCTCCCAAAGTTGCAGGTGCTGCCATTTGATTTACCGGCGATACCGTCTTCGGCTGCTGTTGGGCATCGCTCGTCTTGAACCTGAAGCCTGAAACGCTTCGAGATCGCGCTGTTCTGGTTTGCTCCTTCCGCCTTCAGACACGAAGGGTGTTTTCAGGAACTTCCCGAAAATACTCGCCAGCAAGCAAATATGTCAATAACTTTTGCATGTTGATACCATGCTTATTAGACATATATGACATAACAATTAAATCCCATCACAGCAAACAAACAATAAGGGGGTTGTTTTACATCCCTCGCTGTTCCGCTAAATAGCTGGAAAACACTAGCAGGGGTGTCGCAGCTCGATCTTCAGTAACGGTTGGCCGGCGGAAGTAACTTGGCAACAAGCCGCACTGACGGGCAACAAATTTCTCACTCGTTTCTTGATGCCGGAAAGTGGTATATACAATCAAGTCACGCCTTTTGGCATGAGTTGGGAGCGATGGGAACGGATAAGAGCAAACAGGCTTTGCGGCAGGCGCCAAGGCAACATGCGACAGGAGACACTCCAATCGCCACAAATCTCTCCTCGAGTGATCTGGCTGCAGTTCCGGCGACGCTGCCAAAGTACCGTCAGGTCTACGACGACCTGCTCTCTGCCATCAAAGCTGGGGTTTATCAGCCTGGAGACCGCCTGCCTAGCGAGGCCGAGCTGGGCGAACGCTACAACACCTCGCGCATCACCGTGGCCAAGGCCGTCAATGATCTACAGCTGCAAGGGCTCGTTACGCGGCGGGCCGGATCAGGCACGCACGTCATGGCCCCGGCTGGCTCCAAGGGCCATGTCTTCGGGCTTCTCATCCCTGACTTGGGCCGTACCGAGATCTTTGAGCCTATCTGCCACGGCATGATGCAGTCTCCGCTGTCGAAGGCGCATTCGCTACTCTGGGGGCACTCCATGGGTGAAGAGAGCGAGCAGGAGCAGGAGGCCGAGCACCTGTGCCAAAAGTATGTTGCCCAGAAAGTCTCTGGTGTCTTCTTTGCGCCGCTTGAGTTTACTCGCGATAAGGATGTGGTGAACCGCAGGATCGTCGCTGCGCTCGACCGAGCGGGCATTCAAGTAGTGCTGCTGGACCGTTGTTATGCGCCTTATTCGATGCGCTCGAAATATGATCTGGTCGGCATCGACAACCGTCGCGCGGGCTTTCTGATTACGCAGCATCTGCTGTTGCATGGCGCCAAACGTGTGGCGTTCGTGGCCAGGCCATTGTCAGCCGCCACCGTAGCGGCTCGCATTGCCGGATACCGCGAAGCTCTGCTGGAACATGGAATTCAACCGCACCAGAACCTCGTGTGCCACGGCGATCCTGACGACGACTCCTTCATCCGAAAGGTCTTGAAGGACGCGAAACCTGACGCTATCGTCTGTGCAAACGACTTCGTCGCTGCACGCGTTATGGCTGCACTGGCAAACCGGGGCGTGCGAGTGCCGGAAGAGGTACGTATCGTTGGAATCGATGACGTGAAGTATGCCGCTCTGCTGCCTGTTCCCCTTACAACGCAGCATCAGAACTGCGCTGACATTGGTGCAATTGCCATACTCACGATGCTGCAACGTGTTGAAAATCCCACCTTGCCGACGCGAGACATCTTGCTCCAAACCCATACTGTAGTTCGCAGGTCATGCGGCTCTCACCTTGCTCCACGTCACAAGCAGGCATAAGGCGTCCTCGTTGCCGTAAATATTGCCATAGCAATCTATCTCAATCGCCATACCGATGGTGCTATAGTGCAGTGGGCTTCACGAGGAGGCATCTTGACTACCGCTCGCACTATTTTTCGCACACGCTTTTTCAACCCAGGAGCGATCATCTGCGCGTTTGCACTGCTTGCGGCGACCTGCATGGGGAGTTTAAGCTGGGCGCAGATGTCCGGAACCTCCGCCAACGCGGCAGCGCACCACAGTGACGGCCCTTGGTGGAAGCACGCCGTCATTTATGAGATTTATCCACGCAGCTTTCAGGATTCGAATGGCGATGGCATTGGTGATCTGAACGGCATCACCTCGCGACTCGACTACCTCCACTCGCTCGGCATCACCGCCATCTGGCTGTCGCCGATCTATCCTTCGCCACAGGTTGACTTCGGCTACGACATCTCTGACTACGAGAACATTGATTCGCAGTATGGCACGCTGGCCGATTTCGACCGCCTTGTCGCCGAGGCAAAAAAGCGCGATATCCGGGTCATCATGGACATGGTGATGAACCACACCTCTGACCAACACAAATGGTTTCTTGAGTCGGAGAGCTCACGCGACAATGCCAAGCGCGACTGGTATGTCTGGCGCGATCCCAAGGGCTACGATACTAAGGGCAAACCCATTCCGCCGAACAACTGGATTAGCGTTTTCGGAGGCTCGGCCTGGCAGTGGGATCCCAAGACGAAGCAGTTCTACTATCACGAGTTCTATAAGCAGCAGCCCGACCTGAACTGGCGCAATCCCGAAGTCGAAAAGGCCATGTTCAATACGGTGAAGTTCTGGCTCGATCGCGGCGTCGCAGGCTTCCGGCTCGATGCGGTTCCTACGCTCTTTGAAGATGAGAAGCTGCGCGATGAACCACTGACCGGCGGCACCAACGCGTTCGGCGATCCGAACGTGAGCGACATCTACACGAACAATCTTCCCGAGGTTCACGACGTCATGAGGAGGCTGCGTGCGCTGGTTAACCAATATCCTGGCGACCGCGTGCTCATCGGCGAGACGTACCTACCCAGCGTAGCCGAGCTCGACAAGTGGTACGGCGGCGCAAAGCACGACGAGCTGCAACTCCCCATGGACATGCAGGTCGGAATGATTAATAAGCTCGACGCCTCGCTGTTCCGGACACGCATCGCGCAAGCCGAGACACGGATCGATGGCAATCAGCCACTGTTTGTCTTCGATAATCACGACAACCCGCGCAGCTGGGACCGCTACGGCGACGGCGCTCACGATGCGGCTACCGCTCGCATCATCGCAACCATGCTCTTCACTACACGCTCGACTGCGCTGATGTATTACGGGCAGGAGATAGGCATGGTCACATCGACACCCACCAGAAAAGAAGACGTCAAGGACCCCATTGGCATTCGCGGATGGCCGAAGGAAAAGGGCCGCGACGG
Source organism: Edaphobacter acidisoli (assembly GCF_014642855.1). NCBI lineage: Bacteria > Pseudomonadati > Acidobacteriota > Terriglobia > Terriglobales > Acidobacteriaceae > Edaphobacter > Edaphobacter acidisoli. The sequence goes on along the minus strand of NZ_BMJB01000001.1, from coordinate 3,038,957 downwards.
CGAGCGTACCCCGATGCAGTGGAATGACACGAAGAACGCAGGCTTCAGCACGGCGGATACGACATGGCTGCCGGTCGCCTCTGACTACACCACCGTCAATGTGCAGACGGAACAGGAGACGCCTGACTCGCTGCTGCACTGGTATGAGCGCCTGATCGCCATGCGCAGGAACGACCCTACATTACGCGATGGTGCGTCGGCCATGCTCGACAAAAATAACCCGTCGGTTCTCTCCTATATTCGCAAGGGAGTAAATGGCAGCCCTTCGATTGTCGTAGCTTTGAACTTCACGGCTCAGCCGCAGACCATCTCGCTTGATATGCAGGAAGCAGGAGTCAAAGCCACAACTGTCAAAACGCTACTGACAAACGAGCCGTCGCTTGAGCAGACCAACAGCCTCAACAAAATCACGCTGCCGCCCTTTGCCTCCTGGATCGGCAGCGTCGAGTAGTCCGCAACTCAAGGAGCATCCGACAAATCGTCGAGGCCGGATGCTCCTTACAAATGCTTTCACTTGAATCTGCCCTCGGCCTCCATGCTGAGGCAAATCCGTCTGGAGCATCTTCATGAAAAGCTCTTCCCGCTCATTGGCAGGCGTGCTCGTTGCAGTTCTTCTTTTCACGGGCGCAGTTTACGCGCAGACAGCTCAGGATGAGGGCAGCTCAAACGCTCGCGTGCTCGACTACATTGATCACGCATGGGACACGCTCTCGCGCTCGATGAACGACTGCAAATCCATGGGCGACATCAAGGTCACCACCGCACCGATTCTCTATCTACCTGCGGGAATGCCTGTGCCCGCAGCAGTTGCCAACATGCAGAAGCACTGCAACGTGCAGGTGAAGCATCTGCCGCGCACCATCCACCAGATGGGCGACGTGCGCGTCTCGGAGATTCCCGATGAAGGCCTGCTTTATCTGCCACATCCTTACGTCGTTCCCGGTGGCCGCTTCAATGAAATGTACGGCTGGGATAGCTATTTCATCGTCCTCGGTCTCGTCGCCAACCATCGCATGGATCTGGCCGAGGACATGGTCGAAAACTTTTTCTACGAGATCGACAACTACGGCGCTATCCTCAACGCGAATCGCACCTACTATCTCACCCGCTCGCAGCCGCCGTTCCTCACCTCGATGATCCGCGAAGTCTACGAGCATCAAGGAGGCACGCCGCTCTCCCACAAGTGGCTCGCCAACGCCTACAGCCACGCCGAGCGTGACTACGCTCTGTGGACCCGCGTGCCACATCTCGCAGGTAACACTGGCCTCGCACGTTACAGCGACGTCGGCACAGGCCCCGTGCCCGAGATGGCTGACGACAGCCGCTACTACATCGACGTCATCCAATGGCTGATTGCTCACCCGGCCGTCCACACTACTTATCTCGTCAAAGGCCCCGCCAATCCCACGTCGGCTGACGCCACTGCACTCGCCGAGAAAAGCTGCGACATTCGCGCCTCGAAACTTTGCGCTAACGCGCACGTCGGCAACGAATGGCTCTCCAGCGGCTTTTACCACGGCGACCGCGCCATGCGAGAGTCCGGGTTCGACCCCGCCTTCCGCTTCGGCCCATTCCAAGGCTCTACACAGGACTACGCGCCTGTCTGTCTTAATAGCCTGCTCTATAAGTACGCGCGCGATATGGCGCACTTCGCCACGCTGCTTGGCCGTCCCGCTGAAGCCCGGATGTGGGAGCAACGTGCCGCTGCTCGACGCAAGCTGATCAATCAATACCTGTGGAACTCCTCTACAGGCATGTACTACGACTACGACTTCGTCACGCATCAGCAGTCCACCTATAACTACATCTCCGCGTTCTACCCGCTCTTCGCGGGCGCCGCCACACGCGAACAAGCGGATGCGCTTGAAAAGCATCTCAGCACCTTCGATCACGAAGGCGGTCTTGCGATGAGCGATTACGACTCCGGCACGCAGTGGGACCTGCCCTACGGCTGGGCGCCGACGAACTGGGTCACCACGCAGGGCCTCGTCAACTACGGCTTCATGCAGGACGCACGCCGCGTCTCGCGCGAGTTCACCTCGACCATCCGCCAGAACTTTCTGCGTGACGGCACCATCCACGAAAAATACGACGTGGTCAATGGCTCCTCGAACGTGCAGGTTGCCACCGGCTACAAGAGCAACGTCGTCGGCTTCGGCTGGACCAACGCTGTCTATCTGAAGATGAGTGACCTTCTGGATGCGCAGAAAAGCAGCGATACGCGGGCCGTGGCTGCAACCGATACAAAATGATCCGGTTTCATGTGCAGTGTGTCTCAACTCAACCGGAGATACGTCCTGAGCATGATCTAGTCAGCTTCTTCATCGGCCTGCGCCGCCAGAGATAGCTGCCCCTGCCATTCGTCGCTCGTCATCGGACGCAATTGCATCGCTGTCGGCTCCAGCGCCGGAAGGTCTTGTTCCCCAATCTCGAGCTCACGCAGCTTGCGCGAGATTGAGAACAATCCTCCTCGGCCCTCGGCCTTGATCAGCATGTCATCATATGCTTTGCTGGCGTTGCGCAGTTGTTTACCCAACTGCACGATGGCATCGTGCAACCCAACCAGCTTCGATTGCACTTTCAAAGCTTCATCTCGAATCAGTTGAGCATCACGCGCAATCTGCGATTGCTTCCATCCATAAGCAACTGCTTTCAACAACGCAATCAGCGTGGTTGGAGTGGCCAGCAGCACACGACTTTCTGCGCTGTATTCGAGCAGCGACGGGTCCTGTTCCAGCGCCGCCGAGAAGAGGACTTCGCTGGGCAGAAAGCACACTACGAAGTCGGGCGATTCCGGAAACTGCTTCCAATACGCCTTTCCGCAAAGTGCATCCAAGTGTTTTCTTACCTGGGCCGCGTGGGCGGCGAGGAATGCTGAACGCTGTGTCTCGTCCTCACTTGCACTGGCGTCGAGAAATGCATCGAGCGGCGTCTTCGCATCGACAATGATGCTGCGTCCGTTTGGCAACTTCACAATAAGATCGGGCCGGATGGAAACATCCTCGCCTCTGACAAACTTCTCCACGTCGAAGGATGCGTGCTGCACCATGCCGGCAAACTCGACACACTTGCGCAGCTGCATCTCACCCCAGTTGCCGCGTACTTTGGGAGCACGCAATGCTGCTACAAGCTGCGTTGTCTCTTTTCGCAGGTCAGCGTGAGAACGCTGAATGTTCTGTATCTCTGCCAGCATTGATTCATAGGCGCCCTGGCGCTTCACTTCGAGTTCCTGGCTGTGGCTGGAAAGCTTGGCCAGAGATTCCTGCATCGGTTTCAGCAGGTTCTCAATGGCGGACTCCTTCGCGGCCAATTCATTCGCCGACTCTACCTGTTGCTTATCGAGTTCACCCTTCGCCAGTGCGAGCAGGCGTTTGCTGTTTGCATCCAGCGCGTTTGCTGCCAATGCTTCAAAGCTGGCCTTCAGGCTGGTCTCTACATTGACAAGCGCCTGGATCTTTTCGTTGGTTGCTTTTCGCTCGGCCTCAATCTGTGAGCGCAGCCCGGCAGCATCTACACGCGCAGCCTCGGCCGCCTGTCGCACGTCATCCAACTCACCCGATTGCTTGTCAATCAGCTTTTCTTTAGCGTCGTTGCTATCGCGAAAGGCCCTGGCCTCAGCTTCCATTGCTGCGATACGTGCGGCCATGACTGCATGTGCGCTGCGCGCACGGGTATTCGCTATCAACCAACCGATGAGTACGCCGGCACCGCATCCGATGACGAACCACAATATTGTCATTTCCTGCATGGCCTAAATTTACGCCAAACCTTCGCCGCCGCCTAATGCATAATTCCCACCGCACAAAACTACCGCATGCAGCAGGTAACCACTGCGGTCCCTAATTCGCTGCCCGGTCGGGTCTGCTTTACACTCAACGGGACGCTCAGTATTCTTTAGGCTGGCGTGTTCACTAGACAGCTACGCCCAAAAGGTCCGATTTCAAGCAGCACACAGGAGAACGACATGGCAGCAGTGGATGAAAAGGTAAAACAGATTATCGTCGAGCAGCTTCAGGTGGATGAAGCGGAAGTCACCCCCGGCGCAAGCTTCCAGGAAGATCTCGGGGCAGACTCGCTTGACGTGGTCGAGCTTGTCATGCAGTTCGAAGAAGCCTTCGATATCCAGATCCCTGACGAAGACGCCGAGAAGATCAAGACCGTCAAGGACGCCATTGATTACATCGAAAAGCACCAGAAAGCGGCCAAATAAAGTATGGAGCAGCGTCGCGTCGTCGTAACCGGCCTCGGACTCATCTGCGGCGTGGGTAAAACCGCGCCGGAGCTGTGGGAAGGCCTCATGGCTGGAAAGAGCGGCATGGCCGAGATCAAGGCATTCGATCTCACTGGCCATCCCGTGCGTTTTGCGGCCGAGGTCAAGGACTTCGACCCGCTCCAGTTTGTGGACAAGAAGGAGTCCAGGAAGATGGGTCGCTTCATTCACTTCGCGCTGGCAGCATCGGCGGAGGCGATGGCGCACTCGGGCCTCAAAGTGGATGAGAGCAACCATGACCGCGTCGGGGTGCATATCGGCTCGGGCATCGGCGGCTTCGACGTCATTGAGCGCGAACACTCGAACCTGCTCTCCGGTGGCCCGCGCAAGGTGTCGCCGTTCTTTATTCCCGGCTCCATCATCAATCTCGCCGCCGGCCACGTCTCGATCAGGTACGGAGCGCGGGGACCGAACGAAGCAACCGCGACCGCCTGCACAACGAGCGCGCACTCGATCGGCGACGCCTTCCGCATTATCCAGCGCGGTGATGCAGACGCAATGATCGCCGGCGGCGCCGAAGCATCGATTACGCCTCTTGGCGTGGCGGGCTTTGCTTCGATGCGCGCCCTTTCAACACGCAACGACGATCCACAACACGCCAGCCGCCCCTTCGATAAGGACCGCGATGGCTTCGTCATCGGCGAAGGCGCAGGCATTCTCATTCTCGAAGAGCTTGAATTTGCCAGGGCCCGTGGCGCGAAGATTCTGGCAGAGATTGTTGGCTATGGCATGTCGGCCGACGCCTTCCACATGACCGGAATGGCTCCAGAGGGCGAGGGCTGCGCGCGATCGATGAACCATGCACTGCGGGTTGCGGGCATCTCTCCGGACAAGATTGATTATGTCAACGCACATGCAACCAGCACGCCACTGGGCGATGCGCTGGAGTCGAAGGCCATCGAGACTGTCTTCGGCGAGCGCGCGAAGAATCACACACTGCTGGTTAGCTCAACCAAGTCGATGACGGGCCATCTGCTCGGCGGTGCAGGCGGACTGGAGGCAGGCATCACCGTGATGGCGATGCAGCACCAGATCGCACCGCCAACGATGAACCTGGTCGACGTGGACCCCGAGTGCAGGTTGAATTACGTGCCCAACAAGGCGCAGGCTGCAAAGATTGAGTATGCGTTGTCGAACTCGTTCGGCTTTGGCGGAACCAATGGCTCGCTCGTCTTCAAGCGCTGGATCGAGTAGGCGCAATCAAAACATGACAAAGCCCGCGAGTTGCCGGGCTTTTCACTTGTATGCGACACGCTGATTTACATCATCACGGCAAAACCGGTCTTGATGATGACGATCAGCACCCACCAGCCGATGATGATCGCTGCTGCCGTGCTCCGCTTGACCTTCGCCACGATGGACGTACCGATAATCAACAGCGCCATGAACCAGAAGACCAGCAGATCGAAGGAGCCGAGCAGGGCCTTGAGCCACTGGGACGAGTCCGCGCTGAGATAGTAGCCCAGGTTGGTACCAATGGGTGACTGAGGATTGAAGTTCTCACCGCCTACGATGACCAGCATGACGATAATCAGCACGGCCCCGACCAACCCGGTCAGGCCGGAGTAGATCCAGACGGCGAACATCTCAGAAAAGCTGGTTTTAGCCCCGGCGAGAAAGCTAAAGCTGCCCCACAGTACCAGCGAAGCGATGGCTGCGAAGATCAGGCCGAAGGCCCAGTAGCCATAGGTGATTCCTTCGGTAAAGGCGACGCCGATCTTCATGCGCGAGGCGCGCTGGTCCGGCGGTAGCGAATCCATCTGGGCCTGCTGCGCTGGCCTTTGCGCGAGGCTCGTCTGATACATCTGGTCAAAACCGACGCGCTTCTGCATCGTCACGGCGACGGCCAGCGAGAAGATGATCGTTAGCAGAATGGGAAACCAGACGCTCCGGCTGCGGAGGATGTCGGTGAAGGTTTTGCTGGGCGCGATGAAGGTGTCTACCACGCGCTCAACCTGACTCAGCCCGGTGCTTTGAGCTTGTCCATCTACAACGAATTCGTCGCTCATGGGCGCAGCCTCGCTCCAAGTATTGAACTATCAGAAGAACCAAAAAACACGTGTTGCAGGATTGTAGCCTGTGCAGCGGACACCCGAAAGTAATTTTTGATTATTCGACGATCACAAGTATGTCTCCCGAGCCGACCGTGTCTCCCGGCGTAACCGCCACACGCGAAACTCGTCCGGACTTCGGCGACTTCAGTTCGTTCTGCATCTTCATCGCTTCGATGACGACTACCCCCTGGCCATCAGCTACCTCTTCACCAGCCGCAACAAGTACGCGAACGACGCGACCCGGCATAGGGGCCTTTACCGGACGCGGGCCTTCTGCTCCTGCGCCAGAGCCGCGACGTCCAGCCAGCGAGCGCGGATCATCTAGCACAAAGGAGTACCGCTTGCCGCCAATCCATACGCCGTCTCCATCCAGAACACAGCCGTATTGCCGCCCATCTACGATCAGCGACAGGACACCAGGCTCAACCATCTGCGCATCGGCTTGGATCGTGCGGCCATCAACGACACACTGCATGAAACCGAGGGCCGCCGCGGGCAGATCGACTCTTTGCTTGCGGGCTTCAATCTCCAGCCAGATGGTCACGCTCGCAGCGCCTCCTGCCGTCCGGCCTGCGCCCAGCGGCTTGGTTGTGTTGGTTCTGACTCTGATGGAGTCAACTGTGTGCTGGCGGAAAATAATGCAGCGGCGAGCGCAACGATATCTTCTGGGACCTCGGTTTTGTTATCCGCGGCAGGAGCAGTGCTCAACAACCGCTCAAGGTAGCCCGTGTCGATGCGGGCTGCTCGGAAGTCTTCGTCGGTGAGGATCCGACGGAAGAGCGAGATGTTTGTCTTGATACCGCCTATAACATACTCATCGAGTGCACGCAGCATCCGGTCGATGGCCGCGAGGCGTGTAGGCGCATAGGCAATCAGCTTTGAGAGCATGGGGTCGTAGTCGAGCGGCACGACCCAGCCGGGGTACACGGCCGAGTCTTCGCGGATGCCGGGGCCTCCGGGCTGCGTCAGTCTCGTAATCAGGCCGGGCGACGGGAAAAAATTGTTGTCCGGGTCCTCGGCGTAGATGCGGCATTCGATTGCGTGACCGCGCAGGTGGATGTCTTCCTGCCGCACGCCCAGCGGCTCGCCCATCGCAATGCGAAGCTGCATCTCCACCAGGTCGAGGCCCGTGACCATCTCGGTGACCGGGTGCTCAACCTGTAGCCGAGTATTCATCTCGAGGAAGTAGAAGTTCTGTTCAGCATCTACAAGGAACTCGATGGTGCCCGCGTTGACGTATCCGGCTGAGAGCGCCAAGCGCACTGCCGCTTCGCCCATACGGCGACGCAGGTCTTCGCTCACGACTGCGGAGGGCGCTTCCTCGATGACCTTCTGATGCCTGCGTTGTACGGAGCACTCGCGCTCGCCCAGATAGATGCAGTTGCCATGCATGTCGGCCATCAACTGAATCTCGATGTGGCGGGGCCGCTCGATCAACTTCTCCAGGTAAACCTCGCCGGATCCGAAGCTGCGCTCTGCCTCACTGCTGGCTCCCATGAACGCCGAGGGCATATCTTCAGGGCCCGTCACGGCGCGCATCCCCTTACCGCCACCGCCCGCTGCTGCCTTCAGCATGACGGGGTATCCAATCTCCGCAGCGACTCGCTGCGCTTCATCCACATCTTTCAGGCCGGTCACGGAACCAGGAACGCGCGGCATCTTTGCCTTGTCCGCTGCCTGGCGAGCGAGTGTCTTCGAACCCAGCGCGCGCATAGCGCTGGCGGGCGGGCCTATAAAGGTGACACCTGCCTTCGTGCAGGCATCGGCGAAGTCAGCATTCTCCGAGAGGAAACCATAACCCGGGTGGATGGCATCAGCTCCTGAGCGACGCGCGATGTCCAGAATCAGGTCGCCACGCAAGTAGCTCTGTGTCGCAGGAGCCGGGCCAAGTCTATAGGCTTCATCTGCATAGAGCACGTGCAGAGCGGCGCGGTCGGCGTCAGAATAGACCGCCACTGTGGCAAGACCCATCTCACGGCAGGCGCGCATTACTCTGAGCGCAATCTCACCGCGGTTGGCGATCAGCACCTTCCTGAACTTTGAATTCACGTTTCGAGCCGCACTCCGCACAAGCGGCCATTTTATCGCACGCGCGACACTTACCAGGTACCTGTCGACCCAGGAATTACGCCAAATAGAGAAGCCTCCCATATGGGAGGCTTCTCCGGAAAAACTTCGGACTAATTCATGTGGATTCCGCCCGAGGTCTCCTTCTCTTTCTTGAGTTCATTCGCCTTGCGGGCACCCATGGCCTTCTGTACCCATTGATCCACCTGAGCCAAGTCGGCCTTACGGGCATCGGCGTCGCCACAATCGAGGTCTGCTTTCCGGCGATAGGTCAACTGCAAATAATCCATGGCGTTGTCGTATGTTGGGTTAACCTCAACAGCCTTATTCAGGTATTGAAGAGCCTCGGTGACCAGATCGGTGTTAGCTGCCTGAATCTTCTGGCAGGCGCCTTTGCTCATCTTCGGATTGCCATCGCCCGCATCGGTAATGCCGTCAGCAGCGAGAATGGTGGTGGCGTTCTTATACGCCTGAATCCAGTCGACCACGCCGACGGTGTAGTACGCCTCGGCATCGTTAGGAGCAAGTGCAATTACCTTCTTCTGATACTCCTTAGCGACCTCAAACTTCTTGATGTTGAAGTTGATCGAAGCAATCTGCTTCAGCGCATTGACGTCGTTCGGGTCGTGTGCCAGCACCTGGTTGAAGCCGTCGAGCGCCTTTTGCGCGATAGACAGATTCTCCGGAGTTTCCAGATTTGGAACGACTTGATAGGAATATGCAGTGGCTAAATACAGCTTCGCATCTTCGTAGTTGGGGTCGAGCTTAATGGAGTTCTGAAAATAGTTGACCGCCTGTTCGTACTGGGCGTTCTTGAATGCCTGTACACCCTTGGTCAACTGGTCCCGCGCCTTCAGGCGATTGCACCCGGTTACAGTAGTGAGCAACAGCGCGACCATCGCGGCCGTCACTGGAATTCGTGCGGTTAATTTCATTGGGCGAATCGTCTCCTTCAACAGTTTGGCGCGGGGACTTCTCTGGCGGTGCGCCGCCTTAATGATGTATCACAGCTTTGCGCTTGATTGTAATGGTATACGAACAGAATCGACCATAGGACGCTTTCTTTTCATCCCGCAACGTTCTTTTCGCCCTTTTTGGCCACGAAACCCTGTATTTGCGTAAAACTACAACGGCAAGGCCTGCTCAAGCAGCTTAGAGGCCCCAGACATCAGACTTTACCCAAAAGTCATGTCAATTGGAGGCGCTCGATAGATGGCCAAACCAGCAAAGCGGGTGGACCGGCGCATCGGCAGCCTCGTTACTCAGAAGGTTAGCGGCCATTGCTGCACCGTTACCCACATCGAAGGTGTCTAATCTATAGATGACGGGCACAACCCCGCGACTGCTGCCATGGCTCTGAGTGAATCCTCCAAGCCGGTCTCTTTTGAGCGCACGCTCGCCAGCGCACGCTCGACCATGCTCTTCAGTGAAGTGGTCAAACTGGCGGTTGACAGCTTTCGCACCAGCAAGACCCGATTTTTGTTGACGATGCTTGGCATGGTTATTGGCTCGGCCTCGATCATTCTGGTTACCACGCTCGGCCTCACTGGCAAGCAGTATGCTCTAGACCAGCTCACCAGCATGGGTCCTAACAAGATTGAGCTACAGTACGGCGGCGGCACCGTCTCCGGCCCAAACAACACCGGCACGCCTGACTACATGACCCTCGATGACATGAATGCCGTGCTCCAGCAGGTTCCCGGTATCGTGGCTTCTTCGCCCATGTTGGAGTTCCACGACAATGTAGCTATGGGTGGCGGCGTTACCAAAGCCACCATGCTCCTGGGAGTCTCGCCTCAGTACAAGATTGTGCGCAACCTCGTCGTCGTCTCGGGTCGATTTTTCGATGACCAGGACGCACTGTCACACGAGAAAGTCGCCGACATCGTGGAGCCATTCGCTATTGCTCTCTACGGCAGCCCGCAGGCTGCAATCGGCCATACGATCAGCATCAAAGGCATACCGTTCACCGTCATCGGCGTCTTCAAAGAGGCGTTCGACACCTACGGTCTGTCCGAGATCAGCGACCAGACCATGCTGGTCCCCTACCCTGTCCTGCGATACTTCACCGGAACCAATACGCTCAAGGAAATCTTCTTCACCATGCGCGACTCCGCCATGGTAGTTCCGGCATCCAAGCGTATCCTCGCTATTATCCGCTCGCGCCACTATGCAGGCTCTGTCTATTCAGCACAGATCCTTACCGACCTGCTCACCAGCGCAGCCAAGATCGCCGACATGCTTACGCTGGTGCTGACGCTGGGCGCTGGCATTACACTGATCGTCTCCGGTGTCGGCATTATGAACAGCATGCTGGCCAATGTGCAATCGCGCATCAAGGAGATCGGTATCCGCAAGGCGCTGGGCGCGACCAGCAATGAGATTCGATTGCAGTTCCTTACCGAAGCTGTCTTCCTCTCGCTGAGCGGAGGTCTTGTCGGCACGTTGCTTGGCCTTGCTATTCCTTTCACGCTAGGACTGCTGACGCCGTTCAAGATTCCGATCAGCTCATGGTCCGCTGTGATCGCGCTCGGTACTTCGGTACTCGTGGGAGTGCTTTTCGGAACGCTTCCGGCCAATCGCGCCGCTCGGCTCGATCCCGTCCAGACGCTCAAGTACGAATAGCTTGATAGAAGTCTTCGCGCGCTTCCTTGTAAAGCTCAATCGGCCCAGACCCAACTAGGCCCAATGATCAACGGTGACGAACTTCGCTCCGGTCTGCTTGTAGCGCGTAATCAGCTTGTCCGTGGCCTCAACCGAGGCGTGGCGTGGTGCATTCAGTCCGAGGTGGCCACCATCATGAAGGAGCACGTTTGATGCGCGGCGTCTGCGCTGATTACGAGTAATCCCGCTGATTGCGTGGTTAAGAATCGTCTCCGGCGGTGGCGCGCTCCAGTCAAAGCAGGTAACGTTCCACTGAATCGTGATGAGGCCGAGTTCGCGCGCTGTGCGCAGAACATAGGGGCGACGCGCTCCGTGCGGCGGACGGAAGTAATGGACTGGCGCTCCGATAGCGTCTTCGAGCGACGCGTTGCAGCCGACAAGCTCTTCCCGAATGCGCGCAGCCGATTGCCACGCCAGCCAGGGATGCGTCACGGTGTGGTTGCCGATGAGATGCCCTGCTGCAGCAATGGCTCGGGCAAGATCGGGGCGTTGGCGAACGAATCCTCCAATCAGAAAGAACGTTGCGCGCACATCATGCCTCGCCAAAACTTCGAGCAGCCGTTCCGTCGCGGCGGGATTCGGACCGTCGTCGTAGGTGAGGGCAATCTCGTTGGGGTCATTACCGGCGACGATAACTCTGCCAAAGAGTTGCGATGGCGGATAGAGCGCTCCATACGCCCATCCGCCTGCAAGCAACCCAGCAACGGCGAGTGCAGTCGCGGCTTCCGAGATGTGCTTCGACGGCACTGCTTTGCCCTTCCTTCGAACTAAAACATCAATACAGCGAGATGATACGTCGTGAATCCTGGCTGCGGATGCGTGCTCGGACATGCGCCAACCGCAACGGAGTGCTCGCGGACCTGCGGCAAGCTTTGGAGCACGGCTGCGGGAAGCTGTGTCAGATCCGCGCCGTCCCACTGCATGATGAGCAGCGGGTGGCCTGCTGTGCTCGATGGCTGACGGCAGATCTCGCGCGCATCTTGATGGGCTTCGGGCGAAGTGGCGATGCGGAGTCCACGCTCACGCAAAAGCCGTTCGGCTTGTTGCTCGACTTGATTGGTACCGCCAAAAACTTGCGTTGCGTGAGAGAAGTCTTCCACGGCGAAGAGATTGCCGCCGCGCTCGACCACAGCGATGCCGATAGAGGTGAGGTTGGGGTCGAGGATGTTGGCGCGGTGAACGGGCGAGTTCATCCATGCGCGGTCAAACTCGACAGGTGCCATGGCGTGGCCTGCGACGTTCTCCGAGACCTCACTGTAGTGCGCACCTGCTGCATAGGTACGCGACTTCAGGTCAGCCTCGCCCAAATACTGATGCTCGGCTGGTCCAGGGTGCGCTGCGATGACCGCTGCATGGTTTCGAGCGGCGCGGGCAAGCGCAGAGTCCCACGCGAGCGCGGGCAGGTGATGTTCGGCACGGTGCTGATTCGTCAGGGAGAACAGATACTGCTCGGCGACGGTCGCACCCTGCTGCGCCGGAGCCGCAGGAACCATCAGTGCAAGGATCGTGGCTAAGATGGGGAGTCTGTACATGGCCTCTAGTGCTTCTGTGATTTGACCAGCGCGAGCACTTCTTCGGCATGGCCTTCCGGTTTGACGTCTTCGAAGATATGAATCAGCCGCTGGTCCGGGCCGATAAGGTACGTGGTCCGCTTCACGCCCTTGACCAGCTTGCCGTACATGTTCTTCGGCTTGATGAGGTCGTAGCGGTTGATGAGGACGAGGTCCGGGTCGGCGAGCAAATCGTAAGGCAGGTCGTACTTGTCCTTGAATTTCTTCTGCGCCTTAACGGTGTCGCGCGAGATGCCGAGCACGACGATGCCTGCCTTCTGGAACTTCGTGAAAGCGTCGCGGAAGCCGCAGGACTCGATGGTGCAGCCGGGCGTGTCGGCACGCGGATAGAAGAAAAGGACGACGGGCTTGCCCTTGTAGTCGGAGAGCGAGATGTCATTGCCGTCCTGATTCTGGAGGGTGAAGTCTTCTACTTTGTCGCCGGGTTTCATGTGTGTTTCCTCGATATTTTTTTAACTTAAATGCGATATGTCGCGCCCAGAGTATTAGAGGCTCGCAAGGGCTTTTTCGAGCGAGGCTGGGTCTTCGACGTTCAGGGTGGGCATTGCGGCGTCCTTGCCGAGAATCTGGCGGTTCAGGCCGCTGAGTACTTTTCCGGGGCCGACTTCGATGAAGTGGGTTACGCCCTGCTGCGCGAGCAGTTGGATGCAGTCTACCCAGCGGACTGCGCCTGTCACCTGATGCACCAGCGCCTGCTTTGCCGCGCCAGCATTGGTGATGAGCGCGGCGCTGACGTTGGCAGCGACCGGAATCTTCGGGTCGGTGAAGTTGAGTGTTTGTAGGTCAGCAGCGAGCGCGTCCTGCGCGGGCTGCATCAGCGCGCAGTGGAAGGGTGCGCTGACCGGCAGCATCACTGCGCGCTTGGCTCCTGCCTCTTTGCACAGATCAGCAGCACGCTGAACTGCTGCTGCTGCGCCAGAAATCACCGTCTGGTCGGGCGAGTTCAGGTTTGCGGCGGAGACGACGGCAAGCTTCGGATTAAAGTCCTTGGCCTCAGGAGTCGTTGGCAGCGGGGTAAGTTCATCGGAGACTTGTGCGCAGACCTCGATGATGAGGTTGGCGGAGAGCCCGAGGATCGCAGCCATCGCTCCTTCACCCGGCGGAACGGCCTGTTGCATGTAGCGGCCTCGGTTGCGCACAGTGCGGACGGCGTCGGCGAAGGTGAGCGTACTGGCAGCAACGTGCGCGGAGTATTCGCCGAGGGAGTGTCCAGCAGCGAGCGCGGGGGCAATGCCACGCTCGGCAAGCACACGCATAGCAGCAACTGAGACGGTGAGAATCGCAGGCTGAGTGTGCTCGGTCAGCTTGAGCTGCTCTTCGGGGCCTTCAAAGATCAGCTTCGAGAGAGCGAAGCCAAGCGCCCCGTCAGCCTCGTCGAAGACAGCGCGGGCGGAGAGAAAGTTGTCGTAGAGTCCGCGGCCCATGCCGACAGACTGCGATCCCTGTCCGGGGAAGAGGAAGGCAAGTTTGGTCATCGAGATTGATGGTAAATCAGCGGCAGGATTCGGAGTTACGCGAAGAGATAGAAGCGGATAGCTCGCTTGTGGATTCTGTTCGTACCATCAATAAGGCACAACACAACCCCTTGGGACATAGAGCCTAAGTGCCCAGACCGAAGTCCACATCCTTCTCATCACCTGCGTGGGAGTAGGCATCGTAGGGCGTGCGGTGGTTAAATTTGTAGCGTTGACGAAGTTCGCGACCCACAAAGAGGCCAAGTGCCACGGCTCCAAGTCCTGCCGAGACCCAGCCAAGTGTCTTCATCAGTGTGGTATCCGAGCTGTCCTGTTCAGCTTCGGGAAACGGAAGCGGTTCAGTGGCAGGGACGTCCTCAGCTTTGAAGAAGACACACGCGTTGGGGAAAAACTTCATAGCTCGATGATAGCTCAGGTTAGACGTTCCAGTGGTAGAGACGTTTGTGGGATGCAGACAGACGTTCAGGGGATGCAACCGGCACATTGCTCGCGCCGTATCTGGGAAGTGCGGCCCTGCTGTTAACCGCCACCCGGCTGGCTGCGTTGTATCGGTGAAGGTTTGATTCGACTTTGTAGAAGGAGAGGTTTTATGGGTCACATCCTTGGACCGATTACCCTGTTTATCCTGTTTGGCTGGGTTGCGTGGCTGATCTTTACCTCGCTGCGGCGGTACATGATGGCGAAGCTGCAGACAAGTTTGCAGATGAAGCTGCTGGAGAAGATCGACTCCGGCCAGAACGCGCTTCAGTACGTGGAGACGGAGGCGGGCAGGAGCTTTCTCAAGTCCTTTCAGGCTGAGCAGGTCGAGGTGGCTGCGCCCTACCGGAGCATCTTGAGCGGAGTGCGGTGGGGGATTATGCTGATTGCGTTCGGGATTGCGTTCCTGGCGCTGAAGTCGATAGCCTCGTACCCTGAGCAGCAGCAGGTGCACATCTTCATTGGTTCGCTGGCGCTGGCGCTGGGTATTGGATGCGAGCTGGCGGCGGGGGCGACGTTCTTCCTCTCGCGGTCGTTCGGGTTGCTGAAGCGGGATGGTGAGTAGGGGCAGGATGCAGAGAGGCGAGACGCTTCCGGTGGCCCTGGCGGCGGAGGATGGCTCCGCGATGAGCGAGGGGGAGTTTCGTCTGCTCTACGAGGCGACTGCGCGGCCGATCCTCGCTTACCTGACTGGGGTGACCGGGCGGCGGGATGTTGCCGAGGACCTTCTGCAGGAGACGTACTGCCGGTTCCTGGCGCGGGGGAGACGGTCGCTGGAGGGTGAGGAGGCACGGCGGTACCTCTTCCGGATCGCGGGGAACCTGCTGCGGGACCGGTGGCGGCGGGGCGAGGATTCGCGGTGGGTGGAGCTGGTGGATGTTGGGGCTTCGGCGGATGCGGGGCTCGGGATCGACGTGCAGCGGGCGATGGGTGCGCTGAAGCCGCGGGAGCGGGAGCTTCTGTGGCTGGCGTACGTGGAGGGGATGAGTCATGCGGAGATTGCGGAGGCGACGGGGCTGGCGGCGATGAGCGTCCGGCTGCTGCTTTTTCGGGCGCGACGGAGGGCGGCGGGGTTGCTGCGGCCTGGAGAGGAGTTGGGATGAGACGGTGTGAGCGGGACCGAGAGGTTGCGGCGGCGTTGCGCGGGGGCGGGTTGAGTGCGGAGTTGAGCGGGCACGTGGCCGAGTGTGCGGGTTGCCGGGAGACGGTGCGGGTGACGCGGGCCTTGCTGGCGGTGCGGGCGGTTGAGCCGCCGGATGCGGGTGTGGTGTGGCGGCGGGTGCAGGAGGAGGTGTTGCTGCGGAGGGCGACTCGGCCGCTGGCGGTGATGCGGGTGTTGAGTGCGGTGTTCCTGGGGGTGCTGGCGGTATGGGCGGTTCCGGTGATGTGGGTGTTGGTGCGGGGGCATCTGGGGGATCTGGGGCCGGAGTGGGTGACCGGGACGGTGGTGTCGGCGGTGATGATCGGGGTTGGGGTGCTGGGGCTGTGGTATGTGGGAAGGCGAACCCCCTCCCCCGTCTTGAAGTACTAAAGTCTTCGATTGAAAGGGTTTAGGCTGCGCGAGATTTGATAAAGTCTTCATTTGACTGGGGTTGGAAGTAAAGTCTTCTAAATAAATGGTTTACACGCACGGAAGCCCCGGAGTTTATCCCGGGGCTTTTTGTGTTCTGTCTCTATTTTAATGTGGCGAGGAAAACTAAACCGCCACTTCGGGCAGAAAAATATCTGGCTTCGTTTGTGGTGGTTGAATGGATTTTCAGCGGGTCCGGGGCTTGACAGCACGACTACAGCGTGCGGACCCACCCGTGTCGCGATAAAGCTGCGCCATGAATGGGGCACCAGCGTGTTTCTGCGATGAGGCTGTGGCGAAAAGACATATCCCACGGGCTGAAGCCCCCTTTTTTGTGCGTGTTGTTGCCCGGACTAAAGTCCGGGCCTATCTCAGAAGCAACAGCGTGAGTAATCAGCCGTGGCCTTTAAGCAAGGCCGGGGTTTTCATCACCCTTTTCAGGATCAGGGGAGAAGTTCGAAGGATTGAACTGCTACGCGGGTGCCGACGAGGGAGCGTTCTTTGGCGGGTTCGATCGCAACCGTTATTTCGTTGAATTGCCGAAGGCGCGTTGAGCGTGGGATGTGGAAGGTGAGGAGTTCTTCGACTGGAGGACTGATCAGCGAGGCATAGGTGATGCGTCGCGTGCTGGATGGAAGTACCTGCGCTCCGAGTGATTGGGATGTGATTCCTTTTGGGCCGATGTTGCGCAGGCGGATTTCGACGAAGATTGCTCCGGGTATGTGGTCGGCGTTTTCGATGGAGAGGCGGATTGCGCTGAAGGAGGTTGTACGAATGGGAAGGCCCAGGAATTGGTGCGCCTCCATCAGCAAGGGGAGCGCGTTTGTGGAGCGGATGGTCTTCTTTGTGGGGTCGCCGTGGGCGATGATTGCACCTGGCCGGGGGCGCTGGTATGGCGGCTTGAAGTACCAGTAGGCACCGTCGAATGGGATCGTGACCGACTGCCTGGGTGCGCTGCTGGGCCTGATGGGAGCGGGCTGGGGGATTACTCGAGGATGAGGCTTCTTCGGAGAGAGAAGGATGATCCCGAGGTAGGAATCATCTGAATTGGAATGAGCGGCCACCTGTTTGACGTTTTTGCTCTGAGTGGATTTCGGCTTGATGTGCATGAAGGCGTTGGCGCCTATGGCGAGCCTGGGCACGGCCAGATATGGGATGAGAGCAATTGCGAGCAGAAGATAAACGAGACCCGTTCGCGAGACGACGCTGCGAAATGACGTGGGTACTGCGCGACTTCGAATGGGGCGGAGCTTTGCTGGATACGACCAGATCAGAATGGATATGCCCGCGGCAAGCTGCAGACCGGAGGAGAAGTAGTTGGTGAGCGCCAGTTCGGCGATGGTTGACTGGAAGGCAAGTGCGGCGATGATGGCTGGGCCGATGCTTCGCAGGAAAGATTGTGTGCGCTCGATTTGAAAGAGCGTGGGGATTTGGCTTTGATTGGGAGTCGTGGCTTCATCGGTCGCCGTCCAGCGGATGAGGGAGCGTGTGGCGGACACGAAGATGAGGGGTGGAATGAGTATGGTCCAGACCGAGTTCTCCTTGATGAGGAGGATGAGAAGCGGCGACCATACGACGGATGGCCAGATGGTGAGGGCGAGGAGCGGGACGGAAACATCCACCAGCCCGCTGAACATCGTCGCGTTGACCCAGACAGCGAAGACGTGCGCAGCCGCGGCAACCAGAAGGAAGTGCGCGGCTGTGGAGAAGAGGTGCGGCAGGTGAAGCGCTCCGGTTGTTGGCGTGTCGCAGGCCATCCACACGATGCCGCATGTCTGGAAGATGCTTCCGACGAACGCCACGATAAACGACGTGGCCGACTGTGGAGCGGAGTCGATGGAGTCCGGCGATGCGATTTGTTCCGTTGCCATCATGGCTTGTTGAGGGTGATCGGTCAGAGAAAAGCAGTACCTCAGGGGCTAAAGCCCCAATGATTCTGTGTCATTACGGCACGGCTAAAGCCGTGCTCTTAAGCAAGGCGGACTTTTCAGCACTGTCTGAAGCCCCTTTGAATCGCTGGCATTTGCACATCCTTCGACTTCGCTCAGGACAGGCTCTAAAGCCGTGCCCTTAAGCGGAACGGATTTTTCATCATCCTCTTGTTGCTCCCGCTGAAAAATGAGCGCAGTGCTGCATGGCTTTGAGACAAGCCTGTTTGTGGTGCGCGGATAGCTTCGGTTACGCGGTGAAAGGAATGGTTGGGTTGCTGCCTCGTGTGGACGGAAGCGCAGTCAGGATGGCAGTGAGCAGACTAAGAACCAGCGGTGCGTAATAGGACGAGAGACCAAGCGTCTGCGCTGTGAGCAGGTGCAGGTGAGAGAACACCTCTCGCAAAGGTCCTCTGAAAAGGACGATTGCCAGCAGCAGGACGTTCAGACTCAGGGACAAGCTGCCGAACAGCCGGGGTGCGGATGGTGCGTGTGTCCGTGTAGAGCGTAGCGGCCAGTAGATGAGCAGTCCAAGCCAGACAAAGGTGCAGGCAGGAAGAATCGCCTGAGCGATGTTGGTTGGCGCCGAGTATGGCCAGTCGAGCGCCGACCATTGATGGAAGGCCGATTGAACAAAATGGGCCTTCCAGATGGAGAGCTGCCACAGTGGAAAGAGCGTGCTCCAGCAGGCGGAAAACGCCAGGGGCAAAGCGAAGGCGCGAGACTTGAGGAAGATGCCGGTAGCGGCTGCGATGAAGACCTGCCGCCAATACCATCTCAGAGAGCGTCCGGAGTTCAGCTCTTCAAAGAGATCGCCTGTCAGAGCATGGCCGTGCGGCTCGGGGACGACGTGCTCCAAAACCCAGCTTGCGATGGCGACGGATCTCTTCATAAGGTGGTTTCTCCTGGCAAGGGTAGAGATCCCCACAACTTATTGAGCACTTCGCGGGTTTCGTGAACGGAGCGAAGGCCCTGCTCTGTGATGCGAAAATATCGCTTCGCCCGGCCACCCCGTTCCGGCGTTGCTTCGCCGAGAGTCGATGAGATGAGGCCCTTGTCTTCCAGCCGCTCTAGCGCCGCGTAGACGCTGCCGACGGCGACATCGCGGCCACGCATGGCGGTCAGTTCCCGAGCCAGTGGAACACCATACGCTTCCTCTCCCAGACGGGCAATGGTGAGTAGAACCATGAGCTCGAACTCGCCGAGATAGTTCTGCTTCGCCATATCTTCAATATATGCGAAGAAATAGGTTAAATCAAGGGAATTGTTGTGGGTGAGGAAGGAAACAGCAGATTCCCCCCCGTTCGACTTCGCTCAGGGTGCGGAATGGTAATGCAAAAGGGAATCCTGCTATTTTGGGGCGGCTGCGGTTTGGGCGGGGTGGCCTTTGCCTTCGGTGAGGGTGAGGATTTGGTCGACTTTTGCGGGTGGGGTGAAGGATTCGGTTTCGCCGTTGGGCCAGCGGACTTCGAGGGTTTTGATTTCGGTCTCGGCGCCTAAGCCGAAGTGGAGGCGCAGGTCGCTGGAGGAGTTGTAGCTGGAGCCTGAGCGGACTTCGTTGACGAAGATGCGTTTGGCGGTGTGCATGGTGACGCGCGCGCCAATGGCGTCGCGGTTGGAGGTGGTGCCGACGAGATTGAACTCGATCCAGTGGTTTGTGTTCTTCGCCATGTTGACGAGCAGCATGGGGTAGTCGCTGAGGTTGTTGATGACGGCATCGACACGGCCGTCGTTGAAGAGGTCGCCGGTGGCGAGGCCACGGCTGGAGCGCGGGTCGGTGAGCGCGGGGCCGGAGGTTTTGCTCAGGTCTTTGAATTTTCCGTTGCCGAGGTTCGAGTAGAGCAGGCGCGGCTCGCGGTATTTGGAGCCGAGATGGGCTGAATCGACCTCCGGGTAGACGTGACCGTTGACGACGAGGATGTCGGGCCAGCCGTCGTTGTCGACGTCGGCGAACATGGCTCCCCAGCCGAGGTCGTCGGTGTTGATGCCGAGGCCGGCGGGGAAGGTCTGGTCGGTGTAGGTGCCGTCGCCGTTGTTGCGGTAGAGGGTGGCGGTGTCGTCGGAGAAGTTGGTCTTGAAGAGGTCGAGGCGGCCGTCGCCGTCGTAGTCGGCGGAGGTGGAGCCCATGCCAGCTTGCTCGCGGCCGTCTTCGTTGAAGGCGACGCCCGAGTCTTCGGCTACGTCGGTGAAGGTGCCGTTGTGGTTGTTGCGGTAGAGGATGGCCGGGGTGGAGTCGCAGGCGACGTAGATGTCGGGCCAGCCGTCGTCGTTGTAGTCGAGCGTGGTGATGGAGAAGCAGTAGTGGCCGTTGGTGTTCTGGATGCCGCTGGCTTTGCTGACGTCTTCGAATTTACCGTTGCCGAGGTTGTGGTAGAGGATATTGGGCGCGCTGGCGAGGCCGCGCGGACCGCACATGACGGCGACGCCCTTCCACATGCAGCCTGAGGTTGCGCCGGGCGCTGGTGTGGTGGCGAGGTCGAAGTGGACGTAGTTGGCGACGGCGAGGTCGAGGTGGCCGTCGCGGTCGTAGTCGATGAAGGCGCAGCCGGTGCCCCACTCGTGGCCGGTGCCGGCGACTCCTGCTTGCTCGGCTACCTCTTTGAAGGTGCCGTTGCCCTGGTTGTGGTAGAGGCGGTTCTTGCCGTAGCCGGTGATGTAGAGGTCGTCGTAGCCGTCGTTGTCGTAGTCGCCGACGCAGACGCCCTGGCCCCAGGCGGTCGAGGTGAGTCCGGCTTTGGCGGTGACGTCGGTGAAGGTGCCGTCGTGGTTGTTGTGGAAGAGATGGCTGGTGGGCGGCGGGTTCGGGGTGGACTTGTCGCCGGGTAGAGTGGTGCCGTTGACGAGGAAGATGTCGGGCCAGCCGTCGCGGTCGTAGTCGAAGATGGCGACGCCGGAGCCGGTGGCTTCGATGATGTAACGCTTGTCGTCGACGCTGCCGTTGACGTTGCGGACGAGGATGCCGGCTTTGGAGGCTACGTCGATGAACCAGGCTGGTGGGGCGTGATCGGTGGTGGGTGGGTAGGGTTGCTGAGCCTGGATGGTGAGGGTGAGGAGGATGAGGCAGAACAGCATACCCCAGGGGCGAAGGATGGGGCACCCGAGCTTTGGTGGCTGGGACGAACCCACCTTAGCGACGATAAAGCTGTCGCGAAGATGGGGCACCCGGTCTGTGGCGTGTAGGTTGAGGTTGATGGCCTGAGACTGAAGTGGCTGAAAGGGTGGAGCGGCATGGGTTGCCGATGCGGCCTCGGGGTCCTTCGACTGCGTTGGGCGCAAAAGACGCGCCCAACTCCGCTCAGGATGACGGCTTGTGGGAGAGTATCGGCTGATGAAGTCTGCGCGCGGCATGGTTAGGGTTTTCCCATGGGCATGGTCTTGAGGATTTTGCCGCCTTCTTCGATGACGTAGAGACGGTTGGCGGTGAGGTTGGGGAGCTTGTCTTTTGTGCCGGAGGGCCAGGTGATTTCTATGTCGGCTTTTGTGGCGCGGTCGAGGCCGAAGTGGATACGCAGGTCGTTCTGTGAGTAGTAACTGCCGCCGCTGCGGACTTCGTCGATCTGCGCGAATGGTTTTGCTGTGGGTGAGGTTTGTGTGGTGACGGTGATGCGCGCGCCGATGCCGGTGCGGTTGGATTTTGTGCCGACGGTGCGGATCTTGATCCAGTTGCGGCCGGTGGTGGAGTCGCAGCGGAGAAGTTGCGGCGTGTGGTTGATGCAGTTGACGACTATGTCGATGTCGCCGTCGTTATCGTAGTCGCCGAAGGCACAGCCACGGGCGGGAACCAGCTCCATGATGCCGGGGCCGCCTTTCGCGGAGACATCTTCGAACTGGCCGTTGCGGAGGTTGCGGTAGAGATATTTGTGCTCGGCGTAGGGGGCGTCGACCTGGGTGCCGTCGACTTCGGGGTAGACGTGGCCGTTGGCGATGAGGATGTCGGGCCAGCCGTCGTTGTCCATGTCGAAGAAGCCGCAGCCCCAGCCGAGGAAGCGGGTGTTGACGCCGAGGCCGGACTGGTAGGTGCGGTCGTCGAAGGTGCCGTCGCCGAGGTTGAGGTAGAGGGAGTCGGTGTCGCCGGCGAAGTTGGTTTTGACGATGTCGAAGAAGCCGTCTCGGTTGTAGTCGCCGACGGAGACGCCCATGCCGGCTTGTGGTTTGCCGTCGGGCGAGTAGGCGACGCCGTCTTCGATGGCGTTGTCTTTGAAGGTGCCGTTGTGCTGGTTCTGGTAGAGGGTGGCGGGCATGGAGTCGTTGGCTACGTAGATGTCGGGCCAGCCGTCGTTGTCGAAGTCGCAGACGGCTACTGAAAGACCATACGTGCCGATGGTGTCGAGGATGCCGGATTTCGCGGAGACGTCGGTAAAGGTGCCGTCGCCGTTGTTGTGGTAGAGGATGTTCTTGCCACCTTGTAAGCCCGGCGGGCCACAGGCTACCTGGATGCCTTTGTACTCGCAGCCGGCGGCTGAGGGGATGGGCGCGGTCTTGATGTCGAAGTCGATGTAGTTGGCGACGAAGAGGTCGAGATGGCCGTCGCGGTCGTAGTCGAGGAAGGCGCAGCCGGAGTTCCATCGCTTGGTCGACTGGAGCAGACCTGCTTCTTTGGTGACGTCGGTGAAGGTGCCGTTGCCGTTGTTGCGGTAGAGCGCGTTCTGGCCGTAGTAGGAGACGAAGAGGTCGTCGTAGCCGTCGTTGTTGTAGTCGCCGATGCAGCAGCCCTGGCCCCAGCCGCTGCGGGCGAGGCCTGCCTTCTGGGTGACGTCGGTGAAGGTGCCGTCGCGATTGTTTTTGAAGAGATGGCAGGTGGGCTCGTGGCCTTTGGGGAAGCCTTCGAGGCGGAAGCCGTTGACGAGGAAGATGTCGAGCCAGTCGTCGTGGTCGTAGTCGTAGAAGGCGACGCCGCAGCCGGTGGTTTCGAGGAGATATTTGTTGTGGTGCTCGCCGCCGTAGATGGTTCGGGCGTTGAGGCCGGATTGGCGGGCGACGTCGATGAAGCTGACGCCGAGCGGTGTGCCGAGGACGGGTGAGGGCAATTGCTTGGGCGCGGCGTGCGGCGTGGCGTTGTAGGTGGGGCGCTGCATGGTGCTCTGCGGCGCGGCGAGGGCGAGGATGTCGTCGAAGGTGAGGACGAGCGCTGTGGCGGAGAGAGAGGTGAGGAAGCTGCGGCGGGACCGGTTCAACGAGGCTCTCCCTGCGGTTGTGTGGCCGAAGTTGCTTGCGTGGGTTTGGGTTGGGATTCGAGGAGCTTTTCGGCTTTCTGGCGCTCGGCGCGGGCTTCGGTGTTGCGGCCCTGGCGGGCTAGCGCGTCGGCTAAGGTGAGATGGGCTTCGGCGTAGGTGGGGTCGGCGGCGACGGCGGTCTGGAGTTGTGTGATGGCGGCTGCTATCTGGCCTTTGCGGAGAAGTGCGCTGCCGCTGTCGAGGGCGAAGTTGGCGCGCTGGCGGTTGACGGCGATGCGGCTGAGGTCGGCGGCCTTCTTGCGCTCGCTAAGTGCGCCTGCGTGGTCGCCTTGTTCGCTGAGGATGGAAGCGAGGGTGATGTGCGGGCTGGGCTGGTTGGGCTCTAGCTCGATGGCGCGGTGGAGTGCTTCGATGGCTTTGTCCGATTGATTGTTTTGGCGATAGACGTTGCCGAGCAGGGCCCAGGCGTCGCCGTTGTCGGGGCGCAGGGTGGTGGCTTTTTCGAGCTGCGTGACGGCGTCGCTAAAGTGGCCTAGCTGCATGTAGAGGACGCCGAGCGTGTAGGGCGGGTCGGGGAGGTCGGGCGCGAGTTTTTCGGCGGCGGCGAGTTCGGCGATGGCTGGCTCGGGTGTGTCCTTGAGCTTGAGGGCGAGGCCTAGGTCGTAGTGGAGCGTGGCGTTGTTGGGGTCGGTTTTGAGGCCGTTGCGGAATTGCTCGATGGCGTGGTCGATGTCGCTTTGCTGGAGGTAGGCGTCGCCGAGGTCTTCGCGCAGGGTGGTGTTGGTGGGGGTGATGCTAAGGGCCCGCATGTAATACGGGATTGCACCTTTGGCGTTGCCGGTCTGCACGAGCGCGAGGCCGAGGTTGGTGAGGACGGAGGCGTCGTGCGGGCGCACGGCTTCGACCTTTTGGAAGAGTGGAAGCGCGGTGCGTGGGTCGCCGCTGGATTGCAGCGTGAGGGCTAGCTGGTATTTGGCTTCGATGGATTTCGGGTCCTGCTCGGTGGCTGTGCGCAGGGTTTTGATGGCGGATTCGCTGTCGCCGGTGGCACGCTGGGCGAGGCCTAACTGGATGGCGTAGTCGGTGTTGTTTTTGACGAGGGAGTTGGCTTCGGTGAGCTCGGCTACGGCGTTGGTGGCGTCGTTTTGTTCGAGCAGCAGGGAGCCGCGATGGTAGTGGGCGGAGGCGAGCGATGGGTCGAGCGCGATGGCTCGTTGGAATTCTGCGTTGGCCTGGTCGTATTGCTTTTGCTGGGCGAGCAGGGCGCCTAGTGTGTCGTGGAGCTGCGCGTTGTCTGGTGAGCTTTCGAGCGCGCGGGTGACGACTTGCTGCGCTTCTGCCGTGTGTGATGTTGCGGAGAGCGCGGTGGCGTAGGCGAGGACGGCTTCGGGTGTGAGTGGCTGGGTTCGCTCGGCTTCGCGGAAGTACTCGATGGCGCGGGTGTAGTCGTGGAGTTGCGAGTAGGCGAGCGCGAGGTTGGTGGTGGAGTTTTCGTCGGCTGGATTCAGTTTGTGCGCGATGGTCAGCTCTTCGGCGGCTTTGCGCGGGTCGCCTTCTGCGAGCAGGACGGTGCCGAAGGCGGCGTGGCCGGCGGCTACGTTGGGTGCGAGGTGGACGAGTTTGGCAAACTCTTCGTGGGCGGTCTTGAGGTCGTTGCGGTTGAAGGCGTCGGAGCCGGCGCGGAAGGCTTCGTTGGCGGCTGCGAGGTTGGATTGGGAGATGGTGGTTTTGTGTTCGGCGGGTTTTGTTTGCGCGTGCGATTGAGCGCAGAAGATTGTTGCGGTGATTGCCGACACGGCCAGGGTGATTCTGACAAAGCTATGAATCGGGCTTTCAGCCCTCTGGGGCTTTATTTGGGTGCACACCTGGGGCTGCGCCCCAGGCTGGTATGAAGCGGGCCTTTGGCCCTTGTCGTTTTGCGAGAGGTGATGCATCCGCGAACGATTTTATCGTTTGGTGGTGAGGCGTGGCTTTGAGTTGTTATGTCAATTTGGTGTGGGCTGCTTTGTGCTGCGGGTAGACTGGTGAGCTTGGGAGCTGGAGGGTGCATGAGGCTGGCGGCTTTGCTGTTGATGATGTGTGCGGGTGGTGTGGCGGCGCAGACTTCGACGCAGGCGGAGTTTCATCCGGTTGCTCCGTTTGCGCTGGGTGAGAGTGGGTTGGCGATTCGGCATCATGTTGAGGCGGGTGTGCCGTTCACGGTGGCGGGTGAGCGCGGTGTGGTGCTGGGGCAGCAGGAGGGGACGTTTGAGGCGTGGGTGTTGCCGGTGAAGCTGCTGAGCCACTTTACGATTTCGGCGAACGTTGAGGGTTATCCGGTGCCGATTGATCTGAATGCTGATGCGGCGGAGATTCAGGTGTTTCCTACGCACACAGTCATCACGTATTCGCACATTGCGTTTACGGTGCGGCAGATTATGTTTGCTCCTGATGGTGGCGATGCGGGCGCGGTGGTGCTGTTTCAGATTGATTCGACGCGCAAGGTTGAGTTGACGTTCAGCTTCACGCCGGAGATGCATCCGATGTGGCCGCAGCCGGGGCAGGGCGTGCCTTCGGGTGAGTGGGTGAAGTCGGCGGCGGGCGGGTTTTATGTGCTGCACACGGATTTTCCTGATCTTGCGGGTGCGGTGGCGATGCCGGGAACGGAGCCGGGGATTATGGCGCCGTATCAGGAGAAGCCGAAGTTTTATCCGTTGCAGTTGGTTCTGCACTACGAGCCGAAGCGCGATGGGGCGCGGTATTTTCCGCTGCTGATGGCGGCGGGTTCGACGAACGCGACTGCGACTACGGCTGCTTTGCAGGAGAAGCTGGTGCGGATGAATGAGGATCTTCCTGAGATTTATGCGGCGCACGCGGCTGAGTATGCGCGCATGGCCTCGGAGCAGACTGCGATTAAGACTCCGGATGCGCGCTTCGATGACGACTTCGCGTGGGCGGAGGTTTCGATTGAGCAACTGCGGGCGAAGGTTGAGCCGAGCGGCGAGACAGCGATGGTTGCTGGATATTATTCGTCGGGCGATTCGGCGCGGCCTGGGTTTGGGTGGTTCTTTGGGCGTGATGCTCTGTACACGCTGTATGCGGTGGATGGGTTTGGCGACTTTGCGCTGGGCCGCGATGAGCTTGAGTTTTTGATGAAGCGGCAGCGCGCGGACGGCAAGATTATGCACGAGTACTCGCAGACGGCGGCGTTTGTGGATTGGAAGTCGCTGCCGTATATGTATGCGGCGGCGGATGCGACTCCGCTGTTTTTGACGGGGATGCTGGATTATGTGCGGGCGAGCGGGGATGTGGAGTTTCTGCGGCAGCATCGCGCGGAGGTGGAGAAGGCGTGGAGGTTTGAGACGACGCATGACACGGATGGTGACGGCATCTACGACAACTCGCAGGGGACGGGCTGGGTGGAGAGCTGGCCTTCGGGGATGCCGCATCAGGAGATCTATCTGGCGCTGCTGGATCAGCAAGGGTCGGCGGCGATGGGCGAGCTTGCGGAGCTGATGGGTGATGCGGATACAGCGAAGGCTGCGGCGGCGCGGGCGGATGCGTTGAGTAAGAAGATTGAGAGCGAGTATTACGAGCCGCAACTTGATGCGTATGCCTTCAGCCGCAATGCCGACGGTACGCTGGACAAGACGGCGACGATGTTTCCGATGATTGCGTGGTGGAATGGTGGCGCGGGGTTGGCTCATGCGGATGCGAGCTTTCGACGGTGGGACTCGCATGATTTTTCGACGGACTGGGGCGTGCGCGACCTGGCGGAGAGCGATCCGTTCTATGACCCGATCAGCTATCACCAGGGGTCGGTGTGGCCGCTGTTTACCGGGTGGGCTTCGGTGGCGGAGTATCGCACGGGGCGTGCGCTTGCGGGGTATGCGCACCTGATGCAGAACGCCGATATGACTACGACTCAGGATTTGGGTGCGGTGACGGAGTTGCTTTCGGGGGCGTACTTTGTGCCGTTTGGGCGGAGCACGAGCCACCAGTTGTGGTCGTCGGCGATGGTGATTACGCCTGCGTTGCGTGGGCTGTTTGGGGTGGATGTGGATGCGTTGAAGGGTGTGGTGATGGTTGATCCTCATCTGCCTGCGGATTGGAATACGGCTGAGGTAGAGCGGCTGCATGTGGGGGCTTCGGTGTGTTCAGTTGAGTATGAACGGCGCGGCGCGGAGATGGTGGTGCGGGTGAAGATGGTTTCGGGTGCGGCGGTGCATCTGGCGACGGATGTGAAGGGCGCGCGTGTGGCGGCGGATGGTGCGTCGATTACGTTTGCGTTGCCTGCGGTTGAGGTGAGTGTGCCGCATGGGCTTCCGTTGCCGGGCGCGCGGACGGCGCAGATGAAGGTGCTGGCCGAGACGCGGGAGGGACGGTCGTTGCGGCTTGATCTTGAAGGCGAGGGCGGATCGACGACGATGATGCAGGTGCGGGTGAATGGGCCGCGCGTGAGCGTTCATGCGGATGGTGCGGATTTGTCGGATGCGAAGGCGGATGGGTTGCTTCCGCTGATGGTGAGTTTTCCCGCGGGTGCGGGGTATCAGGAGAAGACGGTTACTTTGCGGTGGTAGGGTGAGCCTTTAGATTGCGCTGAGGATGCGGTCGGCGACGGCTGCGGCTTCGAGGGCGGGGCGCACGTCGTGGACGCGGAGGATGTGTGCTCCTGCGAGGATGGCTGCGGTGTTGGCGGCGGTTGTGGCGTTGAGGCGGTCCGCGGATGTGAGGCTCTCGGGGGCTACGTCGATATTTTGCGCGACTGCGCTGGCGAGGAAGCTCTTGCGCGAGACGCCGGCGAGGATGGGCAAGTTGAGCGACCGGAGTTCATCGAGGCGCGCGAGCAGCGGGTAGTTTTCGCCGAGACGCTTGCCGAAGCCGAAGCCGGGGTCGAGCACGATTTTGTCGCGCTCGATGCCGGCGAGGAGCGCGGACTTGAGACACTGCTTCAGGCCGTCTACGACGAGTGGCACGACTTCGTCTTCGGCGAGCGGGGCCTGGTTGCGCCAGTCCTGAGGGCGTCCGCGTGTGTGCATCAGGACGACGCCGCAGCCGGTGGCGGCGCAGGTCTCGGCCATGGCCGGGTCCCACTGGTGGCCGCTGACATCGTTGACGATATCGGCTCCGGCTTCGATGGCGCGGCGAGCGGTGGCGGCGTGGAAGGTGTCGACGGAGAGGATTGCCTGGGGCCGCTGGGAGGCGAGTGCTTCGATGACGGGCAGGATGCGCGACTGCTCTTCTTCAGGGGTGAGCGGGATGGCTCCGGGGCGCGTGGATTCGCCGCCGATGTCGAGGATGTCTGCGCCTTCGTCGAGCATGTTGAGCGCGTGCGTGATGGCGCGGTCGGGTGCGTCGGTGGGCGAGTAGAAGTGGCCGCCGTCGGAGAAGCTGTCGGGCGTGACGTTGAGGATGCCCATGACGAGCGTTCGGCGTCCCAGCCGGAAGCTGCGGGTGCGGAGACGCCAGTCGAATTCGGGACGCGCGGCAAAGGGCATGGGAAGACAGTGTAAGGCAGTTGCAGGCTACTGGGCAGGGCCGGAGCGGCGGCGCACGCTATCTTTGGTCCTCCGGCTGGTGCGCGGACATACCTCCCAGAATCTGCCATCCTGCGGGCGTTCTGATCCACGTATGCGTGATGCGACTGGTTTGGGGTTTGCCATTCCCGCCTTGGTCCCCCCAGACGGCGGTCAGCCGGTAATACGTAACAACAATGTTGCCAGTAGCGACGCTTCCCAGGGGTTCAAGTGAATAGGATGCAAGCCGAACGCCCTTCCCGGTGTACTGTCTGAGCCAGTCTGTAACGTGGTCCTTTCGTTGCGGCGCAGGGCTGATGTATGGCCAGCCCACGAATTTCGCATCCCATAACGTTCGATAGCCAACAAGATCGGCCGCCTTCACATACTCCCAGTAGGAGTGTTCGAGCTTCCAGACGGCTACTTCATTGGCGGATTGCTGGGCAAACACAGCGCCCGTGCAAAGCGCGAGTAGAAGCGCGATCAGTATTACTTTCGCTTTCAACTCTGGGTCCTCCAGGTTCACAAAATGGATGCTTCACCGTGAGCATTCCTGTTCAGCAACTATATGCTCGATGAGCGCGGGAGGAATGCTAGACTTCGCGAGTGAAGAAATCGCTGAATCACTGCGCTCTTATTGTCTTGCTTGGAGCAATCTGTCTGCCAGCCCATGCGAAAGTCCATCACAGACGACACAGGCCGAAGCCGCTGAAGACGCAGATTGCCGAGCTGCTGGATGACCCGGCGGTCTCGCGGGCGCACTGGGGCATTGTGGTGACGGAGATGGATGGCAAGCCCATCTATGCGATGAACGAAGGGCAACTCTTTCAGCCTGCGAGCAATAACAAGATGTTCACGACGGCTACGGCGCTGGCCTTGCTGGGACCGGACGCTACAACGGAGACGCGCATTGTGGCGAAGGGCGTCTTCAACGGCCCTGCGAAGCTGGCGGGCGATGTGGTGCTGGTGGGCGCGGGCGATGCGAATCTTTCGGGGCGCGCGCTGCAGTATGTTGAGCCTGCGGACAGGCCGAATCCTGCGCCGCCTGCGCCTGATCCGCTGCGGTATCTGGCGCAGATGGCTGACCAGGTTGCTGCGACGGGGCTTAAGGTTGTGAACGGTGATGTGGTGGGCGACGACACGCTGTTTCCGTGGGAGCCTTATCCGGAAGACTGGACGATTGATGATGCGGTGTGGGGTTATGGCGCGCCGGTGTCGGCGCTGACGATTAACGATAACCAGATCAAGGTGACGGTGACTCCGGCGGACACGGCGGGCAAGCCTGCGACGGTGTCGCTCTCGCCGGCGGTGCCGTATTACAGGCTGGATTTTTCGGTGATGACTGGTTCGCCGAAGAGCCCGAGCTCGATTGAGATGGAGCGGATGCCGGGCAGCAGGGAGCTGCGCATCTATGGCTCGATTGCGGTGGATGCGCAGCCGGATGAGGAAGAGGTTGCGATTGAAGACCCGGCGGAGTATGCCGCGGTTGCGCTGAAGTCGTTGCTGGAGGCGCGCGGAGTTGAGGTGACGGGCAAGGCTCGCGCGCAGCATCGGCTTTCGACTGACACACAGGGCTTTCTTGCGGAGTCTGCGCAGTCGGTGGTGGATTTGAGCGAGCGTGCGCCTGTGGCAGCGAATCCTGTGGAGAAGGTGCTGGCTTCGCACACTTCGCCTCCGCTTGAGGAGAACCTAGTCGTGACGAATAAGGTGAGCCAGAACCTGCATGCGGAGTTGTTTCTGCACCAGCTTGGCGTGGCGGTGCTTGGAGACGGATCGACTGCTGCTGGTGTGCGGGTGGTGCGGGTGTTTTTGACGGACAAGGTTGGGGTTGATCCGGATGATTTTGTTTTTTTCGATGGCTCGGGGTTGAGCGGGCATGATCTGGTGACACCGCGTGCGGCGGCGAAGCTGTTGCAGTATGCGGCGGAGCAGCCGTGGTTTGCTGACTGGAAGCGTTCGCTGCCGATTGGTGGCGAGGATGGCACGTTGGCTGAGCGTTTTCCGAAGGCTCCGCTGAAGGACCATCTCTTTGCCAAGACGGGCACGCTGGGTGAGGCGCGGGCGTTGAGTGGGTATCTGGAGTGTGCGAGTGGCAAGACGGTGATCTTCTCGATTATGGTGGGCAACCACACGCCGCGCACACATGCGGATCGTGAGGCGATGGATAAGATTGTTGCTGCGATTGCTGAGACGAATTGAGCGGCTCTGATTTTTCTCTTTCGTAGAATGGAGGGATGAAGAGCGGGCAGAGTTGTTGATGGCTGCGACCACAATCGAGGTGGTGGCGGTGGTGTTTTTGGCAACGGTGGTCCGCTCGGCGTTTGGATTTGGCGAGGCGCTGGTAGCTGTGCCGCTGCTGGCGCTGTGCATTCCGATTGGTGTGGCGGCTCCGCTGGCTGTGCTGGTGTCGATTACGATTGCCGCGGTTGTGCTGGTGGAAGACTGGAAGCATGTGCATGTGCGCAGCTCGGGATGGCTGCTGGCGCCTACGCTGGTGGGCATTCCGCTGGGCCTGATGCTGCTGGCGAGCACGCATCAGCTGGTGGTGAAGATCGCGCTGGGTGTGCTGATTCTTGCGTTCTCGGCTTACTCGCTGGCGGGCAGCAAGCCGCCGGAGTTGAAGCAGGAGAGCAAGCCCTGGCTGCTGGGCTGCGGTTTTCTGGCGGGCGTGATGGGCGGAGCGTATGGCATGAATGGGCCTCCGCTGGTGATCTATGGGGCGATGCGGCGGTGGTCGGCGCGGCACTTTCGCGCGACGCTGCAGGGATATTTTTTGCCAGCGAGCATTGTGGGCATGGCGGGGTACTGGCTTGCTGGATTGTGGACGTCTGCGGTGACGCACTACTACCTGGTGTCGTTGCCTGCGGCGCTGCCGGCGATCTTTCTGGGCAGGATGCTGAATCGGCGCCTGACGAGCGATGTTTTTTTGAAGTATGTGTATGTGGGTTTGGCGGGGACGGGCGTGCTGCTGATCGTTCAGGCTGTGAAGCATGGGTGATTGGCGGCTAATGCGACAATGGAGGCAGATGCGAATTGTGATTCGAGTGGCCGCGCTTGCGGCGTTTGCCATGCTGGCGGCGGGATGCAACCGGACTGCGCCGCCGACTCCGCTGGACCAGCTGAATGCGCAACAGATGAGCGGGCACGCTGTCTTTGAGTCGCAGTGCGCGCGCTGCCATGCCGACCGCACGGACCAGAAGCTGCATGGGCCTGCGCTGCTGGGCGTCTTCAAGAAGCCTTATCTGCCGAGCGGCGCGCCGGCCAATGACGATCGCGTGACCGACACGATCCTTCACGGGCACGGACTGATGCCTGCGATGGGCAACACTATGGACCAGCAGGACGTGAATGACGTGCTGGCCTATCTGCACACACTATGAGCGACGAGACCAGACCCAACGTACGTGGACAGATGCTGCCGGGCATTGCGGGCATCAGCATGTTCATGATCTTCATGACGATGCTGAATGCGTATGCCGCGCTGCGCGGCTCCTTCGGCAACGGCACGGCAAAGTATGGCGTGCTGGCGATGTGCTCGCTGCTGGCCGTGGGTATCTTCGGATTGCTGCGGCTCAAAAAGTGGGGCTGGGCGCTGGTGACGGCGGGATGTTTGCTGTTGAGCGTCGGCGACTTTTTCTATTTTGAAAAGACCCATGCAGGATTTTTCCTTGTGCGCGGGCTCTTCGATCTGATGTTCTTTCTTTATCTCGCGCGAACTGAGGTACGGGAGCGGTTGCTGTGACCGGGTACCCTTCGCTCATAATTTGAGCGCTAAATTTTGAAACGGGAGTTGGAAGAAAGCGGTTCGCGCTTTGCGCGAATGCCCAATCATGCGATGAAGCTGCATGAATGGGGCACCCGGCACCTGGAGTATGGGTGTCATTTCGTGCATGGGCACCCGCCGCAGCGTTGTTATGCTGGTGATTGGTAAGAGGCAAGGGGAGATATGACCATTGTTTCCGTCGTGTATCAATCGAGTCGCGGACATACTCGCGCTCTAGCGGATGCGGTTGCGCGAGGCGCCGCGTCTGTGGCAGGAACGGAAGTCCGACTCGTAGAAATCCGTGGCGAGCAAGTCCTCAATGGCAGGTGGAATCACGAAGAGACCATGGCCCAACTGGCGCAATCGGATGCCATCGTATTTGGGTGCCCTACTTATATGGGGAGCGTTTCGGCTATCTACAAGGCGTTTCTGGAGAAAGCGTTTGATCCCTGGCTGCAACAGCAATGGAAAGACAAGATTGCGGCTGGATTCACCAACTCCGCATCGCAGAGCGGCGACAAACTTTCGAGCTTGATTCAACTTTCTATCTTTGCGGCCCAGATGGGCATGATTTGGGTGGGAGTTGGCGATCCGCCGGGCAACAACTGGAGCGGGGGCACCGCAAACGACGTCAACCGGCTGGGCACATGGCTCGGCGCCATGGGGCAAAGCAACGGAGATCAGGGGCCTGAACTTGCACCGAGCCAGGGGGATCGAATAACGGCTGAGCGATTGGGCGCGCGCGTCGCGGGGATTACCCAGAGATGGATGGGAGCAGGAGCATATAAAACCGAGCGATTGAAGGCGCGGTGATTGCGATCCTGACCAAGACGCAGGCTCCGGTTCTTGTTGTGAGTCCACCAAGCAGGCTTTGGGAGGCCGCTGAAAAGGTGCTTCGTGGGTGGAAAATTGTACCTCTGGGCTAAGAGCCTCGTGCGTGCGCGGCGTGTGCGGCACGGCTGAGGCCGCGCCTTTAAGCAAAACGGACTTCTTCAGCGCCCTCTTTCAGCCACTTTGCTGTCCGCATACCTGGGAGATGTCCAGGCTGGTATAAGACGGGCCTTTGCTCCTCTTTGGGTCACGCAAAGCTCACTCCGGCTTGCCGTCTTTCAACTGTGAGAGGGCGCGTTGGAGGGCAGCTTTGTAGGCTATGGCGCGTTGCTTTGCGGTGTCGTCTCCGCGATGCTTCATGAGTTGGTCGACTAGTTGATCGTCGGAGAGGTTTGCAATCGGGTCGTAGAGTTGCTCGATGGATTGTTCGGCTGCGGCGTATTTTTTGGCGAAGTTGTCTAGTTCGGTGCGGGCTGTTTCGGGGTGGTAGCTGAGGCGGTCGCCGGTCTGCCAGGCGTCGATGAGTGGGTCGGGGGACCAGGTGAAGGGCCACTCCTGGTTGAGCGTGTCGTAGGCGGAGCGCAGGCGCGTGGTTGCTCCGGCGAAGCCGTCGAGTTCGGCACGCGCGGCAAGCGAACCGGCGGCGCGGCGGACTTCGATATGCACGGCTTCGGTGACCGGCTGCGATGGTACGTGGATGACGGTCGAGAGGGTGTTGCCCTCGTAGCTCCACTTGAGTGGTTCGCCGTTCGACGTGACGGATGCGGGCGGCCAGTCGGCGGGGAGGCGCAGCTCGTAGCCGCGGGACTGAATCATGCCGGGATAGCTGCCCTCTTCGGGCGCGATCTCGACGGTGAGGGTGTCGCCGTGCTGGGTTGCGGTGACGGGTGTGAGCGAGTAGACGCCGCGCTTGTAGTTCTCACCTTTGCTGGCGTCGGCGTAGACCTGGTACGTGGAGGTTTGGCCGTCGGCTAGCGGCCAGACATTCAAGATCAATGGATCGACGGGCTTCTGGCCGGTGTACTGCATCGGCGGCTGCATGGGGACGATGGCTCCGGCGCGCAGGTAGACCGGCGTCTGAGCGATGGAGAACGAGCGGGTGAGCGCGATGGGGCCGGTGAAGTGTTTGCCGGTTGACCACTCGATCCACTCGCCTTTGGGAAGCCAGATGCTCTCGGTGGCGAGGTCGGTTGCGGCGTCGATGGGATGGACGACGGGCGCGACGATCATCTGGCTGCCGAAGGCGTACTCGTTCTTTGCGGTGTAGGCTTCGGGCGCGTCGGGCGAGTCGTAGTAGAGCGGATGAAGGAAGGCTACGCCGGTGTCGTAGGTGCGGCGCGCCTCGGTGTAGACGTAGGGTTCGAGCGCATAGCGTTGCTGGAAGGCGGTGCGAAGGATGCTGGAGTATGGCTCGGGGTAGGCCCAGATGCGGCGCTCGGAGTCGGGGTTCTTCGTCGTGTGCGTGCGCAGGATGGGGCTGAAGGCGCCGAACTGCACCCAGCGTGTGTAGAGCTCGGGCGCGACGGCTCCGGGCATGTGGCCGCCGATGTCGTGGCTCCAGTAGGCGTAGCCGACGTTGGCCGCGGTTGCGGTGAACCAGGGCTGGAAGGCGAGCGAGTCCCACACGGAGACGGTGTCGCCCGAGAAGCCGATCTGGTAGCGGTGGTTGCCGAGGCCGCCCCAGCGATGGAAGAGCAGCGGACGCTTGCCCTCGCGCTGCTGGTCGGTGAAGTGGACGTAGTTGAGCCACCAGGTCGGGCTTACGCCGGGGACTTTGGTCGTCGGCTCCTGCTGCCAGTCGAGCCACCAGAAGTCGATGCCTTCTTTTTCGAGTGGATGGTGCAGGATGTCCATGTAGTTCTGAGCGTACTTTTTGTTGGTGATGTCGAAGGGGACGTACTGCTTCTGCGCCGGGTCCTGTCCCATCGCCTTCGCCATCGCGGTGTACTGGTCTTCCCACGGCTGCACGCCGGAGGCTGGGTGCATGTTGAGCGTGACCTTCAGGCCTTCGTCGTGCAGGTTGCCGAGGAACGCTTTCGGGTCGGGAAAGAGAAGGTGGTTCCAGGTGTAGCCGGTCCAGCCCTGGGAGTGGCCGGAGGCGTCCTTGATAT
Organism: Edaphobacter acidisoli; assembly: GCF_014642855.1. Taxonomy (NCBI): domain Bacteria; kingdom Pseudomonadati; phylum Acidobacteriota; class Terriglobia; order Terriglobales; family Acidobacteriaceae; genus Edaphobacter; species Edaphobacter acidisoli. Next base: position 3,003,507 of record NZ_BMJB01000001.1, on the reverse strand, counting down.
TGAAGTGCATGCCGAGTGTGTTGTGCCAGTCCATGTCGATGACGAGCACGTCGAGCGGCGTGTCGTTTTCGCGGAAGCCGCGGACGAGATCGTCCAGCTCCTGATCGGAGTAGGCCCAGTAGCGCGACCACCATGCGCCGAAGGCAAAGCGCGGCGGCAGCGGGATGCGTCCAGCGACGCGGACGTAGTCGTGGAGCGCCTGGCGGTAGTTGTGGCCGTAGCCGAAGAAGTACCAGTCGAGGCTGCCGGCGGCGGGCCGCTCGATGACCCAGGGCCAGGTGCTCTGCTCGCCGCCTTTGAAGGTGAAGTCGTCGGAGTCGAAGAGGGGACGCGTTGAGTCATCGACGAGCGCCCAGCCGTTGCGTGAGACGAGGCCTTCGCCGATGGGCTCGCGCGTCTTGTCGCCGCGTGCGCCGTCGAGTGTGCGGGTGGTGCCTTCGAGATTGCCTGTGTCGGCGAGACCTGGGTGCCATATGACAGGCTGTGCGTCTGCTTCATGGAACTTTGTGAGTGTGATGGTCAGGTTGGTGGGGTCGAATTTGCCGTCGCCGCGTGGTGAGTATTTGAGCGTGAGCGCGCTGGTCTCGATGGTCAGTGCTTTGTGCTTGCGCGAGACTTTGAACTCGGGCACGGGCATGCGGCGGTTGAGGAAGACGAAGGAGGGATGATCTTCGAAGTGGTCGTCGGCAGCCCACTCCATGCGGACCAACTGCGGCGTCAGGACGGTGAAGCGGGCGTGGCCGAAGAGCACGATGGCGTGCGGGTCGGCTGTTGCAGAGAATGAGGCCTCGGGCTCTGCGTGCGGCGTGGGCGCGGGAATCTGCTCGGGTGTTTGTGCGTTGAGGGCAGGGGCGAAGAGCAGAGCGGCGGCAACTACTGCGGAGGCGAAGAGCGAGGCTGAAGACGTTTTCATGTCGCGCCCAGTATATCCACGCGGCGAAGACGCTATTGCGAAGCTGTATTGACATTTTGGCTAACGCCGCATCGACTGCTCGCCGGTTCTCTGATAAATGCGCTTCGGTTTGAGTCGGTATTCTTTTCATCTTTGCCATGAGCTACCATGCTGACCATGCTGACTCGCAGAGTGTTTGGGAAGGTGATGGCTGGCGCGATGGTTTTGCCAGTCAAGCTAGTGGAGGCGCAAGAGGCTCCACGCAAGACTGGATTGGTAGCGCCGCAGTTCTCGGTGATGATGTGGACGCTCAAATCGCGTGGCACGTTTGAAGAGAACCTGGAGCGGGTGGCGGCGGCCGGCTACAGCCATGTGGAACTGACGGGTGAGTTTAGCAAATGGTCGGAGGATGATTGGAAGCGCATCCTTGCGCGCATGCAGGCGCTGAAGCTGAGCGTGGACGCGACCAGTGGCGTGAAGCATGGCTTTGCCGACCCCGCGGGAGGAGATGCTTTTCTCGCTGAGCTGAGAGCGATGATGCCTGCGGTGAAGCGGCTGGGATGCGGGAAGATTATTTTGCTCTCGGGCAAGCGGGTCGAAGGCGCGGCAGAGGGGGCGCAGCATACGGCTTCGATTGAGACGCTAAAGCGCGCTGCGGAACTGCTCGACAAAGCAGGCGTTGTGTGCGTGGTTGAACCGATCGATACGCTGGAGGATCCCACGATCTATCTGGACGGGGTGACGGAGGCGTTTGAGATTGTGCGGGCAGTGGGAAGCCCGAAGGTGAAGGTGCTCTATGACCTCTACCATGAGCAGCGTGAGCACGGAAACCTGATTGAGAAGCTGGAGAAGAATATTGATGAGGTCGCGCTGATCCATATTGCCGATGTTCCAGGAAGGCACGAGCCTGGCACTGGCGAGGTGAATTACGGCAACATTTATCGGCGGCTGGCGGAGTTGAACTACAAGGGCGGGATTGCGATGGAGTTTTATCCTGTCGGGGATGCGGTGGAGACGCTGCGACGTGCGCGGGAAGAGGCGATGCGCGCCTGAAGGGTAACGGGCCGGGGCCGATTAGCGGCTGGTTTTCGCGGGCAGATACAATAAAAGAGATGACTCCGACTGCCGAGCTGGTGCAGATAGACCTTGCCCCGAAGAAGCCCGCGCCTAAGCCTGAGTGGCTGAAGGCGAAGGCGCCGATGGGCGAGACCTTTCATACGCTCAAAAAAATGGCGCGCGAGCTGGAGCTGCACACCGTCTGCGAGAGCGCGCACTGCCCCAACATCGGCGAGTGCTGGAACCAGAAGGCCGCGACCTTCATGATGCTGGGCAATCTGTGCACGCGGCGCTGCGGGTTCTGCGCTGTGCCCAAGGGCAAGCCGGAGCCGATTGACTTCGACGAGCCGCGGCGTGTGGCTTATGCGGTGGCGCAGCTTGGCCTGAACCACGCCGTCGTCACCAGCGTGAACCGCGACGACGACAATATTGGCGCGGCGCGGGCGTTCGTCATGGTCATCGAGGAGATTCGCAGGCAGGCTCCCGGCTGCCGCGTTGAGGTGCTGACGCCGGATTTTCAGGGCGTGGAAGAATCGCTGCGCATGGTTGTGGCCGCGCAGCCGGAGATTCTGAATCACAACATCGAGACTGTGCCGCGCTTGTATCGCATTGCCAAGAGCGGTGGGCGCTACGAGCGCTCGCTTGAGTTTCTTGAGAAGGCCAAGCGAATCGCAGCAGAGAGCGGCCATACACAGGTGACGAAGACTGGCATCATTGTCGGGATGGGCGAAGAGATGCACGAGCTGCTGGCTGTCTTCCGCGACCTGGCGGATCGCAAGGTGGACATTCTGACCATTGGCCAGTATCTGCGGCCCTCGCGCGACCACATCGTGATGACGCGCTACTACACGCCGGAAGAGTTCGCCTTCCTGAAGCATGAGGCGCTGGCGATGGGCTTCAGGCATGTCGAGAGCGGCCCGCTGGTGCGGTCGAGCTATCATGCGCAGGAGCAGGCTGAGTCTACAGGGTTGGCATAGTTCATCAGAGGTGTACTTTGGTCCCTCGATATCCAGTAATGCCCAAAGAAGAATCCCGAGAAGTGCGGTGCGCCATCAGACGTGTATTCGTTGAGGTATGGGACCCGATTGGCGTAATGGATGATCCAGAATGGCCTCGTGACGAATATGACGGTTATATAGGCCGGGTATTCGAACTCTTGGTGTTAGGTGGAACTGATCAGGAGATCGTTGATTATCTTGAATGGGCTATAGCGCGAATGGGGTTGGATAAAAGCAGAGTCAGTCTAAAAAGCGTAGTTGCGGCACTGCGCGCAATTACATGGAAAGGTAAGTCGGATTCAGTGTGACATTCCAGTTGATCTTCTTTTGATGCGAGCGCTACTGGTTGAGCATCCAATCATAGTGATGGAATTCAAGACGATTGAGCCAAAGATTCTCTACTTCGGCACGCCGGTGGCGTTGATCAGTTCGTTGAATGAAGATGGCAGCACGAACCTTGCGCCGATGTCGTCGTTCTGGGCGTTGGGTTGGACGCTGGTGCTGGGGCTGCTCGATGAGACCAAGACGGCGGAGAACCTGGCGCGTCATCCGGAGTGCGTGGTGAATCTGCCTTCGCCTGATATGTGGCGCGAGGTTGAAAAGCTGGCTCCGCTGACGGGTAAAGATCCTGTGCCGGAGTTGAAGGCGAAGCAGTTTCGCTTTGAGGCTCAGAAGTTTAATGCTGCGGGCCTGACGCCGATGGCGAGCGAAAGCGTGCGTCCTGAGCGGGCACGGGAGTGTCCTGTGCACATGGAGGCGCGGGTGACGAAGATGCACAGGCTTGGGGGCGAGCGGCTGGTGCAGCTTGGCGGAGGCTGGGCGGCTGAGGTCGAGATCGTCCGCGTGCATGTTGCGAGCGATTTTGTGCTCGAAGACAGGCACGTCGATCCGGCAAAGTGGTCTCCGCTGATCTACAACTTCCGGCATTATTTTCGGCTGGCTGAACACGAGATGGGCAAGACGTTTCGCGCCGAGCACTAGGGGCTGTGTTCGGCAATGCGCGAGGATTCGCTTGGCGGACGTAAGATAGTGTCCAGCGAAGAGCGAAGGGAGCGCACGATGCTACGGGCCGATGTTGCGGATGTCTCCGCTGTAGACAGATTGGGTTTGAGCGAGCTTGCGCCGCGGGTGGTGCAGTCGGAGATTCGCGCCATGACGGTGGAGTGCGACCGTGTGGGCGGGGTGAATCTGGCGCAGGGTGTTTGCGATACGGAGGTGCCTGCGGTTGTTGCTGAGGGCGCGACGCGTGCCATCCGCGACGGACTCAACATCTATACGCGGCTGGATGGCATTGCGCGTCTGCGGAACGCGATTGCGGCGAAGGTTGAGCGTACGCTTGGCATCGCGGTTGATCCTGACCGCGAGGTGCTCGTTACCAGCGGGACTACGGGAGGCTTTCACGCTGTCGCCATGGCGCTGCTGAATCCGGGCGACGAGGTGCTGGTCTTTGAGCCGTTCTATGGCTATCACGCGAACACGCTTCGCTCGGTGCGCGCTACGGCGGTGCCGGTTGCGTTGAAGGAGCCGGACTGGGCGCTCGATCTGGACACGGTCCGCGCAGCGATTACGCCGCGCACGCGCGCTATGGTTGTCAACACGCCTGTGAACCCCTGTGGTAAGGTCTTTACGCGCGTGGAGCTTGAGGGGCTTGCGGCGATTGCGCAGGAGTTCGATCTCTTCATCTTCACCGATGAGATTTACGAGCACTTCATTTATGGCGGGGTCAAGCACATCAGCCCGGCGATGATTCCCGGGATGCGCGAGCGCACGATTGTGATGTCGGGTTTTTCGAAGACTTTCTCGGTGACGGGCTGGCGCGTCGGCTACCTGCTGGCCGATGCGAAGTGGCTTGGTTCCATCGGGTACTTCCACGACCTGCTCTATGTGTGCGCGCCTGCGCCGTTTCAGCATGGTTGTGCCGATGGCGTGGAGCAGCTTGGGCCGGAGTTTTATATCGATCTTGCGCGTGAGCACGAGGCCAAGCGCACGATGATGGTGGATGCGTTGCGCGCTGCTGGCATGACGCCGCATGTGCCTGATGGGGCCTACTACGTGCTGGCCTCCACGGGCAGCCTGCCGGGTGCGACCGCCGCGGAGAAGGCTCGTGCGCTGCTGGCGAAGACGGGAGTGGCTGCGGTTGCCGGCTCCGCGTTCTTCCGTCCGGGCAAGGGCGAGGACCTGCTGCGCTTCTGCTTTGCCAAGAAGGACGCTGATTTGGCCGAAGCGTGCCGGCGGCTGAAGGCGCTTGCACCGAAGTAATCTCGCGATACGCTCGAAAGACAGTCAGCAGAGAGGGTGCAATTTCAGTAGAATTTGCTTTGGCGCAACCGCGCCCAAGGATGACACGGTTATGGCATCGGCGATGGCGAATATAGAGGCGTTGAAGGGAACGCACCGCGAGCTGAAGACCCGCATGGAGAAGTCGGTGGAGGACTTCCGCAGCTATCTGCTTTCGGCGCGCACGGGCCGCGCGAATGTGCACATGCTCGACCACGTCCGCGTGGACTACTACGGCACGGATACGCCGGTCGCGCAGATGGGCCAGGTGTCGACGCCTGAGCCGACGATGATTCTGGTGCAGCCGTACGACATGAGCATGATCGGCGCGATTGAGAAGGCGATCCGCACTTCGGGTAACGGGCTGAACCCGATGAGCGACGGCAAGGTGGTCCGCGTGCCTGTGCCGCCGATGACGGAGGAGCGGCGCAAGGAAGTGGTGAAGCAGTTGAATAAGACGCTCGAAGATCACAAGACCGCGGTCCGCAACATTCGCCGCGATGGCAACGAGCAGATCAAGAAGGCCGCGAAGGACAAGCTGATCTCCGCCGACGACGAGAAGCGCGCGAATGAAGAGGTGCAGCAGTTGACCGATGCTGAAATCAAGCGCATCGAAGAACTCTTCAAGGCCAAGGAAAAGGAGATTATGACGGTTTAGCCTTTGCGGGAAGGGCATCTCGGATGGGCCGGGCTTAGCGCCCGGCCTTTGCTTTTGCCCGAAGCGGACACGACTCATGCGGCTGCTGCTTTTGCCGATGACGACTCCATGGCGAAAGAACACGTGGAGGCATCCGAGGAGTTCATTGGGCCGGAGAGACGCGGTGTGGCTGCGGAAGACGTGCCGGACCGGCGGCAGCATCCGCGTTATGCGATCGATGCGTGGGCCGAGGTGATTGTGCTGGATGGGTCGCTGCTCTTTCGCGGGCGCGTGCTCGATATCAGTCTCGCCGGGTGCTTTATCCAGACCGAGGCGCGGCTCCACATGCGCCAGCGGACGCCTGTGGAGATCGTCTTTCGCTTGAACGAATCTGTTTTCCGCATCACGGCCACCAGCCGCATGGTGCGGCCTGGCATCGGCGCGGGGTTTTTGTTCGCAGAGATGAGCGAGCGGACGCGTCTTGTGCTGGATGCGCTGATTGCTGAACTGGGCGCGGCTGATTGATGGCCGCTGTGCGGACGGGCTTCCGAAACGACCACACGGCACGATATACTTTGCGGCCTATGGGAAAGCTCTCTTTGTCTGGTTTCGCCGCACCCCTCGTCTGTCTCGCCCTGGCTGTGCCTGCCTTCGCGCAGACGCCTGCGTTGATTGCTGTCAACCAGGGCGATGCCACGGCAAGCGTCATCAGCCCTGCCTCGGCTCGCCAGACGGCGACCATTGCGGAGGACGTGACCGGCGTTCATGCGCATGAGGCTGCGGTGTCGCCGGATGGGCGCACGCTCTATCTGCCCGTCTATGGCAGCACCGGTGTGGGTAAGCCAGGCCTCGACGGCCATGAGATGCTGGTCGTCGATCTTCCTTCGCGCAAGATTATTCATCGCGTTGACTTTGGCCACGGCGTGCGGCCGCACTGCGTTATCTATGACCGCAACAGCGGGCTGCTCTACGTGACCACTGAACTGGATGAGGCTGTCACGGTCATCGACCCGAAGACGCTCCAGATTGTGGCGAAGATTCCGACCGGGCAGCCGCAGTCGCACATGCTTGCCCTGACGCATGATGGCAAACGCGGTTACACGGCGAACGTTGGCCCTGGGACCGTCTCGGTGCTTGACATGGTGGCGCACAAGACGCTCGCTGTCATTCCCATCTCGGGCGAGACGCAGCGGATTTCGATCTCCCCTGACGACAGCATGGTCTTTACGTCAGACCAGATAAAGCCGCGCCTGGCTGTCATCGACACCACGACGAACAAGGTGAAGACGTGGGTCGCGCTGCCGGGTACTGGCTATGGAACTGCTTCCACACACGACGGCCATTGGCTGCTTGTGGCTGTCCCGAAGGCTGGCGAGGTTGCGGTGGTGAATCTGCGGACGCTTAAGGTGGAGCGCACGATTGCCGTTCCGAGCGCGCCGCAGGAGGTCCTTGTTCGCCCGGATGGCCGCGTGGCTTATGTCTCCTGCAACGCGAGCGGCAAGGTTGCGGCGATTGATCTTGCGACGTGGAAGGTGGAGTCGCTCATTAGCGCTGGACCCGGGGCCGATGGGCTTGCGTGGGCGAAGTGAGAGCTTGCTAACAGCGTTTACGTCGTGTGGTCGAGGATGATCTTCCAACCCTGATCTGTCTTCTCGAAGACCAGTGAGAACAGGCCTTCTGCGCTGCCACCGTCTTTTTTGCTTCGGTCGAGGTGATATTTGCCGATGACCACGGCGTAGTTCTCGTCCAGCGTGTGGACCTCGATGTCTGAGTAGGTGAGCGTGCCCATCGACGCCTTCGTCGGATAGTCGCGCTTGTACTCATCCACCATGCCTGCGTATCCGCGTGAGACATCGTGCGTCAGAAAAATAATGTTTGGGGAATTTTTATAGCCCGCTGCAAAGCTGTCGATGTCGCCGTGGTTCCATGCGGCCTCCTGCTTCAGGAGCACCTTCACGATGTCTAGCTCCTGCTGGCTGGCCGTGTGCAAAGGCGACTCGGGCGCAAGCTGGGCGCGAACCATCGGCGGCGCAAACACAATCAAGCTGAGCAAGAAGGAGCAGAAGCAACGGAACAGCATGTCGTAACCTCACAGCGAATGTTGGAAGAAGTGTATACGCGGATTGGCTGGAAGCGAGCACGTAGAACCTGTTGAGTCATTTCTGAGCTAGAGGTGCGGCGCCGGGCCTTCGTCGCATGGCTGAGTTCCAGCCGTCGGCACGATCCAGAGGACTGCGACGGCGGCTATCGCTGCCAGCGCAAAGTAGGGATGGTAGAAGGAGAGCGGCAGCGCGATGAGATAGATGCCGAGCGACATCCAGTGCTTGCGCTCGGTGGCTACGTCCTCCTGCTCGAGCCTGTCTTCGAGGCGCAGGCGCCTGGCAATCGACAAGCGCAGGATGAGGTAGGACACGCCCGTCAGAATCATCGATGCAACATACAGGGCTACGGAAAACGAGTCGATGTTTTTTTCCAACAGATACGCCGTGAAGAAAGGAATCAGCGAGAGCCAGAAGAGAAAGCCCAGGTTCGCCCACAGGATGCGCTGGTCCACCTCGCGCGCGCGATGCAGAAGGTGATGATGGTTGACCCAGTAGACGCCAGTGAAGCTGAACGAGAGCACGTAGACGAACAGCGTCGGAAGGATGGCTCGCAGACCTGCCAGGCCGTTCTGCGAGGGCACCTTCAGCTCCAGGACCATGATGGTGATGATGACGGCGATGACGCCATCGGAGAATGCTTCGAGCCGCGCTGGCGATGTTGTGTGCTTTGGCCTCTTGTCGTGTTCCGGACTCATGGCAGCAAGGATACAACGCCGCACCAAGGGAGTTTGCGAGGAGGTTGTCGTTCAGGAGGGATGACAGGAGGAATAAAATGAAGCTATGGGTGCAAGTCAGGTGGCACAGCCGGGCGCGACGAAGACTGTTCACGCGGTCTGCTCGCACGACTGCCCGGACTCCTGCGGTGTGCTTGTTACCGTAGACCAGATCACTGGGCGCGCGGTGAAGATCGAAGGCGATCCGACGCATCCGGTGACGCGCGGGTTTCTGTGCGGCAAGGTGGCGAAGTATCTCGACCGCGTGTATTCGCCTGATCGCCTGCTCTATCCTATGCGTCGCAAGCGCGGCGCAGCGAAGGGCCCTGCGGGCTATGGCGGCGTCAGTGGGCGCGAGGCCGACGCCTTCGAGCGTATTACGTGGGACGAGGCGCTCGATGAGATCGCTGCGCGTCTGAAGAGCATCGCCGATGAGTTCGGCCCGGAGAGCATTCTGCCCTACAGCTATGCGGGAACCATCGGCCAGCTTGGTTATGGATCGATGGATCGGCGCTTCTTCTACCGGCTGGGTGCGTCGCAGCTGGATCGCACGATCTGCTCGACGGCTGGCGGGGAGGCGTTGGTGAGTGTGTATGGCGTCAAGCTTGGCCCTGCTCCAGAAGATTTTGTTCATGCCGGACTGATTCTCGTGTGGGGCGGCAATGTTCATGGCAACAATGTTCACCTTTGGCCCTTCATCGAAGAGGCTCGTCGCGCGGGTGCGCGCCTGGTGGTGATTGATCCGTACCGCACGCGCACCGCTGCGCTCGCCGATGAGCATCTTGCCATCAACCCTGGCACGGATGCTGCACTCGCGCTGGGCATGATGCATGTCATCCTGCGCGAGGGTCTTGAAGATGCGGGCTATGTTGCACGGTGTACGGAAGGGTTTGCTGAGCTGAAGGCGTATGCGCTCAGGCCTGAGCACTCGCCTGAGGCTGTGGCGCGAGCTACGGGCATTGCTGCGGAGGTTATCGTCCGGCTTGCGCGAGAGTATGCGCTCAGTGGGCGCAAGGGACGCCGCCCTGCTGCGATTCGCCTGAACTACGGGATTCAGCGCAGCCAGAATGGCGGCAACTCTGTGCGCGCTGTGGCTATGCTGCCGCTCATCACTGGGGCGTGGCAGTACAAGGGCGGCGGCGTGCAGCTTTCGACCTCTGGCGCATTTCCCTTCAACTCGAAGGCGCTGCAGATGCCCGAGCTGATGCAGGCGAGCCCGCTTGGCCGTGCGGCCCGCGTGGTGAACATGGCGCAGCTTGGCCGCGCTCTCACTGCGCTTGGCGAGAAGGCAGAAGATGGCCCGCCGGTGAAAGCGCTCTTCGTCTACAACTCGAATCCGGCGGCGATTGCACCGAACCAAAACGATGTGTTGCGTGGGATGCAGCGCGACGACCTCTTTACCGTCGTGCACGAGCAGTTCTTCACCGACACGGCCGACTACGCTGACATTCTGCTGCCAGCCGCAACCTTCCTCGAAACCAAGGACGTGCAGGGAGCCTATGGGCATCTCTTCGCGCAGTTGAGCGAGCCGGCGATTGCGCCGCTCGGCGAGGCTCGCAACAACGTTGCCCTCTTCGGCGCGCTGGCTCAGCGTATGGGCTTCCCTGAGGCCTGCTTTCGCGACGATGAAGACGCGCTCATCGACCAGACACTGGCGTCGGGCAATGCGTGGTTCAGCGGAATCACGCGCGAGCGGCTGGAACGTGAACACCGCGCTCGCGTGCAGCTTCCAACGAATGCCGCTGGCGATGCGCTTCCGTTCAGCACGCCTGACTGGTTTCGGACGCCTAGCGGCAAAGGCGAGCTGACGCCTGTGCCGGTCTTCAACGCACCGGCGGAGTCACGCGCTAACGCCGGCAGCGCATATCCGCTCGAGTTTCTGCCACGCAAGGCTGATAACTACATGAACTCGACCTTCGCCAACATTCCGGCGCACCAGCATATGCAGGCTCGCACGGCGGGTGTGCTGGAGATGCACTCCGCTGACGCAGCCGCGCGCGGCATCGCCACGGGAGATGAGGTCGAGGTCTTCAACGCACGCGGACGCATCGCTCTGCGCGCAGTGATCAACATGCAGGTGCAGGCTGGCGTCGTCTCGGCGCGGCTGGACTGGAACAAGCTCTCTGCGCATGGCGGCAATGTGAACCGCCTGACTTCAGACCGCCTAACTGATATCGGTGGCGGGCCTACGTTCTATTCGACGCTGGTCGAAGTACGCCGCGCGTAAGCTCAGAGCCGCGCCAGCGTTGCCTGGGTGATCTCGCGCAGACGCGATCCGAGTACAGGATGCGCCAGGTATGCTTTTGCCTCTGCGAGGCTGGAGATAGCGAATTGTACGGCCATCGCGCTGGACCCCAGCCCGTGAATCTGCGGGAAGATGAACCACATCCAATGGCTGCGTTTTTCGCCTGCCTGGACCTCAGTCAGAGCACGCGAGTATATTCCCTCCTGGGCCTCGATAAACCGTTCCAGATCATACGCTTCGCGCATCTTCGCCTCTCCCCGTCCATGACCCGCAATCCGCTGTGGACAAGCATTTACCACGATGGTGCGGCTTTATCGCAACCCGATATCTGCCTCAGGCATCTATACTTTCGAGCCATCTGGAGCGGGTTTGGATCAGAGCGCCTTCGGCTGTGGAAAGTATTTTCCTTTTCACTATGCTGCAAATTGCTTTGATTCGTCTAAACTTCGCCCGGGTGAGGAGACAGGGTATTGAAAATACTCGAATGACCTGTTCTCCGCCAGGATTGGCACGAGACGTGCTGCTATGCAAAACGTAGCACACGGGGTCGGAACGCCGACCCAGGAAAGCAGGAAAACAAATGGCAGTATCACCAACATTTACGTGCGTATGTGGGGTCCAGAAGAAAACCAGCAATCACTGGATTCTGGCCAAGGTAACGTCGCGCGGTATCACCTTTATGCCGTGGGACTGGGACCTGGCTCTCTCCAACGACATTATCACCCTCTGTGGAGAGGGCTGCGCTTCGGCGCTACTGAGCCGTTCCCTGGGCGATTGGAAGCGCCCGGCAGTCTCAACCACTGAGCCCACGCCCATCCGGGGTGAGGAGCGAGAGCTGGCTGTAGCCTGACGACCCGGCAGCGGCGAGACAATCCCCAATCTTCCGCCTGATCCAACCTGTGCGCTAAAACCTGAGCATCACTCGCGCTACGAGCAGGCCCAACTATGCAAACTGCCCCATTTGGCATCTGTGGGGAGAACGCAGCGCTGTGCCTGCGGGGCGCGAGTGGCTGACTACTCTTTCGCCTTCAGGCTCGCTTCGTTCTTCTGGATGAAGTCCTCGATCTCGGCTGCCATGCCGAGGATCTTGCGCCACTGCTCCTTGTAGAGCGTCACGGGAAACCGTCCGATGCCGTAGAGCGAGACTGCGCCTTTTTCGCTGACCTTCAGGCTCAGGCCGCGCACGCCCTTGCTCTTCAGCCGCTCGTTCTCTGCCTTCAACCGCTCCAATTCTGCTCTCAGGTCTTCTTCCGACATGCGTGTCTCCTATTTGTGCTGAATCTTCGTCCCTATTTCATCACATGGACACGGACTCTCACCACTTCTCATAACCACCTCTGCACTCCGCGCGGTTTTCCGCAAACAAATCTCTGACAATTGTTAGAGACTTGAACCAGAATATGACGAAAAAGCATCCAGCGAAAAAGCTCCGCGTCGGTGTCCTGTTTGGCGGCCGCTCGGGCGAACACGAGGTCTCGCTCCTCTCCGCAGCCTCGATTCTGAAGGCGATCGATAAGAAGAAGTACGAGGTTGTCCCCATCGGCATCACCAAGCAGGGCCGCTGGGTTACGTCGCACGACGCGCATGCGCTGCTCACAGGCCGGTTCCCGCCGGAGAACCCGCTCCAGGCAGGCGATCCGGAGGCTACGCCCACGGCTGCAGTGCTGAAACGCGGCGAGGCTATCATCGTTCCACCTGTGCCGGCGGAGTCGCTGCAACCGCTCCAGCTTTCGACACGCACCGATCTTGCGCCTGCACATGCGAGCGCGCCGCTTGATCTGGATGCGATCTTTCCTGTTCTGCACGGCACCTTCGGCGAAGACGGTACGATTCAGGGCTTGTTTGAATTGGCTGACATCGCTTATGTCGGCTCCGGGGTGCTCGGCTCGGCCACTGGCATGGACAAGGCCGCGATGAAGAAGCTCTTTAGCGCCGCGGGCCTTCCGCAGACACCGTATCTTGCCCTGCTGCGCAGCGAGTGGCGCGCTGACCCAAAGAAGTGCAGGAAGAAGATCGAAGCCGCGCTTCGCTACCCGCTCTTTGTGAAGCCCGCGAACCTCGGCTCTTCGGTTGGCATCAGCAAAGTCCACGACCGCAGCGAACTTGCCGCAGCGATGGATCTTGCCGCCGGCTTTGATCGCAAGCTTGTCGTTGAGCAAGGTGTCGGCGGACCGGGAGCGAAGCCGCGTGAGTTGGAGGTCGCCGTGCTCGGCAACGATGCGCCTGAGGCGTCGGTTGTTGGCGAGATCGTTCCCGGCGCTGAGTTCTATGACTACGAAGCAAAATATGTCTCTGACACCAGCGTGCCGATCATTCCGGCGAAGCTTACCAAGGCCGAATCGAAGCAGATTCGTGAGATGGCCGTCGCCGCCTTTCGCGCATGCGACTGCGCCGGACTCGCGCGTGTCGACTTCCTGATGGAGCCTGCGCGCAAGGGCAAGAAGCCGCGCATCTATCTGAATGAGATCAACACCATGCCCGGCTTCACCTCGATCAGCATGTATCCGAAGCTGTGGCAGGCCACGGGCATCCCCTACAAACAGCTTATCGACCGGCTCATCGGCCTGGCGATGGAACGCCATCGGGAGAAGCAGGAGACGACGTTCACGCGGAATTAGAGTGTGTCTTCTATTGCTTTCTCAACCGGCAAAGGAACCTAAATCACACGGCTGTAGATATAACCGCCGGAGTCTAGCGCAGCCAACAGCTCTTTTACCTGCTCCGGGCCGCGTGTTTCAAGGGTGATGTCGATGGCTGTGTCGCCCAGGTTCACGCCATAGTAAGCGCGGTTGTAGAGGGTGTCGACGATGTTGGCGCGATGATGCGCAATCAGCCGCGTCAGCTCGGCCAGCGCGCCGGGCTTGTCGAGCAGGTGGATTCGCAGACGAATCATGCGGCCGTCCTGCACCAGACCGCGCTCGATGATCCGCGACAGCAGCGTGACGTCAATGTTGCCGCCGCCAACCACCACCGCTGTGCGCCCGCCTTTGAGCGAGGTCTTCCGCTGCAAGAGCGCAGCAAGTGCCGTTGCGCCTGCGCCCTCGGCGAGCATCTTCTCGCGCTCCAGCAACACCAGAATCGCCGATGCGATCTCGTCTTCATCGACGGTCACAATCTCGTCGACATACTTTTCGACTACTGGAAATGTAATGTCTCCCGCGCGGCGCACGGCGATGCCGTCGGCAATCGTCGTTCCAGGCTCGACCGTTACGATCTTGTGCTCCGCTACTGCCGCAGCCATCGAAGGCAATCGCGAGGTTTGTACGCCCACGACGCGGACTTCGGGCCGTGATTCTTTGATGGCGCACGCAATGCCACCAATGAGGCCGCCGCCGCCAATCGGCACTACGATGGCTTCAAGATCGGGCACCTGCTCAAGCACCTCGAGCCCAATCGTGCCCTGGCCCGCCATGACGACCGGATCGTCGAACGGATGGATAAACGTCATGTCCTGCGCCGCGCACAGCCGCAGCGCTTCTTCGCAGGCTTCGTCATAGTTGGCACCATGTAGCACCACCTCTGCGCCGAAGCCGCGCGTTGCCGTCACCTTTACCAGCGGAGTCGCCAGCGGCATGACAATGGTGCTGCGAATCCCGCGCTTGGTCGCGTGATAGGCCACGCCCTGCGCGTGATTTCCGGCGCTTGCCGCCACCACGCCGCGCGCTGCCTGTTCCGGCGTAAGTGTGGCGATACGGTTCAGCGCGCCACGCTCTTTGAACGCGCCCGTCATTTGCAGGTTTTCGAGCTTGAGAAAGACCTCTTGCCCAGTCAACTGTGACAGCACCACAGAGTGTGCGCACGGTGTGTAGTACACGGACCCACGAAGGCGCTCGCGAGCTGCCGCGATGTCGGCCAGCGTGATATTGAGATTGCTTGTTGAACTCACAGGGTTAGACATTCCTTCCCGTTTCAGCTTATGACATCTCGAAAGGCTTAACACCGATTTGCACCGATGCCACCGATTCGATTACGGATCGACGCGGGCTCGAGTCATGAATTGCTTTGCTTTGCGCGGCACGGCATGGAGCAATCCGCGTCTATCCGTGGTCGTTCTTAAGATCGGTGCTCATCGGTGTCCATCCGTGTCAGGCCTTCCTTACCGCCGTCGCCGGAACTGATTTGCCAGCTCAAACTCTTCGCGCAGCTCAGGCGTGCGCAGGTTTTCGCGCAGATGTGTCAACCTCTGCTCGAGCGCCAGCAGCGTGTCGGCAATCGGCTTCGTGTTGGTCATCGCTACATCGCGCCACATGCTGTACGGGCTCGCGCCCAGCCGCGTCGTCTCGCGCAGCGCGCGGCCGCCGATTGCACTAATCTCCGCTGCATCGGCGAACGTGTCTTCTAGCAGAGCTGCCAGCGCCGTCGAGAGCATCTGCGGCAGATGGCTTACCCACGCGCAGATCTCATCGTGCCGCGCAGCATCCATGTCGAGCGAACGCGTGCCGAAGCAGCCGATCCAACCCCGCCACTCCTTCTCCGCAGCAGTCGGCTTTTCCGAAAGAGGCGTGAACAGCCACATCGCGCCGTCGAACAGCCCGGCCTCCGCCAGCATAGCGCCGCCGGACTCCTTGCCCGCCATTGGATGGCCCGGCAGAAAGACCGCGCGACCATCGCCTCCATAAAGCTTCGCTGCCAGCTCTCTGATCTCGAGCTTTGTGCTGCCAACGTCTGTGATGAGCTGCCCGGCGCCAACGATCGGCGCCAGCGCCTGCATCCAGTCCTTGATTGCAAGCACCGGCACAGCCAGCACAATCACGTCGGCAACACGCGCAATCTGAAGCGCAGCCTCGCGACTGGCGGCCTTGCCATCGATAGCGCCCATCTGCTCTGCAGCGGCAAGCTCCAGCGAGCTCTGGTCCCAGCCATCGATGCGACCCACGAAGCCCGCCGACCGCAGGGCAAGCCCCACTGAGGCGCCAATCAGCCCTGTGCCAACGATCAGAACCCGTTCCATCATCGCGTGCGCCGTCCTTTATGCAGGCTAAGCAATCTTCCGCCCGACCACTGGCGCCAGCTTCCGCAACTGCGCCATCAGCTTCTCCAATTGTTCAGGATACAAGCTTTGCGCGCCGTCGCTCATCGCCTTCTCCGGGTCCGGATGCATCTCCATCAGCAGGCCGTCTGCGCCGGCAGCCACAGCGGCCAGCGCCATCGGTGGCACCAGGTCGCGGATGCCCACGCCGTGCGATGGGTCGCCAAGCACTGGCAGGTGCGTCAACTTCTTCAGCACCGGAATCGCCGAGATGTCCATCGTGTTGCGCGTGTAGGTCTCGAACGTGCGGACGCCGCGCTCGCACAGCATCAGGTCGTAGTTGCCGCCGGAGAGAATGTACTCCGCGCTCAAGAGGACCTCTTCAATTGTCGCCGCGATGCCGCGCTTCAGCAGACATGGCTTGCGCACGTGGCCCAGCTCGCGGAGCAGGTTGAAGTTCTGCATGTTGCGCGCGCCGATCTGGAAGCAGTCGATGTAAGGCAACATCACCTCGATCTGCGATATCTCCATCACTTCAGTGATGACCAGCAGCCCGGTCTCGTCGGCAACTTCGCGCAGCAGCTTCAGGCCTTCGAGGCCCATGCCCTGGAAGCTGTACGGCGAACTGCGGGGCTTGAACGCGCCTCCGCGCAGGAACTTCGCACCCGCGGCCTTCACCTTCTTCGCGCTGTCCAAGATCTGCGCGCGCGATTCGACCGAGCACGGCCCGGCCATGACGACAACCTCTTCGTTGCCCACGACGACGCCATTCGGGAAGGTAATCTTTGTGCCCTCGGGGCGGAAGCCGCGGCCGGCGAGCTTGTATGGCGACGAGATGCGGTACGCATCCTGCACCCCGGTCAGCACCTTGAACTCGTTTACGTCAAAGTGTGACGGCGTCCCTACGCCCGCAAGGATTGTCTGGATTTCGCCGGTTGTTCTGTGGACGTTGAAGCCAAGCTCCACCATCCGCTCGATGACGTGTTGAATATTCTCTTCAGTTGCATGGTCCTGCATCGCTACGATCATGGATTTCGCGCCACTCTTTCTGTATGTAACTAAAATTGATACAAATGACGCCGTCGTTCAGGCCAGCTAGGCGTCCCGTCGTTGCAGAGTCCGCATCACGTCGATGATGCGCTCATACACGTGCTGAATCTCGGCGTCCGCCAGAGGTCCAGCATTGACGGAACGAACGTGGTCAAACACGATCTGTTCGCGCCTGGGCTCATAAACGGGAAGGTCCGACACGCGTTTGAGCTCTCCAATCGCCCGCGCCGCCTCTGCGCGTTGGTTGATGAGCCGCACAATCTGCTCATCGAGCTCATCAATCTTCTTCCGCCAGTCGGAGATCTCCATTGCCATCCCTCATGTTCGAGCTGCGCGCCATCATGCGTCGCGTGCCGCGAAAATTTTCCGTACGCACCATGATAAACGGCGGAGTTGCCTGCGTTCTTGCTGTCAGCTATCACCCGCGCACCTCCCGGATGAACTTGCCTACGGCTGCCGCGGCTCCGTCCGCGCCGGTTTTTTCAATCAGCGCCACCAGCGCGCTGCCGATCACAGCCGCATCGGCAAACTCGCCTACGGCGCGCACATGCTCGGGCGTCGAGATGCCAAATCCCACGGCGATCGGCAGCTTCGTGAACTTTCTGAGGCGCGCCACCAGCTCCGGCGCGTCGCTCGCCACCTTCTGCTGCGTGCCCGTAATTCCCACGCGCGAGATAGCGTAGACAAATCCCTGAGAGACTTCGGCGATTGCCTTCAACCGTGCATCGGGGCTCGTCGGTGCGGCCAGAAACACCGGAGCAAGCTTGTTCGCGTGCATCGCTTCGAGGTATTCGCCCGCCTCTTCGACGATCATATCGGTCAAAAGCACTCCGTCCGCACCCGCCTCGGCAGCGCGCTCCGTGAACGTCCGCATCCCCATCCGTACCACGGGGTTCAGGTACGAGAACAGCACCAGCCCTGCTGAAGGACGCGCCGCGCGCAGCTCCTTCGCAAGAGCAAGCACATCCACCAGCCGCGTTCCACGCGCAACGGCCCGCTCGCTCGCCCGCTGAATCACCGGCCCATCCGCAAGCGGATCGCTGAAGGGCACGCCCAGTTCAATCACATCCGCGCCGTTATCAATCGCCGCCAGCGCAATTTCTCTCGTCGCCGCAAGATCAGGATCACCCGCGGTCAGATACGCAACAATTCCTGGCTTCTTCTTAAACTCAATCGCCATCCGTTTCTGCTCCTGTCCCTATACGCCCTGTATCTTCAGCTCTCTCGACAAAATCCCCATGTCCTTATCGCCTCGTCCTGACAGATTCACCATCAGGACATCCGTCTTCGCCATTGTGGGAGCAAGACGAATGGCTTCGGCGACTGCGTGTGCGCTTTCGAGCGCGGGCAGGATGCCTTCTGTGCGCGAGAGCGTTACCGTAGCCTTCAACGCCGCGTCGTCCGTGCATGATGTGTAGGTGGCGCGGCCTGTGTCGTGCAGCATCGCGTGTTCCGGGCCTACGCTCGCGTAGTCGAGACCCGCGCTTACTGAGTGCGTTGTTGCCACCTGGCCGTTCTCATCCTGCAGGACGTAGCTGTATGTTCCTTGCAGTACGCCTGGCACGCCGCCGTCTACCTTCTGGAAACGCGCCGCGTGTTCGCCCAGCTTTGGCCCGCGTCCGCCAGCTTCGACGCCAATGAGTTGCACATTCTTGTCGCCAAGAAATTCGTAGAACGCGCCAATGGCGTTCGAGCCACCGCCTACGCACGCGACGATCGCGGTTGGCAGCTTGCCCTCGCGCTCGAGCATCTGCGCCTTCGCCTCGCGGCTGATGACGCGGTGAAAGTCCCGCACCATCGTCGGGTAAGGATGTGCGCCAAGCGCCGAGCCGAGGATGTAGTACGTTGTCCGCACATTCGTGACCCAGTCGCGCATCGCTTCGTTGATCGCGTCCTTCAGTGTCGCCGACCCCGCCGCCACGCCGCGCACCTCAGCGCCCAGCAGACGCATCCGGTAGACGTTCAGCTCCTGCCGCCGCATGTCCTCTTCGCCCATGTAGATGACGCACTCCATGCCCAGCAGCGCGCAGACGGTGGCCGTGGCCACGCCGTGCTGCCCCGCGCCCGTCTCGGCGATGATACGGTGCTTGCCCATCCGCCGCGCCAGCAGCCCCTGGCCGAGGGCGTTGTTGATCTTGTGCGCGCCGGTGTGGAGCAGGTCTTCGCGCTTCAGGTAGATCTTCGCGCCGCCACACTGCTCCGTCAGCCGTTTGGCGAAGTAGAGCGGCGTCGGCCGCCCGCAGTAGTTCCTGAGCAGATCGTCCAGCTCTGCCTGAAACGCTGCGTCTTCCCTGGCCGCGTTGTACGCTGCTTCCAGCTCCTCAAGCGCCGCCATCAGCGTCTCCGGCACATACCGCCCGCCGTACGCTCCAAACCGTCCAGCCACCGACCGCGCTGGATTCACTATCGTCGCTGTCGTACTCATCACACGCTCCTTACCGCACAAAGCAAGGGCCGCGACTCTTGTGGTCGCGGCCCGGGTGGATTTCGCTTCAACTGAATACTGCTAACAATCCTTCAGATGAGCCTACTCCGCCGTCGCCGCTACCGTGCGCCAGTAGCGGAAGATAAAAATTTGGCTGGAGAAGTTTGTCATCTTGTTATCCACAATACACGCGAGCGCCCTTTCACCGCAACCCGCCGCCCTAAATCTTCTGTGCGCGCTGCACGTCGAGCACACCTGGCACGCGCCTGAGCCGTTCCACCAGACGATTCAGGTGGCGGAGGTCCACTGTCTCGACGACAAAGTCGACGACGGCGTTGCCATCGTCGACATCGCGCGTGTCCACACTGCGGATATTGGTTCCATCGTCGGAGATGATTGCGGTGAACTCTTTGAGCATCCCCGTGCGGTTTTCGCAGGTCACGGACAGTTTCACAGGGTAGGTTTGCTGCTTCACTGTTCCTGGCTCTGTTGGTGTCGGCGCCCACTCGACCTGAATTCTGCGGTCGGACTCGTACAGCAGGTTCTGCACATTTGGACAGCTTCGCGCGTGGACCGCTACGCCCTTGCCGCGCGTAACGTAGCCGATAATCTCTTCGCCGCGAATCGGGTTACAACAGCGCGCGCGGTACACGAGTAGGTCGTCCTTGCCCTCGACTTGCAGCGACTCCGAACCTTTGCCGAAGAAGACGCGCTTCACTGCCTCGGACATCTGGCCCAGCGCGTTGCCTACGCCGGCCTCGGGCGCAGCCGGTTCAGGAGAGGCCGTGGCGCCGGGTTCGAGCTTGTTCAACACCTGCCGTGCGGAGTACTTCCCAAAGCCAACCGCAGAGAGCAGATCCGCGTGCGTGCCCAAACCGTACTCGCCAGCCACGCGCACATAGTCTGTTTCGCCGAACTTCGTGAGTGCGACCTTGTACTTGCGCGCCTCACGCTCGATCAGCTTTCGGCCAATCTCCACGGCGCGCTCGCGCTGGTGTTCGTTGAGCCAGTGCTTGATCTTGTTGCGTGCTCGCGAGCTCTTCACGAAGCTCAGCCAGTCGCGGCTCGGCGCGTGGCCGGTCTGCGTGATGATCTCGACGATATCGCCGTTGCGCAGCCGTGTCCGCAGCGGCACGATGCGCCCATTTACCTTCGCGCCGACTGTCGTGTCGCCTACCTGCGTGTGAATCGCGTAGGCGAAATCGACTGGGCTTGCGTCCTTGGGCAACACTACGACCTTGCCCTTCGGGGTGAAGGTGTAGACCTCCTCCGGGTACAGGTCGATTTTGAGTGTCGACATGAACTCGTTGGGGTCGGACATCTCGCGCTGCCACTCCATCAACTGCCGCACCCACGCCAGCCGCTGCTCGTCCTTTGCGCTGACGTTGTCGTCGGCCTTGTACTTCCAGTGCGCTGCAATGCCCTCTTCGGCGACGCGATGCATCTCCTCGGTGCGAATTTGCACCTCAAACTGATGGCCGCCTTCGGCAATCAGCGTCGTATGCAGCGACTGATACATATTCGGCCGCGGCATCGCGATAAAGTCTTTGATCCTGCCCGGCACCGGCCGCCATATCGAGTGCAGCAGGCCGAGCAGCGCATAGCAGTCCTGCACCGTCGTGCAGATGACCCGCACGGCCAGCAGGTCGTATACCTGGTCTACAGGAATTTTCTGATCGTTCAGTTTTTGCTGGATCGAATAGAGCCGCTTGATTCTCCACTCAACGCGGCCCTTGATCTTGAATTCTTTGAGCTTCGCTTCAAGCTGCGTGCCAATCTTTTCAAGGAACTCTTCGCCAGCGCCACGCAGCGCATCGACCTCATGCGACACGCGCTCGTATCCGTAAGGATCGGTATACCGAAACGCGAGGTCTTCCAGCTCGCCGCGCAGCTTGCCCATGCCGAGCCGGTGCGCCAGCGGAGCGTAGATGTCCAGCGTCTCCTTTGCAATCTTCTGCTGCTTCTCGGGCTTCAAGTGCTCCAGCGTGCGCATGTTGTGCAGCCGGTCGGCCAGCTTGATGATGACCACGCGCACGTCCGTCACCATGGCCAGCAGCATCTTGCGAATGTTCTCCGCCTGATGGTCCTCGCGGTTGGCAAATTTGATCTTGTCCAGCTTCGTCACACCTTCAACGATGTGCGCCACCTGGTCGCCAAACCGCTTCGCAATCTCCGGCGAAGTCACATCTGTGTCTTCGACAGCATCATGCAGCAGCCCGGCCGCAATCGCCGTCGAGTCCATCTTCAGCTCGGCTAACACCTGCGCCACTTCGAGCGGATGAATCACATACGGTTCGCCGCTCGCGCGCTTCTGACCCTCATGATGTTCGAGACAAAACGCCCACGCCTTGCGAATGATTTCGAGATCATCCCCCGGCCGGTTCTCGTGGACCGTCGCCAGCACCTTCTCAAACTTGTTATCGATGGTCTTGATCTCGTCAGGTGAAAGCCCCGTCAGACGCGAAGCAGCCGAATTCGGCACTACAGACTCTTCTGGCAACACCGCGCCAGCAGTCGGCGAAATCCCTTGCGGAAGAGCCACTTCCGGCCCGGCTCCATTTGGCCCAACGGCCAAATCCCGAGATTTCGTCTCATCCTCAACGCGCGACTCGACGCCAGCCCCCGATGGGACTGAATTTGCGGGAACCATATGTAATTATAGGCCGACCCGTCAACCTCGCGCCGTTCGTAGCATTTGCGGGGCTTAATCAGAGCATCGTGGAAGCTCTTCGAGCCATCGACAAAAATAGAGCCTCCACTACGTGCCGTCGGACGGCACGTAGTGGAGAGGGTTTATCGCCGAACTGACTACACGACAGCACTAGCCAAGCGAGATCATGCGTCGCCGCACAAGACCCGCGATGCCAAGCATGCCGGCACCCAGCAACGCGATCGAAGCTGGTTCCGGAACTGCGGCCGGTGTAGCAATGGCTGAAGCCGAGTACGTGGTACTCGTTTGTCCATTCACGAGTTGAGAGGTGAAGGTAAAGCTGCCTGGGCTCGACGTGTATGCGGTTGGGCCCGAGGCTGTGAAATAGCCATCACCTGTTACGTCCAGACAAACTGCTCCGCTCAGACATCCGCCACCGCTGGAATAATCGGCGGTGTAGTCCTGCATGATGAAGTTGAAGATTTCATTGTTCGATGCAGTCGTCGTGAAGAGCGTGAGCGGCTGAAGAGTGGTCGGCACTGTGTTGAACCCCTGGTTGTAAGGCAGGGGGGTTGATGATGGAAAAGCAGGAAAGAACGTAATGTGCGTTCCATCGGACAGGACACTGAAGCTGCCTGTATTTGCGCCTGCTCCTCCATTCACTTCTCCATCTGTGCCGAACGTGATCGTAGAGGAAGTGAAGGTATCACTGCCCTGGGCCGACAACGTTCCAGAGATAGGATCAGCAAAAAGAACAACAGGCAACGTCAACGCGGCAGCCAAGGCTACGAGTGATTTGAGCATATTGAACCTCCGGGGGAAGTGCGGATGCGTCTTCCGTCGTGCTTCTTGCTCGCATCGATACTTATTACGGATGCCCGTGGTTCGCGCGATGTCGCCTATTCACGTTGCCTGCAGATGATGATGTTTCTCGTCCTGACGAACAAGAAATTCGTCATGCGAAAATATTTCGAGGCCGATGGCGAGACAGCGCATGAAACTCCTTGTAGACAAGGACAATAACTACTCTGTGCATCATCCGCGCACATTTTCTTCTCATGCACGAACGATGTAGGCATATCAAAAACGAGGAGGAGAACGTCTTCACGCTCTCCTCTCACTTCAATTCAAATTCGCAAAAAAATGTGCACGCTGAACTACCACTGCAACAGAAGTAATTCTGAACAGAATGCTGGTCCCATGGCGCCCATCATGCTGTAGCAGCCTGGACTGCCCGGACGATTCAGCAGAAAGTCCTGCATCACTGTCAGGACCGATGCAGACGACAGATTGCCTCTTTGCCGCAGACTGTTCCACGAGGCGGACAGTGCATGCGGAGGCAATCCCAGACTGCTTTCCATTGCCTGCAACACTTTCGGTCCTCCGCTATGGAAGATGAAGCTGCAAATCTGCTCCATGCGCATACCGTTCTCTTCCAAAAAGCCTTCTACCGTGGAACGCAACTCCGCCTTCACAAGCTGAGGCACATCTGCGGACAGCACAATGTTGAAACCGCTCTCATTGATGTTCCATCCCATCAAGTGTTCTGTGTCGGGATAAAACGTTGAGCGCGTTGCCAATATCTTTGGACATGGGTTCTTCACGCTTGTCGGTCTCTTCGCCAGCTCGGTCTCTTCGCCAGCCAGAACCACGGCCGCCGCGCCATCGCCAAAGAGTCCGCAGGCAACAAGTGCGGCCATCGAGCTGTCATTCTCCTGCCACGTCAACGAGCACAACTCGACAGAGAGCAGCAAGGCATACTGCTTCGGATAAGCACGCACATAGTCTGCCGCACGCGAGATTCCTGCTGCACCGGCCACGCACCCCAGTCCAAAGATCGGGATCCGCTTCACGCTGCGCGGAAAGCCCATCTTGTTTACCAGCCGCGCATCAATACTTGGGCAAGCAATGCCGGTCACTGAGGTAAAGAAGATCGCGGAGATGTCCTTCGGCCTGAGTCCCACGTGATCGAGCGCCTTCTGGATCGCCTTCTCGCCTAGCTCCATCGCTCCCTTGATCCAGAGATCGTTGGTTGGGCCAAATCCCGAGATGGTTCCCAGCGTATCCAGCGGAAACATGATGTGGCGGAAGTCGACGCCGCAATTTCCGTGGAGCCGGTCCATCACGTCTGGCATGTCCAGCTTGTCTCTCATCTTTTCTTTAATCGCTCCCGTGATAACGGCTTGCGGATAACGGTGAGGAGGAAAAGCTGTGCCTACGGATGCAATATGCATGGAGTCGTTACCTCTGCGGTGATCTGAGAGGGGAAATACCCTCAATGGACGCGACACAAAAAGGAGTTCGTGTCCTATTGGCAGGAAAAAATACCTGTGGGGTATTGGGCCGGCGACTCGTCAGCCAGACACAGGTGAAGCGCCGGGGGAGGCAATAGACGAAGTATAGAACAGTGCAAAAGGTTGCCTATTCATGCGGGGATTTATTCAACATCGGGTCATCTCGCATGAAATGACCGACTTCCAGTATTGCTCTCAATTGGCGCGAAGGTGTCTGAAGTGTAAGAGAAGATGCTAACTCATGCATAACAGGCTATCTATCTGTACGAGGCCGGTGCGCACTCATCTGTCAAGGCCCTATTTTGAAAATTCGCGCTACGCTGCTCGCGCCAGCTTGCATGCTTAAAATATTGATTGCAGATCCTGTGCTTGCTGAACCGAATAGTTGCAAATCATTGCAACAAAAGCCGGCTTGCACCTGCGACACGATCGAGTCTCAGTGAGTCTCGTTTGATGGGGTAAAAAGAAAACCGCTTCCTATCAATATCTCCATTGTTTTCCTCATCCGCATCGCATCCATTCAACCAAAATTGACCTTCCTGCAACGTCTTCACCACAACCTCCGCATAAATCTCGTTAGCGGAGGTATGTAATGAAAAAAGCGATCGCTCTCCTTATGCTTGCAGCTCTCTCTTCAGCAGGCATCGCCGCCGCGCAGGACTTTGACCATGGCAATCACGACCGGGTTAAGCATGTGCTTCTCATCAGCATCGACGGCATGCACGCTGTCGACCTTGCCAACTGCATCCACGGCGTCAGCACGGTGAATAACGGCGAGTCTTACTGCCCTGCGCTCGCCGCGCTTTACAGCACCGGCGTTAACTATGTGGCGGCCAGCACCTCACGGCCATCGGACTCTTTCCCAGGCCTGACGGCAATCGTCACCGGCGGCAGCCCCGCGCTGACCGGCGTCTATTACGACGTTGCCTACGCTCGCAACTACGATGCCCCCGCGACAACCACCGGCAACGGCGTCGCTGCCGGCCCCTGCACTCCCTATGCTGCACCGACCGGCACGACGACCGAGTATGAGGAAGGCATCGATATCGACAAGACCAAGCTGAACGGCGGCGCACCCGGCGCTTCGCTCACCGATGGCGGCCTCAATTCCATCGACCCGAAGAAGCTTCCCCGCGATCCGGCCACTGGCTGCCAGCCCGTCTTTCCGTGGCAGTTTGTCCGCACCAACAGCATCTTCAGCGTCATCCATCAGGCTGGCGGCTACACCGCGTGGTCCGATAAGCATCCGGCGTACTCGTCGGTTGCCAGCGGCGTTGGGCCTTCCGCGCTCGACGATTTCTATGCGCCTGAGATTAACTCGACCGTCGTAGCGCTTCCCAACGTTCAAACACCCACCGGCCTTGCCTGCAGCACTATTCCTGACCCAGGTTCGGACGTAACCGCCTGGACCAATAGCTTCCAGAACATCCAGTGCTATGACACTCTCAAGGCCAACGCAATCCTGAATGAGATTGACGGCAAAGACCACCTCGGCGTCAAGAGGACCGAGGTGCCCACGATCTTTGGCATGAACTTCCAGGCCGTCAGCGTTGGCCAGAAGCTCATCGAGGCGAGCAACAACACCAAAGGCGGCTACCTCGATGCGGCGGGAACCCCGTCTGCAGCCCTCGTTGGCGAGATCAAGTTTGTCGATGCGTCTATCGGCAAGTTTGTCGCCGAGCTCAAATCGAAGGGCCTCTACGACTCGACCCTGATCGTCGTCACGGCCAAGCACGGCCAGTCGCCGATCGATCCCAACCGCTACGTCTCCAACCTCATCAATGCCTCTTCGCCCGTAACCCTGCTCTCGAATGCAGGCTTCATTCCCGACTCCGAGTCGACCAACAACCCGACCGGTATCGGTCCCACCGAGGACGATGTCTCGCTGATCTGGCTGAAAGACTCGTCCTACACAGCCCAAAGCGTCTCTATTCTTGAGCAGAACGCGGCACAGATCGGTCTCGGGCAGATCTACTATGGCCCCTCGCTCGCGCTCAACTTCAACGACCCGACCAAGGACCCGCGCACGCCGGACATCATCGTGACCCCGAACGTCGGCGTCACCTACTCCGGCAGCACGGCGAAGCAGGAAGAGCATGGCGGATTCGCCCATGACGACACCAACGTCATGTTGCTGGTCTCGCACGACGACTGGCAGCCCAGAACCGTCTACGTGGACGTCGCAACCTCGCAGGTGGCTCCAACCATCCTCAAGGCGCTCGACATCAACCCGGCGTATCTGGATGCAGTTCGCATTCAGGGTACGAGCGTTCTGCCCGACCTGAACCTTGGACGATAAATCATCCTGAATTAACCAGACAGCGGACGCCCTCGGGCGTCCGCTATTTTTTCTGATCGTGCTGTTGGTCCTGAGGTTTTGGTCCCCTTTTTAAAAATCGACTACGGTCAGGTCGAGAGGAAATTCCTGACTTCTGCTGGAGGAAGTTTTATCGAGGCCCTCGTTCCACTCGCCATCGATCCCGGTCTTGTCGAACTGCTCGCGGGAGAGCTGGCCAGCGACCTGAAAGTGGTCGATGACGTAAGGCAGGCCGGATGAGCCCAGCACCGAGGGGCCGTCCATCAGATGAAAGTGCAGGTGCGGCGCGGAGGAGTTGCCCGTGTTGCCCAGCAACGCCAGAACCTGGCCGCGCTTTACGTGCTGTCCTTTGACGACCAGCAGCGAGTTTTTCTGGAGATGCGCGTAGAAGGCGTAGCGGCCATGTCCGAGATCGAGCACGATGTGGTTGCCGTCCACATTTTCGAGCGTGATGGTCTTTGGATCGGGCAGCGAGCCGACCGGCTGGTCATCCAGGTTGGAGAGCGTCTCGACCACGGTGCCGTCGGCCACGGCGATTACTTTGGCGCCGTAGTCCGCATAGTCGTGGACGTCTTTGCCGTCTCCGTGGCTGAATCTTCGGTCGGCGTCGAGCTGCATCCAGTCGATGGCGAAGCGTTGCGCATAGTGGATCTCACCGTTGACCGGCAGGCCTGTGCCCCGATGCGCGCCTGTGGGCTCGCAGCAGCCATTCAGCGCGACCCAGTCCTCGCCGGCAAGCGGCGGGCTAATCACTGCGATGTCTGTGCTCACTGCGATTGGGGCGATGGTGTAGGTGTACGGCACGGCCTCATCTTTCGGCGAGCCGGGCGGCCCGGAGGCCAGCAGGTGAAACCGGTGCAGGAGGGTGTGGGGCACGTGGCTGTTCCCGTCCAGGGTGAAGTCGGCGAGGAAGAGCCGCGTTCCGTTTGGTTCGATCTGCGGTGTCGTTGCGAGTGCGCGTCCCGGGGTCCACAGGCGCACGAGGAGCGCCTCGCCTTCAAACACAGCAAGTGCCTTTGCGGGAGAGTCCTTATCGACGACCTCGATCTGCTGGAGCGTCGCTGGTGCGCTGCCTGTATTGGTGATCGTCAGCTCGTAAACAAGGTGCTGTCGATGGTCCGTCCCTTGAAAGGCGAACGCGGTGGGACGGAGCGGAGACGCAATTACAGGAGTCAGAACATCCTGCGGCTGCGCGGGCACGGTTGACAGAAGAAAACAGAGAACCACCGCGAGAGAAGAGACGACACGCATGGCAGCACGCCCTGGTAACGGAGATTTTCGCTGACAGGCCCGGCTCAGAATAAAGAGCAGGCACATTAAAGCAGAATCTGTTACACGATGGCACCTGTCAGTGCGGCGGGCGCCCCGGTGAGGAGCACCCGCCATGCGCGTTCAGCCTACGCCTTCCCTGCCAACTGGCGCAGCACGTATTGCAGGATGCCGCCGTGCTGGTAGTAGAGAATCTCCTGCGGCGTGTCGATCCGGACCGTCGCGGAGAACTCGGTTGTCTTGCCCTTGTCGGACTCGGCGAAGACGGTGATCGTGCGACCGTTGGCGAACTTGCCGTCGAGCATTGCGCGCAGCTCGCCTGGCTCGCCTACGCGGAAGACCTCTTCGCCCGTCAGGTGGAGCGATTCGGTGTTCTGCCCGGGGAGGAACTGCAGGGGCAGGATGCCCATGCCGACCAGGTTCGAGCGGTGGATGCGCTCGTAGCTTTCGGCAACGACGAAGCGGATGCCGAGCAGGCGCGGACCCTTCGCCGCCCAGTCGCGCGAGGAGCCGGAGCCGTACTCCTTGCCCGCGAGGATGGCGAGCGGAGTGCCGCGCTTCGCGTACTCGACCGAGGCGTCATAGATGGACATGCCTGTGCCCTCTGGCAGCAGGCGCGTGACGCCGCCCTCGGTACCCGGAGCGAGCTTGTTGCGCAGCCGCACGTTGGCGAAGGTGCCCCGCACCATGACCTCGTGGTTGCCGCGACGGGAGCCGTAGCTGTTGAAGTCCGACGCCTTCACGCCATGATCGGTGAGGTACTTGCCCGCCGGGCCGTTCAGCTTGATCGAACCTGCGGGGGAGATGTGGTCGGTCGTGACGGAGTCGCCGAGCAGCGCAAGCACACGGGCACCGTGGATGTCCTCGACCGCCGCAGGCGTCGCGGGCATTTCGTCGAAGTACGGGGCCTTGCGGATGTAGGTCGAGTCCTGCTCCCATCCGTAGGTTTCGCCCTCGGGGAACTTGAGACCCTGCCAGTTCTGGTCGCCCTTCGAGACGGTCGAGTACTCCTTGTGAAACATCTCGGAGTCGATGGAGGCGGCGACGGTCTGGGCGATCTCCTGCTGGGTGGGCCAGATGTCGCGCAGGAAGACGGGCTTGCCGTCCTTGCCCTTGCCGAGCGGGTCGGTGTCGAAGTTGTGGCCGATGTGTCCGGCCAGCGCGTAGGCGACGACCAGCGGCGGCGACATCAGGTAGTTGGCGCGCACGTCGGGCGAGATTCTGCCCTCAAAGTTGCGGTTGCCCGAGAGCACCGAGACGGCGACCAGGCCGTGGTCGTCAATCGCCTTCGAGACATCGGTGGGCAGCGGACCCGAGTTGCCAATGCAGGTCGTGCAGCCGTAGCCCACTATCTGGAAGCGCAACGCATCGAGATACGGCATCAGCCCGGCCTTCTCGTAGTAATCCGTCACGACGCGCGAGCCTGGTGCGAGCGAGGTCTTCACCCAGGGCGGCGTCTTGAGTCCCTTCTCGACGGCCTTCTTCGCCAGCAGACCAGCGGCGAGCATCACCGAGGGGTTCGAGGTGTTCGTGCATGATGTAATCGCGGCGATGACAATCGAGCCGTGGTCGAGGTACTTGTCCGGATCGATCCCGAACCGCGACCTGATCGACACGTGAGGGGCTTCGAGCGCTCCCTCAACCAGCGTGGCCACAGGTACGCTGGGCGACTCGACAACTGCGGCCGCCATGCCAACACTGCTTCCAATATCGCCCGAGGCAGAGGCGGTGCCGCCTTCGCCCTCCCAACGGACCATCTGCCGCGCCTCGTTCTTGTTGCCGTTGGGTCCGAGCAGCGCAGGGAGCTGCTCCTTGAAGTTCGCGCCTGCCTGCGAGAGCAGCACGCGGTCCTGCGGACGCTTCGGTCCGGCCACGCTTGGCTCGACTGTGGCGAGATCGAGCGAAATGGTCGCGGAGTACTCAGCTTCCACTGCATCCTTCGTGTGGAAGAGTCCCTGCTCGCGGAGATAGGCTTCGACGAGCGCGATGTGCTCTTCACTGCGGCCGGTGAGGCGCAGATAACGCAGCGTCTCGGCATCGACCGGGAAGATGCCGCAGGTGGCGCCGTACTCGGGCGCCATGTTGGCGATGGTGGCGCGGTCGGCCAGAGGAAGCTCGGCGATGCCGGGGCCGTAGAACTCGACGAACTTGCCGACGACGCCGAGCTTGCGCAGCATCTGCGTGACGGTCAGGACGAGGTCGGTCGCGGTCGCGCCTTCGCGCAGTTTGCCGGTCAGCTTGAAGCCGACCACCTGCGGAACCAGCATCGAGACTGGCTGGCCGAGCATTGCGGCCTCTGCCTCAATACCGCCGACGCCCCAGCCGAGCACGCCCAGGCCGTTGACCATGGTTGTGTGCGAGTCGGTGCCGACGAGTGTGTCAGGATAGGCCCAGACTTTTCCGCTCGCGTCGGGCGCGGTGGTGAAGACGACGCGCGCGAGGAATTCGAGGTTTACCTGGTGGCAGATGCCCATGCCGGGAGGCACGGCAGAGAAGTTGTTGAACGCCGACTGGCCCCACTTGAGGAAGGCGTAGCGCTCGCGGTTGCGCTGGAACTCGAGCGCGGCGTTCATGTCGTAGGCGCGCAGCGTGCCGAACTCGTCCACCTGCACGGAGTGGTCGATGACCAGCTCGGCGGGCTGGAGCGGATTGATCTTCTCTGGGTCGCCGCCGAGCGTCTTCATGGCGTCGCGCATGGCGGCGAGGTCAACGATGGCAGGCACGCCGGTGAAGTCCTGCATGAGGACGCGAGCGGGCATGTAGGCGATCTCGCGGGAAGGCTCGGCCTTCGGGTCCCACGCGGCGAGGAATTTGATGTCGTCCGCGGTGACGGAGCGACCGTCTTCGTGGCGAAGCAGGTTTTCGAGCAGGATGCGCAGCGAGAACGGAAGGCGCGAGAGATCGCCGGGTTTCTTCTCCAGCGCCTTCAGGCTGAAGTACTGGCAGGTGGTGGAACCGGACTTGAGCGTAGCGAGGCTCTTGAAGGAATCGGGATGCGATTGAGTGGGCATGGTTTCTTCTCCGAAGGCGCGGCTGATTGGTCAGATGCGTCAGCGCGCGAGGTGAGGGCCGTGGCGGCGAACTCAGGCCACGGACAGCGACGGTTGGAAGCTTAACAAAACTTTGGGTGGGTAATCGAGCACAAGGCGATCAGCGCCCGCGGTCGGGGCGGCCATGCCGAAAGCGCTTCGGTCTGGGCAGGCGGCGTGCCATCGGGTTTATTTTACTGCCGATTTGCTGTGGCGCGGTAGCCCCTGTTGCCCGAAGGCTCCCCGCTATGGCCCCACTCGTGCAATCATTCCAATGCCACGAAAAATCACTGCTATCTCTTCCGAAAACAGGAGAATCCCATGAAGCGCCTTCTTGCAGCAGCCCTGATGATGATGACCGCAACCTTCGCCCTCGGCCAAAGCTCGGGAGCGCTCCGTGTCTACTTTGCCGATGTGGAAGGCGGGCAGGCCACGTTGTTCGTGATGCCCTCTGGAGAGAGCCTGCTGGTCGATACCGGCTGGCCCGACCACAACAACCGCGACGCCGATCGCATTGTTGAACTCTGCAAACAGGCCGGCGTGAAGAAGATCGACAACCTGCTGATCACGCACTTTCACATTGACCATGCGGGTGGCATTCCACAGCTCGCCGCGAAGATGCCTATTGGCCGCTTCATCGACCATGGCCCGAATCGCGAGACCACTGACAAGCCGACTGAGGATAGCTGGAATGCCTATCAGAAGGTGTTGGCTGATGGCCACTACCAGCATATGGTGGCGAAACCGGGAGATATCCTACCTGTGAAAGGCATGCATGTCGAAGTCATCAGTGCGGACGGCAACCTTATCAGTACGCCACTTGCCGGTGCGGGACAAGCTAACCCGTTCTGTGCCTCCAGTCCGCTGAAGCCCATCGAGAACTCAGAGAACGACCGCTCGCTTGGCACGCTGATTACGTTTGGTCAGGTTCGCATCCTCGATCTTGGCGACCTGACGTGGGGCGAAGAGCGGCCGCTGATGTGCCCGGTGAACAAGCTTGGCAAGGTGGATATTTACGTCGTCTCGCACCATGGCTTCGACCGCAGCTCGAGCCCGGCGCTGGTGGATGCGATTGCCCCGCGTGTCGCCATTATGGACAACGGCGCAGTCAAAGGCGCCGATCCCGGCGCGTGGACGATTATCCGCAACTCGCCGCGCATCAAAGACCATCCGGGCAATCTGTGGCAGCTTCACACCGCAATCCACAACGATGCCGCGCACAATACGGAGGATTCGCGCATCGCCAACCTTCCTGGCCCTGACGCGGGACACTACCTTGTGCTGACGGTTCGGCATAATGGCAGCTTTTCGGTCACGAACGAGCGCACGCAGACGACTGTTGACTATCCGGCCAAGCACTAATCCTGTGATTGCTTTAAGATTCTCTTGAGCTTCTCTTTTTCTGCCTTTAACTACTGCTGTGCCCTAACCCGCGCCGAATCAGTTAATAAGAAGAATCTGCGGAGGCCCTGGCGACAATGCGCGATGAAGCGCATCTCACAAGCAAAATGCGGGTTTAACCCGGCAGGAGAACGAGGAAGATGCTAGACCCGGTCACCAAATCGATTACGAAGTTAGGGCGCGGCACGATGCTGAGCGCCGCGCTGGCCATGACCACCTTTACCGGAGCAGTGCTGCTGTCGGGATGCCCGAGCAGTTCGGCTCATGCCCAGCAGGTTGACAACTCCAACGTTGACCCCGCGGATGCCAATATGGCTCCAGTCGACGGCAGCCAGGCTGCTGATGCGCAGCAACCGGTCCAATCCAACCAGGACCCGTATCAGGACCAGAGCCAGCAGGCCGTCCAGCAGCCTTCGACCGGCGGCGCGCCCGTCTATCGTCAGGCCCCGCCCGAGAACGAGAGTCAGCAGCAGGCTGACCAGTACAACCAGAATGGACAGAACCCGCCGCAGGCTGCGCCGAGCGATCAGGGTGACCAGTCCTATAATCCTGACTACGACAACCAGGTCGATGCAGGACAGGCCGCACTGGATGATCAGGAGACTGCCCCGCAGGCGCCGCCACCGCTGCCCACCTATCAGCAGCCCGAGGCCCCAGCGCCTGACTATATCTGGACGCCAGGCTATTGGGATTGGGCGCCGGCAGGCTACTACTGGGTGCCGGGCGTGTGGTGCGCTCCGCCGTACTATGGCGCGCTGTGGACCCCCGGTTATTGGGGCTTCTACAACGGCGTCTTCCGCTTCCATCGCGGTTACTGGGGCCCGTACATCGGCTTCTATGGCGGCATCAACTACGGCTTCGGCTACGTTGGCACCGGCTACTACGGTGGCTTCTGGCGTGGAAACCGCTTCTACTACAACACGGCCGTCAACCGCGTGAATGTGACGCGCATCACGAACGTGTACAACCGCACGGTGGTCGTGAACAACTACACGCGCGTCTCTTACAACGGCGGACGTGGCGGCCTGACGGTGCGTCCAACTACGTCGGAGATGGTAGCGATGCGCCAGACCCGCACCCCCGCGATGAGCCTGCAGGTGCAGAACCGCCGCAACGCTGCTGCAGACCGCTCGCAGTTCTACAACACAAACCGCGGACGCCCCGCCATTACCGCTGCACCGCGACCTATCGCTGCCGACCGTGGCATCGCACGTCCGGCGATCCGGCCTGCAGCGCAGGTGCTGCGTCCGTCCAATCGTCCGAACCAACCACAGGTAAGGCCGAATCAGCCGCAGGTTCGACCCAACCAACCGCAGGGACGGCCTGAGCAGCCGCAAGTACGTCCGAACCTACCGCAACAGAGGCCGAATCAGCCGCAGGTAAGGCCCGAGGCTCCGCAGTCGCGGCCTCAGCAACCGCAGGTGCGCCCGAACCTGCCTCAGGAGAGACCGAACCAGCCGCAGGTGCGTCCTGAGTCGCAGCCGCGGCAACAGGAAGCGAGGCCACAGCCTCAGCAATATCGGCCGCAACAACAGCAGTACAGGCCTCAGCAGCAACAGCAATACCGGCCTGCACCGCAGCAGCAAAGACCGCAGCCGCAACAGCAGTATCGACCACAGCAGCGCACGGAACAACGGTCGGCACCTGCACCTCGCTCGGCGCAGGAGCACGGCGATCGGCGTTAGTTCGTTGCAACATCAACAGAGAGGCCACCTGAAACAGGTGGCCTCTCTTCTTTTGCTATCGGAAGAACGCTACTGGCATCCGGCGAACGCCAGTGCTGTCACAGGCAGCGTGGTTCCTGCGACCGGCGTGATCGGAGTTGCCTGTTGCTCGCTCGGTGAGCAGTCCAGCGTGCCGCCTGACGATGGAACTAACGCGATTCCATCAACCGTGTAGGACGCGGGCAAGACGCTCTGCGCAAGTGTCGTGCCGCCAGCCGCGAATGCACCGACATACGGCACGGCTGCGGGCAGGAGCAGCGTGTAGCTCACACAGTCCTTAGCGGCCGGACATGTAGTACTGCTTCCCGTCGTCAGGGCCAGGACTGCGTTAGCTGTGCTTGGAACCTGCGGCATTGTCACCGTCAGGCCAGTGGCTACCTGCTCCAGTGCGCTCACCTGCACGTCGATGCTGGTTGCCGCCGCGGGCGTAGCTCCGTTCTGCGAGGTCACCATGCCTTGCAAGCTTGCGGCCGCCGAAGCAACTGTCGAGGGATGGAGTTGCACTGTACCCAGTGCTGAACCGGTTGAGACACCGGTGATTACGGTCGGTGCATAGACGGCCGATGCGCTCGTCTCGCCCACGATCACCACATCGTAGGTGCCGCTGGGCAACGGACAGAAGACGAACTGGCCGCTGGTGTTGGTCAGTGTGTTCATGAAGACACGATCCACACCATTGGCGTCCTTCTGCTCCAGCGCTACCAACACTGGGCCAGTGGTCGGATTGCCGGTGACGCTGTCGATCACCGTACCGTTGATCGAAGTCGCCGATGTGGTCACTTCGCCGGCGTGAAGGACGGGCTTCAAGCGAAACACGCCGTTGCCTTGCTCGACGATCGACACGCAGGTGTTGAAGTCGATATCGAGCTCCTTGGTGTCGCCTGCCGCTACTGTCAGACCACCATTGGCGATCTGCCCGGGTGGGATTTTGATGCCGGTGTTCGCCTCACTCGAGAGCTGAAGCGTATGTACTGTGTTGTCATTCAGCACAACGCAGTTGGCCACTCCGTTCGTGCAAAGGTTGTTGGGCAGCTCTTTACTGTCCGTGGCCGAGGTGTTGTCTGTGAGGATGACGCGAATCTGCTGATACTTGCCTGGTTGCAACTCCTGCGGATCGCCGAGCGAGGCCAGAAAACACTGGTTGGACGCCTGCCCCAGCAGGTCGATCTGCACCGGGTGACCGGAGAGCCCGGGAGTCAGATCAACCCAGCCTGAATCGCTCGAGCCCGCGCTGCTGCTGACGTTCGCCTGTACATCGGCGATTGTCACATACACATGCTCGAAGGGCCCATTCGGCGCCTGGCAGGTCGAAGGATCGCTTACCTGCAACTGCACGTGCGCCATGCCTGAGGCCGGCGCCGTAGTGTTTCCACTGCAACCTGCGATGACGGCGGCGACAGTGCCTACGGACAGCAATGCCGGTAACAAATATCTGGTGGAGAGAAGAGATTGTTTGAGTCGAGAGGATTGTCGATCACAACTTTTTGCTTCCATGGCCGGATTCACCCTATTCTTTCGGTTAATATTTCTGGGATTCGGTCAAGGCAGCTTCAAAGAGACTCAACGAGACAGGCAGGATAATTGGCATCTTTGGCAGAGTAGAGACGCCGCTCCGGGTGACATACAACTCTTAACGATTCGCGCTGCTCGAAGGAACGGGTCGTAGTCCTGAGGTCTGCAAGCGGTGTGATGCCAAAATCTTTGCGCAAGGTTTTTCATAGTTGTAAGCTATTGCACCTTCTACTAGCAACCGCGAAGCATCTGTGGCATATTCCTGGCTCGATTCGCACTATTGGCTATTTACTTGCTCCACTGGCTATTATTTGCTGCAAATCCAGCGGATACAGCAAGATAAAACGCACCGAACGAACAGCCCGGTATCCTAGCTTGTGGGAGACAATACCTCCATGCGCATCGCGCTCTTTGGCGGCACGTTTGATCCACCTCACCGTGGGCATCTGGCCATTGCCAAAGCCGCCGCTGACGCCTTGGAGCTTGATCGCGTTCTGTTTGCGCCGGTGGGGCGTCAGCCGCTTAAGCTGGACGCTCATTCGTCCACTTACATTGATCGGCTCTCCATGGTGATGCTGGCCTCGAAGCACGACCATCGCTTCCAGCCTTCGTCGCTCGACGCACCCAACCCCAACGGCAAGCCCAACTACACCGTGGATACACTCACGCTGCTGCGCGCGCTTTATCCCGACGCAGCTCTATTCAATCTTGTCGGCGCGGATAGCTTTCTGGCGCTGCCGCATTGGCGGGAGCCTGCGCGTTTGCTTGAACTTGCCGAATGGATCGTCGTCAGCCGTCCTGGCTTTCCGCTCGACAGCATCGCTGCGCTCGGCCTGACTCCTCAGCAGAGAGCGCGTGTTCATCTGGTGGAGAGCGTTCACGACGATGTATCGGCTACGGAGCTTCGCCAGCGCCTTCATGATGGTGACGCGTGCGAGGACCTTCTGCTGCCTGAGATACTCGCTTACATTCGCGAGCACAACCTTTACGTTTGAACTTCGTTTCCATAAGACAGGCAGGCGGCAACGTGCTATCGTGTGGAGTCGCACGAAGGGATTGCTGCGCCCATGTCGCTAACTACACCTGCGAACCTCACGCCCGGGTATGCGCCGGATGGATCGGCGCAGGTAGATGTCGTTGACCTGCAGCAGCAGATTGCGCGTTTGCAAGCGCTGCTGGAGACCTCGCGGCAGGTGCACTCGACGATTGAGCTGAACGAGGTGCTGGAGGCCGCACTGCGCATCGTTGTGCGCGAGCTGGAGCTTCCCGGCGCGCTCATTACCGAGCCGCGGACGCTCTACGGCATGATGCCGCCCGAGCCGTGGAATGGCTGCGAACGCTTCCCGCTGCGTGCGAAGGATGGCTCTACCTGGGCCGAACTGGTTGCGGCGCCTCCGCCAGATCGTGAGCTTTCGCTCTCTGAGCAGGACTTTCTCGAAGGCCTTGCGCTGCAGACTGAAGTTGCCGCTGAGAATGCGCGGTACCACCAACGCAATCTGGAGTGGATGCGCGTACAGCGCGATCTTGAAGCTGCGCGGCTGATTCAACGCAGCCTGCTGCCACAGACGCTGCCCTCGATTCCTGGCTACTCCATCGCCTTCCGCTCGACGGCCTGCTACGAGGTGGGCGGCGATTACGTGGATATTGTCGAGCTGCCCGGAGGCCGCCAGATCATGGCTGTGGCCGACGTAGCGGGCAAAGGATTGGCCTCAGCCATCGTCTGCACTGCATTTCGTGCAGCGTTTCGTGCGACTGCCTTTGCTGGCGTTCCTCTGGCCGAGCTTGCCGCACGCCTGAACGGGCAGCACTACGCCGAAGGCCCGGAGACGCGCCGCCGCTACGTAACGGCAATCTTTCTTGGGCTCGATCCTGCTACGCATACGCTTGAGATCGTCAATGCTGGCCATAACCCGGGGTTCCTTTTGAGCAAGGGCGAGGCACATCAGATTGCCGCCAGCGGTACACCTATCGGGCTGGTGCCCGGTATGCAGTACGCTGCGGAACAGTTTGTCTTTCCAGCAGGATCGCGGCTGCTCTTCTACACGGACGGCCTGACAGAGGTATTTCAAGGCGATGATGAATTTGGTGCCGATCGGCTGCTGGCCTCATTTCAGCGATGCAACCTGACCGAAAGTGCTGCTATTCTCGAAACGCTGTGGCACGAACTCGACGATTTTTCCGGCGGAGCGCACCAGCAGGACGATATGACCGCACTCGCGCTCGTCAGAGAGCAGGCGTAGACGCAGATGGCCAACCCCAAAGGCAGACCTGTTGAACTGCACATCCCCTCCCGCATCGGGTACGAGAAGATTGCTATGGGCACCGCAGCCAGCGTGGCTAAGCTCATGGGCTTCCCCGACGACCGCATCGAAGATCTGAAGACCGCTATCTCTGAGGCGTGCATCAACGCAATCGAGCACGGCAACAAGCTGAACGAGAACCTCTCGGTCGGCGTCAAGCTGGCCGCCCACGGCGACAGCCTTGAGGTAAAGGTGCTCGACAACGGATCCGGAATTCGCAACCAGCCGGCTAAACCCGACATCGACCGCAAGATGCATGGCGAAGAGGACCCGCGCGGCATGGGCATGTTTCTGATCCAGGCGCTGGTCGACGAGGCCGAGTGGGTCAACGATGCAAACGGCGAGGGCAGCTATGTCCGGCTGGTAATTAAACTCGACAAGGAGGCCGACTAACGTGACGACCGAGACCCGTACCAACATCGACCAGATCTCCGATGGCAACAACGGCCGTATTACCGTGCTGCGCTTTGCCGGCGATATCTCCTCCACCTCACGTTCGGCGGTGCTTGGCAGCTATGCCGGCGTCGACAAGTCCTTGCCTGTTTTGCTGGATTTCTCAAAAGTTGACTACATCAACTCCAGCGGAATCGCGCTCGTCATCCAGATGCTGATGGAGGCCAACAAGCTCGGACAGAAGGTAGCAGCCTTCGGACTTTCGCCCC
This sequence comes from Edaphobacter acidisoli, assembly GCF_014642855.1. NCBI lineage: Bacteria > Pseudomonadati > Acidobacteriota > Terriglobia > Terriglobales > Acidobacteriaceae > Edaphobacter > Edaphobacter acidisoli. Next base: position 2,964,985 of record NZ_BMJB01000001.1, on the reverse strand, counting down.
ACTTCCAGAAGGTCTTCACCATGGTGGGCATTGCCAAATATGCCGGGATTTACCCGGATGAAGCCGCGGCCGCTTCATCGATCTCGAGCTCTGCCAGCGCTTAAATCGCCAGACTCCTATTCCGCCGCAGAGAGTCAAGATGGTGCGTTGTCTCGCCTCCAACCGCGTTTCTTTGGGCCCACCTGTGCTGTGAGACGAACCGTTTGTCTGGCCTGAAAACGCACCCCGATTTCCGCCTTAACTGCAATCTACTGCGCTGAGAAAAAGCGGGTCTTCCGCCAGTTACCTTGTTTTTCAGGGATTTTCCTGTTGTATCCGACGTTTGCCTTTGGCATAGAACGTGCTCCGTTTTTAGCAAACGAACCGAGTTCATCGAGAATTTTCGCCTGGCGCTTTGCTCGTCGAAAGTGTGTTCGGAGGGATACAGCATGAAGCACCTTCTTCGCCTCTTCTTTGTACTTGCCTTGGTCTTTGGGTCCACTCACTATGCCCATGCAACCAACTTTCATGTAACTGTTCTCGACCCAAGCAATATCTGCGTATCGAACCCTTCGGCGTGCGTTATCTTTGACACAACTGCCCCATTCTCTGCGACGTTCTCTGCGAGTACGTGCCAGATTGCCGGCGTGCCAGGTCTTCCGTCTGACCCTACGACCTATGGTTGTCTCGGGTTATTTAACGCGACGAGCGACCCCATCACCTCGATCAACCTGAGCTTCCCTGGCCTCGGGGCTCTGACTTTTCAGTGCGACACGACTGGACCCGGCGTTATCTTCTCAGGTGCCAGTTGCGGATCATCTGGAGGCGTTGACACTTTCGACTTCTATGATGGTTCGCTTGATCCCCTTCACTTAGCCATCATCTATGAGAACGGCGCAGACCCAGACCTATTTGACGGCACTGGCACCGTCAATACGCCGGAGCCAGCCTCGCTCCCATTGCTACTGACTGGCCTGCTCTTTGCGGGTCTCTATCTTGGCAAGCGCCGCAATCTGCTTTTGGGCATTACACAGAAATAGTCGACCCGATTCATGTGCATATGAGAGACCTACACCTCCGCGGTTAGGTCTCTTTTTTTTCTGCAAACACAATCCGTTGCTACTTCCTTCAGTAAAATCCTGCCGACGACATTGCCTGCCGTGGTGTAGTCTCTAGTCGCCTCATTTTTTGTGTCGCGAGGGTCGGGTAATGCTTCGCGCTGGTCTGCTTCTGCCGCTGATGCTGTTGCTGCTGTCTCCGTCTCTGCCGGGCGAAGCTCAGCCTGCGGCGGGCGGGACTAGCGGCGTCGCATCTGCCGATCACGTGGTCTACGTGAAGCTGGGCACATCGGCAATCGAACTTTATGGTCCGTGGAAGTTCCATACTGGAGATAATCTCTCCTGGGCGCAACCCGGATTTGATGACTCCGGATGGGCGAACATGGGCCTGGTGCCGCCTGAAGGGTCCGACGGCTATGTACCCGGCTGGACTGCTCGCGGGTATGCAGGCTACTCCGGCTATGCCTGGTACAGGCTGCAGGTCGTCGTCGAAGGCACGCCGGGGCCACTTGCGCTGAAGATGCCTGAAGGCGTCGATGACGCCTATCAGGTCTTCGTTGACGGCGCGCGCATCGGTGAGTTTGGCTCCTTCGGAACAAGGCATGTCACTGCATACAGTGCGCTGCCTCGCGCCTTCCGACTTCCGCCGGACATTCGTGACAGAACAATCACCATCGCCATCCGCATGTGGATGGACAGCGCCACGCCCTTCAACAGCCCCGACGCCGGCGGGCTGCATGGCCCGCCCGTGCTGGGCTACGCCTCCATCATCGGGGCGCAGGTGCAACTCGATTGGGATGCGATCGCACACTACATCGGCAGCGGCTTTCTGGAGATGCTGATTCTTGTCATGGCGCTGGTGATGGCGCTCACCCTGTTCTGGCTCGACTGGGATGAGAAATCGTATGTGTGGCTCGCGTTCGTCTGCCTGGCCACCATCATCAGCAACGGCGTCGTGCTGCTCGACAACTTCACGACCGCCGTGGGCCAGACTGCAAGCGTGCTGGTAACGGATGTCTTCGCGACACCGTTACGCATCGGCTGCTGGGTGCTCTTTTGGGGATTTTGGTTCGGCCTGCCGCGCATTCGCAGATTGCACAGCGTCGTGTGGCCTGCTGTCTTCCTGCTTGCACTTGGAACAGCCTTGTTGCGCGCGCCGCTTTACGGGCAGCATGTGCCGGTGCATGCTGCGACGTGGATTGAGCCGCTGCGCCTCTGTCTGAAGCTCTACCTTGGCGTGCTGCTGCTGGTCGTCGCCTTTCAGGGGTTTAAGCGCAACAAAGCTGAAGGCGGTCTCGCTGCAACGGCCGTCATCTTTGCTGTCTTCGCCAACTATCAACATGAGCTTCGCATCGTCCACATACCGACGGCATTTACTATCGTCGGATTCAGCATCTCGCTGGGATCGCTCTCGACCATTGTCTCGCTGCTGCTTATCACGATCATGCTGCTGGCACGGTTTATCGCCGCACGGCGCGCGGAAGAGCAGTGGAAGCTCGAGATCGCACAGGCCCGGCACGTACAGGAGGTGCTGATTCCCAACAAGCTGCCGCAGGTCGCCGGGCTCAGCATCGAAAGCGAGTACCATCCCGCGCGCGAGGTTGGCGGTGACTTTTTTCAGATCATCCCCGGCGAGGACGACGACTCGGCGCTGGTCGTCGTTGGTGATGTGACCGGCAAGGGTTTGCAGGCAGGCATGCTCGTTGCATTGATCGTCGGCGCTGTTCGCCTGCAGGCGCAAGTGGACAACAACCCGCAGCAGGTGCTGGCGGCGCTCAACCGGCAACTCTCTGAGCGCGAACATGCCAGCGCTACATGCCTGGCGCTACGCTTTATGCCCGATGGTCTCGTTCAGTTGGCCAATGCAGGCCACTTGCCTCCGTATCTCAATGGAGTAGAGATGCAGATCGAGGGAGCGTTGCCGCTCGGCATTCTGCCAGATATAACTTATCCGACGCTCTCGTTCCGGCTCGATTCGGGTGACTCTCTTGTCCTCATGTCCGACGGCGTGGCCGAAGCTCAGGACACTCATGGAAACCTCTTCGGCTTCGGGCGCACCGAAGAGCTGCTACGCAGTTCTTCCTCACCCTCGAAGATCGCCAGAGCAGCAAAAGAGTTTGGCCAGACGGATGACATCCTTGTCTTGAAAGTGCAGCGGACCACAACAGAAGCGGCCTTTGCTGATAAAGCTGTTGCACTTGCGAACTGATCCTGCACTGGATTTGAAAGAAAAGGCCCGCCTATGGAGGCGGGCCTTTTTCACTTGATTTGTGACACCTCAGAACGTGAACTTCGCCCAGAAGCGAACGTTTCTGTTCGTGGCCACGCGGACATTCGAGGCATTCAGAAACGAGTTGCCGTTTCCGATATGCAAGACGTTCGTATCCATGATGCCGACGTCGTTGTGGTTGAAGACGTTCTGCGCCTCGCAGCGGAGCACGAACGAGCCGGACTCCAGATGCGTCCACGGAGCCGGAATGTCCTTCTCGACCGCGACGTTCCAGTTGGTTGTGCCCGGGTTGCGATAGCTGTCACGGCCGATCATCAGCGGCGTGACCTCTGCGCCGCCGTTCGGAATCAGCCAGTGGACCTGGCTGGTATCGACCGGCTTGAACGGGTTGGCTGGAGTGAAGCTCTGGTTGCTCTGGGCCGCAGCCGCAGCCGCCGAGGCGTTGGCTGCCTGCGTCTGGTAGTAGTACGTCTGGTCGTAGTAGGTGCCGTGCGCGCCGCTGTAGATCGGGTTGTTGTTCTGGTCGAGGACCGGAGCCAGATTCAGCCCATCGCTGCCAGCCGTGTTGATGGCAGCATGTGCATTGCCCACCAGCGGACGATCGTTGGCGGTGCTGCCATCATGGTTGATGTCGAGGCCGCTGACATTGAAGCTGCTCGGCGGCCCGGCCTGGAGCTGGGTTGTGCCCGAGAGGGTGAAGTTCCGGGTAAACCCGCCATAGAGGGCGTTGACCAGCGAGTTGTCGGAGTGCAGCCCGGAAGGCGACCAGGAATAGAGCACCGAGAAGTAGTTCGGGAAGTTATACGCCGAGTCGCTCCAGTCCTGCCTGCGTCCGCCCGGCGCAAGGTTGGCCGAGTAGGACGTGGGCGAGTTGAACGTGGCGAATATCTCCGAAGCATCGTCCATCGTCTTGCTGTACGTATAGGTCGCGCGGAAGTAGAGCCCGTGCGAAACCGAACGCGAGACCTCCGTCTGGAGGCCGTCATACTCCGATGCTCCCGAGTTCGTGCGGCCGTTGATGATGCCGCGCGCCGTATTGAAGCGGTTGCCTGCTGCAACTGCCGCCGGAGTAGTGTTGTTCAGGTAGTTGAGTTGCTGGTTCGCATAGAGCCTGCGTCCGCGAGTGCCGACGTAGTTGACGGTCAGCTTCAACTGCGCAGGCAGCTCGCGCTCGAACCCGAGGTTGAACTGGTACGTGGCCGGGTTGCGCAGGTTCTTGTCGATGCCGCTGGTAATCGAAGAGTACGGCCCCAGCGAGGACGGGATCGTCGGAATCAGGCCAGTTGCGGGCCCCTGCGGATTGGTCGCCGTCGCCACGAGTGTACCCACGGTCGCGTTTGGAGAAGACTGGGCGCTGTTGATGGCAATGTTGGCAAAACTGTTGTCATAGAAGATGCCGGCGCCACCATGAAATACGGTCTTGTTGCCTCCAAGCCAGCCGCCACCGGCAGGCGAGTAGGCGAAGCCAAACCGCGGTCCCCAGTTGTTGGTGTCGTTCTGGATCTTGTAGACATTCGTGATCGGTGCATACGGGTTGCTGAAGTCGAGTCCGGGATACGGAAGCGAATTCGCCGGCTCGGTCAGGTAGTCATAGCGCAATCCGAGGTTCACCGTAAGCTCGGGCGTGAGCTTGATGTCGTCCTGCACAAAATAGGCGCTCTTCCAGATGTGTGGATCGACGCGCGTCGGGCCGAGGCCTATCTGCGCATAGCCGCTCAGACCCAGTCGGTTGTTCAGGAAGTTCGCCAGCCCGGATCCGTTGTTGTCGACAGCGAAGTTCAACTGACCGTAAGGCTGCTGCGCCACCAGCAGCGTCTCGAGCACGCGGCCCACGTCCGCACCGATACGCAGTGACTGTCTGCCGATGGTCCAGCCGACCGTGTCCTGGTACTGGTAGTTGTCCTCCTTGGTGCCCTGGGGTATGTTCTGCGAGAGTCCCAGCACCGGCATTCCATTGTCAGTGAAGTTGATATTGAAGGTCTTCGCCAGCGGATTCGCCAGAGCGTCCGGCGTCGGTGCGAAAGTGAACGCGATGCGCGTCTCCGACACGCGGAACTCGTTCAGCAGAGTCGGCGTGAAGATGTGGGTCCAGTTGCCCGAGCCCAGATCGGTGTAACCGCCCACTTCGCCGTCAAAGCCCGGCAGCCCGGAGGTATTCAGCTGAATGTCCGGTAGGAAGTTATTGCGATCGTGCAGGTAGCGAAAGCCGAAGCTGTCCTTCTGGGTGGGCGTGAAGTCGATCCGGTAGAACCACTGGGTATCCGGCGACTGCTGCGCCACGGGAGGACGCTCGAAGATCGCCGTATTCACGATACATCCGCCAGCCGGGCAGCTCGCGCCGGACGGATTGCCCGCGTTCAACTGCTCCACCGGCTGCGAGGACGGCGTGAGCTGCTGGTAGTTCTTCAGGTACGAACCGTTGGCCAGCAGACCCTGCAGCAGGGCCACCTGCGGACCACCGATGGAGGTCAGTGTGGCATATCCGTCCGCATCGGGAAGCTCGATCGAGGGCGAGTTCGTGTTGCCGTAGTAGCGGGTGAACATCGTGCCGCCAAAGGCGAAGAGCTTGTCGCGAAGAATCGGGCCGCCGAGCTCGAAGCCATACTGATGCTGGTCATACCGAGCCTTGTTGGCTCGGCTCATGGAACCTTTGCGCGTCTGGCCATCGACCGAGTTCAGGCCGGAGCCCGAGTACAGCTCGAACGCCTCGCCGTGGTAGTGATTCGTGCCGCCGCGGGTGACCATGTTCACCACGGCGCCGCCTGCGCGGCCAAACTCCGCCGGAGCGGAGGTGGTATAGACCGTCTCGGACTCAAACATGTCCGGAATCTGCGGCTGGAAGGCCTGACCGTTCAGGCCGATGTCGTTGATGTCCTGGCCGTCGAGCAGGTAGTTGTTCGCTCGCGGGCGGGCGCCGTTGACCTCGACTTGCTCATACTGCCCGCCTGCACCCGCAAGGTTCAGCGACATCTGATTGATGTACTGTGCACCGGCGACGGTCGAGACCAGCTCGACTGGATTCAGGGAAAAGATGGGCACCTTCGACAGCTCCGTCGTACCGATGCTGGTCGAGAGTGCGCCGTTATCCAGATTGATACTGTTCGAGTTCGCCTCGACGTTGACGGTGGTGTTCACCTGGCCGGGTTGCAGGACTGCGTCGTAGCTGGTCACTACTGAGGGCGTCACCTTCAGCCCCTTGACGTCGAGCGCCGTAAATGCGGCTGCTTCAATATGCAGACTATAGGTGCTTGGGTTCACTGCTTCCAGACGGTATGCACCCTCTCCATTCGAAAGCGTGTTGCGTACCTCGCCAGTTAACTCACTTGTTATGACAATTTTCGCGCCGGGCACAACGGCTCCGGTCTGGTCGCGGACTACCCCCGCCAGAATTCCCTTGCTGGTTTGTGCCAGGCTGACGCCAACCATTACTGTTAGCGCAACCAAAATTGCTCCTAAATATCGAAAACGCATAGAGATGCCTCCCATCTAAAGCTACAAAGCAAACTTCAGGCGTAATCAATTTTAGAGAAATCGATCGCCCAATCGGATGCAAAAAGATACCTATCTATGGACCTTACGTTAGATATGAACCTTCGGTTCAATACGCAAATGCACAATCAGCTCTATCTTCTGTTGAAAACAATCGCTCTCCCATCTCCAGTGAAGGGCATTATTCTCCTAAGTATTTAGAAACATGCGAGTTGTTTCTACCTGTTGTGCGGGATTCCCATTCTGAAATCCAAGCATCTTTTGAGAATTAATCATGTTGCAGATTCGGACAGAAGTGGCCGATAAGTAGGTCAGAGGAGCAGTTGATCCATTTCGCGACACTAAGAGGTGAATCTTTCATCAATAGCTTCCCGTCTACCCCTTTTGCGTAACGACGAGAAACTATTGAAAAAGCTTGGTGTTGGAACCTTCAGTCCGCGTAGTCCGCATATAAGTCAGGGGCCATTATGTCTTTGAAATTGAGATACTTCGCTGTAACCGCCGTACTCTTCGTTGCCTTGGCATGTACTTTCGAGCGTCAGGCCTATGCCTATGTCGACCCGGGCTCTAGTCTGCTCATCTTCCAGACCTTGAGTGCTCTGGTCACAGGAGCGCTCTTCTACCTGCGGCGTCGCATCAAGGCGTTGTTCACCCGACAGTCCGCTTCTAATAAATCCGCAGAGTAAGTTGAGCAACGATGCCAGTAACGCCTTCGCACGCACCACTGCCTACCTTTCGCGACCCTGCCGGCAGCCTTGAGATTCGTTCCGACGGCGTGTTCCGTACCGTCCGCGAACCGTACGGCAAAGAAATCTCCGAATTCCTCGCTCTGCCGCTGGCTGCGCGTCTCGTTGCCGAGCAGCGCCTGGTAGCCAGCGAGCCTGTCGCTTCAGATCCGAGCCTGGTTCTTCGCCATCCTCGCGTCTCCTTCCAGTCTTACCCGTGGGAGTGGGCTCCGGTGCTGTGGCTGGCTGCGGCTGAGCTAACCATCAACCTATGTATCGACCTGGTGCGTGAAGGTTGGCAGCTTAAAGACGCAACTCCGCTCAATGTCCTGTTCGAGGGCACCTCGCCAATTTTTGTCGACGTGCTCTCGATTGAGCGACGTGACCCGCGCCAATCCATCTGGTTGCCTTACGGCCAGTTCGTCCGCACGTTTCTGCTGCCTATGCTCGCTTATGCGCGGCTGGGATGGCCGCTCAAGACCACGCTTACCCGCCGCGATGGCTACGAGCCGGAGGACATTTACTCCGCGCTGGGATGGCCTGCACGATTGCGCCAGCCTGCGTTCTCGGCGGTTACTCTTCCTTCGCTGTTGGCTGGAAACAAGAAGTTGGCTTCTGGCAATCTTGCGGCGCACTCGTCCAAAGACCCTGAACTCGCGCAGCATATCCTGCTGAAAACCCTCAGCGGGTTGCTCCAGCAGATGCGCCGGGTCACGCCGCACCACAAGACATCCACCTGGTCTGACTACGCCGAGACAGCGACACACTATAGTGACGATGACCATGCAGGCAAGCGCGCCTTCGTCAGTGCGGCGCTTGCTCAGGCCAGGCCGGCACGCGTGCTCGACGTTGGCTGTAACACCGGCGTTTATTCGATGCTCGCGGCTGAAGCCGGAGCGGCGGTTGTCTCCGTCGACACCGATCTTCAAGCTGTAGATCGTCTGGCAGCAAACCTCAAAGACTCGGGAAAAAACATCCTGCCGCTGTGCATTGATCTGGCTCAGCCTACGCCCTCGACTGGCTGGGAGAACCGCGAGACACGCTCCTTTCTCGACCGCGCCGAAGGACACTTCGACACGGTCATGATGCTTGCCGTCATCCATCATCTATTGCTGGCGAGCCAGGTGCCTCTCGTTCAGATCGCTTCACTGTGCAGTCGGCTCACGACGCGCCATCTCATCATCGAATGGGTCCCGCCTACGGACCCGAAATTCAAGGAACTGCTTCGTGGACGCGAATCGATCTATGGACATCTAACGGAAGCTGCGTTCCGCGAAGCATTTTCACAGCACTTCACCATCACGCAGGAAAAGACATTGGCGAACGGGCGTGTCCTGTTTCATCTCTCAAGGGCCTAAATGAAGAGATTTCTCAAGCAGCCAGCCATCACGGCTCTCGGGCTGACCCAGTTGTATCTGCTCACCCTGGTTGGACAACTGCTCTCGCCGAACCATCTCTTCCTGTATCACTGGAGCGGATCTGCACCTGGCATATTCCTGCCGACAGCGCTTGTTTACTGCACGCTTTGGATCTCACTGACGCTGCTTCTTCTGCTCGTGCGCCGGCCGGGATGGTCGAGGACAACAGTATGGATCATGCTGCTAGCGATTGCTCCAATTCAGCTCATCAAAAGCTGGCCACTCGTGTCTGGCCAAGCGCTTCCTCGCGGATTTCTTCTCACCTTCTTCGGGCTCGCCATCGTTGTCTTCCTCATCATGGTGGTGAAGTGGAGACACGAGTTTCTACAGAAATTCGATCGCGTCATCGGCATCTTCCGCACATGTCTTGGCTTTGTAGCTCTGATCGGCCTGCTCGCGCTGAGTCAGATGCTTTGGTTCGGGTGGAGGGCACGCAGGATGAATGCTGCTTTGCCGCTCCACAAGCCCCAGTTATTTGCAAAAGCAAAGCCACGAATCATCTGGGTGCTATTCGATGAGCTTTCCTATCGTCAGGTTTACGAGCGGCGTTATCCGGGACTCGAGCTTCCTGCCTTTGACCAACTCGCCGGACAGTCTACTGTTTTCACCGATACCGTTCCCGCGGGGTATTTCACCGAACGAGTGCTCCCGTCTCTGTTCACTGGGATTCCGGTCGCTACCATCAAATCCTCCGTGGATGGACATACGCTCTTTCTCTATGAGCCAGACTCTCGTTCGTGGGTGCGCTTTGATCCGACCCGGACGGTCTTTGCCGACGCCCTCAATCATGGTTACAGCACAGCCATCGCAGGATGGTACAACCCCTATTGCCGCATCATGCCCGGTGTGCTCGATCATTGTTTCTGGACCATCGATATGCCGAACTTCAGCGTGATGTCCCCTCAACATACCATCCTCGAAAACGCGCGGGACACACTGCTTCAGAAGGCTCGAACTCTGTTGCAAATGTTCGCCAGGCCTAAAAGCCCCGTATTTAATGCCGAAGACACCAGGCTTCATCAGATGGACTATACGCACGTTTCCGCGGCTGCGGATCGCCTTATTGAAGACCCGTCTGCCACCTTTGTTCTTTTGCACATGCCGGTTCCTCATCCGGGCGGTATTTATGATCGCAAGATTGGCCGATTCACCACACACGGCGCCACGTACATCGACAATCTCGCTCTGGCGGATAGATATCTCGCTCATATCCGTTCGCTTCTTGAGCAGAATGGCACATGGGACGCGTCGACAATAGTTGTCATGGGAGATCATTCCTGGCGTACCAACCAATGGAAGCTCCTGTCCAACTGGACCCCTGAAGAACAGCGTGCCAGTGATGGTGGCCAGTTTGACCCACGTCCGGGTTACATCATCAAACTCCCTTATCAGCACACCCCTTACCGCGTTAATTTCGCTTATCGAGCAATTCATACGCGCGCTTTGTTCGACGCCCTCATTGCTGGTGAGATTCATTCTCCGGAAGAGCTCTCCAAATGGGCTGCGCAGTGGCACGATAGTCCCTCTTCAGCACTGAATTCCTCTGCCAAGTAGTGCCTGACCCGAGAGGTGCACTTTGACTTGGTGTTTCGCTCGACATTTTCTCCAATCGAAGCGGGCAAACCGCTACCATGGATTGGAAGGAGCAACATGGCGTCCATTGAAACCAGCAAACTTCTGCTCGCAGCCGCGGCAGCCTGCGAAGACAAGAAGGCCGAAGACATCCGTATCCTCGCGCTCGACCCAGCAGAGAGTGGCCTGGCCGACTACTTCCTCATCACCAACGGCACCAACGAACGCCAGAATGTGGCCATCGCTGATGAGATCGAGCTGCGGCTCAAACGAGAATTTGGCATCTACGCGAACTCGGTTGAAGGCCGTCGCCAAGCAGAATGGATCCTGCTCGACTATGCGGACTTCATCGTCCACATCTTCTCTCCCGAAAAGCGGGCCTTCTACGGCCTCGAACGCCTGCGCAAATCAGCCACCTCGCTGAGCGTCGCCGACCTGAACGCAGAGCTGAAGTCCCGCATCGCAGCCTCCCGCGCGAAGCCGGCAAAGAAGAAAGTAGCGGCTAAAAAAGCAGCGCCAAGCAAAAAGACCCCGCCTGCAAAGAAAGCAGCTACAAAGACCCCCGCGAAAAAAGCTGCAAAGAAGACACCTGCAAAGCGAGCAGCACAAAAAAAGAAATAGCGCAGGCATTTACACGCGCAAAACGAAGCGGCCCGCCTTGAATGCTCAGGCGGGCCGCTTTCGGCTTATCGAAACCTAGAAGCTAAAGCTCCCATATAGTTGAAGAGTCCGTCCGTTGCTGCTGAACAACAACTCTGGATGGTTGAAGGCCGGGTTTGAAACGACCTGCATCTGCGTGGAAGACGTAAACTGGGTCGTGTTAATGTTGTCGATCGTGCCGGGTGTGTACTGCGGGTGATTGAGCACATTGTAGGCCTGCGCTCCAAATTCAAATGCAAGTCTTTCTGTGAAGTTAATCCGCTTCTTCGCCGAGATGTCGATATCGTCGATTGGACGGGTCGCAAGAGTATTGCGCGCTGCATCAGGTAGTGTGCCGATGCCAGCCTGAACGTAGTAAGCATTCGGGTTGGTTGCAACATAGCCGACTAGATTGCCAGCGCAGGTGTCTACTCCACCACAGTTACCGACAAGAGTGCTGCTGTACACCGGAGAAACGCCGGTGCCGACTCCACGTTGACCGGTAGAGTTTACAAGCGGCCGGTCGATCGCGCTGGAATCGCCATTCATGTTAGAGTTCACGCCTGACAACGTCGTTGCATATTCTGGCGATTCATAAATATAGATCGGTGAGATGTTCCAATTGCCGACCAGGTTCTTCATGAACCAGTTTGAGTTTTTGAAATATGGAAGGTCGTAGACCACAGCCAGCGTCACGCGGTTCGTGCGGTCGAGAGCCGAGCGGCTATAGTCAGCAGCAACATCCTGCGAGTTCTGCGGACGGCGCGGTGTCAGCACCGTCGCAAATACCTCAGCCGTGGCATCGTCCATCGTCTTGCTCCAGGTGTACGAAGCATTGACTCCGAGACCATGCTGGAAACGCCGCGTCAAACTTGTTTGCAGCCCGTTGTAGTTGGACGAGGAGTACGGTTGATATGAGGTGATCTTACTCGTGAAATTGTTCTTAGCGTATGCAGGAACAATATACGAGAGCGCACTTAGATTGGCCAATGTGTTCGCATTGGCAGCCGTTGTCGTTGTGAAATACGGGTTTCCATCCTGATCAGTTGCCTGAGAGATGCCTGCGCCATCGAAGGAGGTAAATAGTTGGTTAGCCGCAGTCACCGCTGGCTGAACATTAATTTGATCCTGCGTGGGCAGGTGAATGCCACGAGTTCCAACGTACCGGACTTCCGCAGTGTAGTTGGTCGCAAAGACGCGCTGAACACCGACGGTCCAGGTCTCTGAATAAGGCAGAACCTGATTCGGCATGTATGCCGAAGTTGCCGCTTGCTGATCTGCAATCGTCGGGAAGGTGGCAAGCGTTCCGGTTCCTGGAGGCAGGCCTCCCTTGGCAAGGAAGTTGGGGTCGCCGGCAGTTGGATTCGCGCCAGCCCCTACATCATTCGTTGAGGAATACTGTGGCGGAAACGAGAGCAGGCCAAGGTTGTCGAAGAGGACGTCCTGAGCCATGCCGAAGCCTACACGCACTGACGTCTTGTCATCTGGCGCCCAGTCAATACCCACGCGCGGATCGAAGTTTTTATACTGCGGCTGCGGAGAGGAAAATGTAATCAGGCCAGGAACACTAGCAGCCATATTCAACTGCTGCTCACGCTCTCCCACCGGAACCGAAGTGAACTCATATCGCACACCGTAGTTCAAGGTAACGGTTGGAAGAACACGCCAGGTATCGTTGAAATAGCCGTACAGAGCTGTCTGGTCGCCATAGTAGACAAAGTTCCCTGTCGAGCGCTCGCCAAATGCGGTGGGAGCAAGATCGTGCAGATATTCCGTCAGGTAATACCATTCATAGTCGCCGCGCACACGCTGCGTAAAAGTCTGCGGCGCGATGAATTTGCGGCCATCAAACCCGAACTTGAACTGGTGCTTGCCCTTGAGCCAGCTAATGTTATCCGTGAACTGATACAGGTTCTGAACAGTGCTCTGGGGAGCATTATCGTCGGGACCAACATCGATCCCACCAAGGTCGTAAAGATAAAGATTCGGGAACGCATCTAAGCCTGGATATTGGTAATTCCCAGCCGGATAGATGGTGTAGTAGCGGTTATAGCCCAACCTCATTTCATTTGTGAGATTTGGTGTAAACGTGTGGTACTCACTCAGCGCAAACAGGTGATACCGGAATGGCAACGTCTGGTAGAACGCTGGCAGTTCCGCGGCTGTGTCCTGAGTTCCCTCTGTATTGAAGAGGTATCTTACGCGTAGGCTGTCCTTCGACGAGATAGTCCAATCGCCACTGGTGGTCAGAGCATCGAAATTCGAAAAAGTTGGCGCGCTCACAAGATAATTGCCCACAGGAACGACATATTGTGTGCCCGAACCGTAAACAGGAGCACCTGCATTAAGCGATGTAACCGGCCCTGTCCCCACGCCAGTTCCGTCTCCACTGTTGGCTACGCCACTCCAAATGGTGATCGTCTGTGGCCCAGAAGCCTGATTGAAGCAAGCCACATCATTAGCATCCGTCACCTGCGATGGCGATGCTGGCATATATTTCTCAAAGATCGAGACGTTGGTTGTACTCAGGCCAGGGATGCTCTGGATTTGACTCATGCCCGCTGTAGTAGGCGTGCAGAGATAATGCTGCAGACTCTGCCCTGTCGTGGTGCGCTCGTAGTTGGCAAAAAAGAAGAGCCTATCTTTTAGGATTGGGCCACCGACCTGTCCGCCATAGCGGTTGTAATCATAGCGGGGATTCGGAATGTGTTGAGTCGCAGGAACATTCTCCGCATTCAGGTTACGGTTGTTCATGTACTCGTAGGCCTGGCCATGGAACTGGTTCGTGCCGCTTAGGACGTTCGTATTGAACTGTCCGCCTGAAGAGTGTCCAAATTCTGGCGAGAACTGATTTGTAATGAGCGTGAACTCTCCGACAGCCTCAGTCGGAATATAGACCAGCGGACCCGTTGTTCCCTTATCGTTATTGTCGATGCCCTCGATCGTGTAGTTGTTATTTCTGGGCCTCTGGCCACCTACTGAGGGGCCTGTCCCGATGCCGATAGCCCCGGCCGAAGCTACTCCTGGGCTGAGCAAGGACGCATTCAACACTCCATTGCCTCCACTCGCGACTAGAGGCAGGCTCTGAAGCTCCTGAGGTTCGAAGGTCTGGGTCAGGTTGGTAGTCGTCGTATCCAGAGCGACTGGTGCAACTGCCGAAACCTCCACGGTCTGAGCAGTCGACACCGACATCACTATTGGCAATGTCGATGACTTACTGACGTCGATGCGGAAGCCCTTAAGAGTGTAGTTCGTGAAGCCGCCCGCAGTTACAGTGACGTCATAATTGCCGGCTGGAAGATTCGGAATCGACACATCACCAGCGGCGCCTGTCTTCGCGGTATATGCAACGCCGGTATCTTCATTGACCGCAGTCACGATTGCATTGGGGATGACCGCACCGGTTGTATCCTTCACTGTCCCGCTCAGGTTGCCACTCGTAGCCTGCCCAAAACCGATTCCCACCGCGCATAGCAACACAACTGCGATGCCTAACAATCTTTTCATACGACGCTCCTAGAACTTCAAGACTTCAAAACTGCCAACGTTTTCTGCGACTGAACACTATGCACCTATTTAGCGATCTTGCGCCACTTAAATCCAACGTGGCCAACTGTAGACAAATCGAAAAATAGTTGTTGTGCACAGGTGTACACACCAACGTTCGCTTAGCGAGAGCTATGCAAGCAATCAACATGCCAAAGCGAAATCTCTGGATTGACCCATTACCCAAAATCGCATAACTGAGCGGTAATTCATTTATTTACATCATCTCTAAATTTTGCAGAATTTCTGATTAATATGAAAAATGAAATAAAAATGTCGGCTTCTTTGACCTCACCAACTGAATATGGAATGTTCTAAAAACTGATTCTCCAGAAAGCCGTAGAATTTTAGCCTCCTCAGGCTCGAAATCGACTCCCGCTCCCACCTGTCTCACCGACTATCAGCATGAAAACGGGCCCACCCAACGATGATCCGACCCACTTCATAACCATCCAAAGCCTTAACATGGTTCAACTGCCGCTTCGGACTCTACCTTCTCTATGAAGATCTCGCTTGCCGCCGTCGTTCCCCGCCGCGCCCGGACCAAGGCCGAGGCGAGTGAACGACTCTTTGAGGACTACGTGGAACGCGCAGCTCGCTATCTTCCCTGCGATTCGCATCTCTTCGACACCGAGGCAGCCCTGCTGGCCTGGCTTGACCGCCAACCCGGTCGCGCCCCAGCGTACGCCGTCCTGCTCGACAGCCAGGGCCAGATGTACACCTCGGAGGAGTTTGCCACCCAGATCGGCACGCTGCGCGATGCTGGAACCCAACGGCTGGTGCTCGCTATCGGTCCGGCGGATGGCTGGTCGAATGCGGCGCGTGTCCGGGCGAACAAGCTCTTTTCACTGGGCCGCATCACCCTGCCGCACCAGCTTGCCCGCGTCGTCCTGGCCGAGCAGGTCTACCGTGCCCTGACAATCCTCGCCGGCCACCCCTATCACTCCGGCCACTGACGCGACGCTCGCGGCAAATATTGCCGCCGCTACGGCTTGATTCCCGCCAGAAACTCAAGCAGCACAGAGTTGAATCGTTCTGCCGCTTCGAGATTCGGCATGTGACCCACACCCTCGAAGACCTCCAGACGAGACCCACGAATTGCCGCGCGCATCCGCTCCGCCCGTTCGCGCGTGACGTACTTGTCCTCCGTGCCAACAGCGATGAGGGTTGGAACAGTTACATGCGTGAGCGGCTCGACATAATCCTTACGCAGTGCGCGTCCTCGCAGAGCAGCAGCTGACCCCGCTGACGGAGCATGCGCAATCATGGTGAACACTTTGATGGCCAGCTCCGGATCGCGCTTCAGAGAAGCAGGTGCGAGCAGCCTCGGCAGCATCTCGCCGCCCGGCAGTACTGAACCTTCGTTGATGAACCGCTCCGCCATTGCTCGCCGCACGGCAACGCCCTCAGGCGTCTCGCCCTCGGCGAAGGTCGCGGCCAACACAAGCCCTGCCAGCCGCTCCGGATAGAGATCAGCGAAGGCCATCGCCACCTGACCGCCCATGGAAAGCCCGGCGACAACGGCACGGTCTATATGTAGATAGTCGAGCAGCGCGCGGATGTCCTTGGCCATCGTCTCCAATGTGACGGTGTCGGACTCTGGCACCTCGGATACTCCGTAGCCACGCAGGTCCGGCGCGATGACGCGATACTTCGAGCTCAGCGCGGTCACCTGCGGGTCCCACATCGTGTGGTCGAACGGATGCCCGTGCACGAAGACTACAGGCAACCCATTGCCTGCTTCGCGCCACGCCAGTGAGACACCATTGATTGAAGCCTGCTTCATCGAATCTGCGCCTAGCGCCACGATTACGCCTCCTTCTGCAACCGGATGCCAGCCATCTCCTCCATCGCCTGTACCAGCGCGTGGTTGCCAAGCCCGCCTTTGCCCTCCCGCTGCAGCTTGTTATAAAGCTGATGCACGATGCTCGTCGCCATCATGGGCACGCCCAGCTCTTCGGCAGACTCGAGCACCAGCCGCAGATCTTTCTGCTGCAAATCGATGGTGAACCCAGGCTTCCAGTAGCCGTCGATCGCCTGCGTCCCACGCTGCGAGAGCATCCAGCTTCCCGCAGCGCCTGCCTCGACCGCCGCAACTGCCTTGCGCAGGTCAAGATTCGCGGCGCGTCCCAGAAGCAGTGCCTCGCCCACCGCTAGCATGTTCACCACGACCAGCACCTGGTTCATCAGCTTCGTCATCTGGCCCGAACCGACTGGCCCCAGATGCGTAATCCGCGTGCCCATTGCCTCCAACACAGGCTTGGCGCGGTTGAACTCGTCTTCCGGTCCGCCCGCCATGATGCTCAGGGTGCCCTTCGCCGCGCCCTCGCTGCCGCCCGAAACCGGAGCGTCCAGAAAGCCGACGCCCTTCTCGGCCAGCCGTGCAGCAAAACGTCGCGCGGCCGACGGGCTGATCGTGCTCAGGTCAATCACGGTTGTGCCCTTGCTCACGCCTTCCACTACACCATCGGGACCAAAGAGCACTTGCTCCACATCCGGGGTGTCGCTGACACATACCAGCACAAACTCGCGGCCCTCGGCCACTGCGCGTGGAGACTTCGCTACGGCAACCTTCAGCTCCTTGCTCAACGCCTCGGCGCGTTCATGCGTCCGGTTCCAGACGGCGACCGAATGACCCTTCTCGACGAGGTTCTTCACCATCCCCCGCCCCATGATGCCCAATCCGATAAAGCCAATCTGAGATGCCATCGAAATCGTCTCCTTGAATCGCGCTTATGTTTCGAAGTTACACGACTCCTCGCGGCTATATAAAAAGCCGAAGTGCAGACATTGATCTGTGCAAATGCACTTCTTAGATGGATAAGATGCGGCTATAGATTCGACCGGAAAGCATTTGCCCGTCACTAGCCGTTCGTTGTCGATTTGTTCTTCACGAACAACCATCAACCTCTCGCGAGCTTCTTGAACGCGCCATGCACGAACGATCCCAGATACCATCCGTCGAGATACTTGAACGGCGTCTCGCCGGTTGTGTAGTGGCCGCACGGCAGCACCTTCGACACGTAGTCGATCCCCAACGCGTCGAAGTTCTTCAACACGTCGAGAGAAAGCTCCAGCGGAAACGTCAGGTCGTATGTTGCATGGACCACAAGCGTTCGCTTCGGATGAGCAGCGAAGCGCTGCATGTACGACATCGGACTGATGACGGCGAAGAGCTCCCGTACCTGCTCCTGAGTGAGCCCTGCCTGCTCGAACGCCGCGCGAATGTGCCGTGTGCTTTGGCCCTGCCATACCACGTCGCCGAACCACGTTGAGGCATGGTTGAACGCGCACACCTTAAGCCGCGCATCGAACGCAGCCGCGATGAAGGCATAACAACTGCCCAGCGACGTTCCCAGCACACCGAACTGCTCATAGCCCTGCTGTTCCAGCCAGTCGAGACAGCTGCGAATATCAACGACAGCCTGGCGGCATGCTTGTAGCGTGCGCCCAATGTTTGAGCTGACGGCATAATCCGAGCGCTCCAGCTCCGCAGGACGGCGAATGTCGTGGTACGGCTTTGAGAGGCGCAGTGCCGAGATGCCGAAGCGGTTGAACAGCGTGCACAGCGCATTGTGCGAGAAGGCGTCGGCGTTCCACTGCGGCATCACAACGATGGCCTGCTTCGGCTTGCCCTGCCGCTTAGCCTTCTCTTTGGCTGAAGGCTCCGGCGCAGGATACCAGCGCGCATTCACCTGGTCGTTTTCCGCGTAGCGCGTGCGCACTGCCGAGGTGAAACGCAGAAACTCTGCTTCCTCAAGCTCGCCTGTCTCGGCTTGACGCTTCAGCTCTGCGTCCTGCGCCAACGTCTCCGGACGCACGTTGGTCGGAAACAGTTGCGGATGGCGCTGTTCGATCCGGAAATCTGCTGGCGTCTCATAGCTGAAGAACTCGTCCGCGTGCGCGACAATCGCGGCGTTGAGGTCGGCCATGCGGCGCAGGTCTCCGTCGCCGGACGCTATTGCGGTCAGCGGACTATCGCCTTCAAGCCAGTCAAAGCCCCATTCGAGCGGGCGGACGATGCGGTTCGTGTCGCGTGTGGTTAGCGCCGTTTCCCAGGCATACATCCACTTCGCGTAAAGCCCTTGATGCATTGCTCCAGTTTAACGTCTACGAAAGACTTAACACCTATTCACACCGACGAGCACCGATTAAAAACGAAGACAAAATCTGAGCATCAATCTGGACAATCGTTCTTAAAAGTCGGTGCGATCGGTGCGGATCGGTGTTAGGTTTCCCCCGGATTTCGCGGCTTTTTGCTCTGTAGTGGGGCAAAAACCGGAAAAACCCGTAAAAAACCTGTGGAAACCGAAGAAATGCCATTGACAAAGCTCTCGGAAAAGCTGAAGGTGAATTGCGGTACGGTTCTCCGCGCCCGCATGAACACTGATGATTCCGCGCCAGCAAGCGGCACACGATCGGTTCACGCGAGGAGCAGATGAGCGGGCCCTTGAATCTATCTTTGAACAACGAAGGAGCAACACATTATGGCAAAGGGAATGACCAAGACTGCACTGGTACGCCACATGGCAGAGAAGCTCGAGATCACCAACAAGCAGGCAGCCGCTGGGCTGGAGCTTCTTGCCGAGACAGCCGTGAAGGAGACCAAGAAGAACGGCGAGTTCACCATCCCCGGCATCGGCAAGCTCGTCAAGGCTGAGCGCAAGGCGCGCCTGGGCCGCAACCCCCAGACCGGCGAGACGATCAAGATCAAGGCGAAGACCGTCGTCAAGTTCCGCGTCGCCAAGGTCGCCAAGGACACCATCGCTCCGCCGAAGAAGTAGTCACCGAGGGCTGGCGCCGATGGGCACCTTTTCGCACCAGTCGTAGCAACGCCCTCCCAAATCGCAGTTTGAATTACGGTTCGACCAGCAAGCTAAAAAGCCCGTTGTGACTGCCACTCAGGCAGAACACAACGGGCTTCTTTTATGGTTCGGAAAACTAGAACGGCAGATGGAAGACGATGCCGGAGCTGACCGTCTTCACCGGATAGTTGTGTCCATTGGTGCCCAGCGGATTCAGTCCGCCATAACCAAACTCCACCAGCCGGAAGTCCATCACCGGCAGCACCTTGATATCGACGCCAGCGTAGCCCATGTACTGAAAGTTGTTGTGGATTATTGGGTCGGTAACGCCATAGTCGCTTTTGGCAAAGCCGGCTGATCCCTGAATATATGGACGGATAGGGGCCCAGCGCGTCTTGAAAGACGCACGAACACCACCCAGGCCATCGTAAAGGCGGGAGCCTGAACCATTGGAAAACGTCTCGGCGCCGCGCTTGGCGCTGGAAAGCGTACCGCGCACATCGGCGCCCAGCCTGACTGGTCCAAAAGACTTGAAATCGTAATACGCGCCGAGAGTGCCTCCGAGGGTCACAACGCTGTTGTTGTAACTGATGCAGCTTGGATTAAATATGGGCTGCGTCGTGGAACAGGACCCGGAGGGTAGCACGGGAGAGCCGACGATATTGCTCAACTGGTTCACTGTGAAGGTGCCGTACACTGCAGCCTGCGCATGGGCGGCTGGTGCGGCAAGCGTGGCAATGGCGGCGGCCGCCAGGAAGAGGACTGCATTGCGGAAATTCATGTGTCGTTAGTTTACTAGTTGGACGCAGCCCTGTCCTTCCGGGAATCACGGAAATGTACTGATTTGCCAGATGCTCCGGCTGCCGGACGCGGGTGAGATTTGCTGCCTCCGGCCTCAAGGATGGGTATCACAAGCTCGAGGATCGGCCCGACCGCCTCTGCTGCGGGCGGATGCTTTGGCGTGTAGAACCACTCTTTTACCGCACCGTAAATGGCCCAGCTTGCCGTGGTCGCAACCAGCTCCGGTGAAGGCCCTGAACGCGCAGACTTAGCCGACAGCCCCTGCAAGAGCACCCGCCGAATAGCCCCGACAACAGCAGCTTCCATCAGCGGCTCGAAGAAAGTGTTGCAGTTGCAGCCCCCGGAGTTCGAGTGCGCCATCACCAGGTAGTCGCAAGCCGCGAGGATAATGGCCTCGGCCGCCGACGGGCACGATCCATCAAAGGTGACGTTGCGCTCGGCAAGCAGCTTGTGAAATCCACCCCCCACCATAGCTGCCAGCAGGGCGAACTTGTCGGTGTAGTGGTCGTAGAAGGTGGCGCGATTGACCGTGGCAGCCTCGGTAATGTCCTGCACCGATATCTCTTCCAGGCTCTTCTTTTGCATCAGGTCGCGGAGCGCGCCCTGCAAAAGCTGACGGGTGCGCCGGACTCGCGGGTCGCGCACTTCACAGTCGGAGATGGGCATGGTGGACACGAAATTCGCTCTCTTCACTTTATTAGAGGTTCAAACGAGCAAAAAGAATTAGAGGCCCAGAAGAACAAAAAGAATCCCAAAGACGACAGATGTTGTCTAAGACGATTGAACGACGTTTGTTGGTTATACGTCGCATGTTGTTCGAAGGAGATACCAGTCATGCCCACACTGCTTGAAATCAACACCAGCCCTCTCGCAACTTCCATTACCCGCGAACTTACCGCAGAATATGTCAGCGCCTGGAAAGCCAGCCACCCAGGCGGCGAGGTCGTCGCACGCGATCTTGCGGCTAACCCGTCGAAGCCACTGGACGGCACATGGGTTGGGGCTGCCTACACGCCCGAGGATGCACGCACGCCGGAGCAAAATGCGCGGCTCGCAGAGTCCGACCAGCTCATTGAAGAGTTAAAGAAAGCCGATGAATATGTGATTGGCGTCTCGATGCATAACTTCAGCATTCCGTCGGTGCTCAAGCTCTGGATTGATCAGGTGGCGCGCGCGGGCAAGACGTTCTCCTACGGACCAGATGGTGTGAAGGGCCTGCTCAAGGGCAAGAAAGCGACCATTCTCGCGGCCAGTGGCGGAGTGTATGAGGTAGGAACGCCAGCAGGCGCGTTGAACTTCGTGGAGCCGTATCTACGCTCGGTTCTCGGCTTTCTGGGCATCACGGACGTGACCTTTGTCACGGCCAGCGGCGTCTCCCAGGTGAATACAGGCAAGGTGGACCGCACAACGTTCCTCAAGCCAACGCTCGAGCGCGTGCGCACGTTGGTCGCGTAACCGGGAGCACTCGGCTAGGGAAGTCGAACGACAATGCCGGTCGTCAGGATGGTAGCGCTGGTAGAGGCTCCCTCTAGTGCACTGTAGCTGTACTCGATCACACGCCAGTCGACGCGAGGCACGATGGTGGCATCGACGCCGAAGAGCACCTGATAGTTCAGGTGTGTTGAGCTCGTGCCGCCTCCACTGGTACCGCCTACACCAACGAGTCCTTCAAGGTATGGCTTGATGCGCGCCAGCGGAGGCGTGATGGCGACGCGAGGGCCAGCGGCTCCGGTATAAAACTGCGAACCGTTGCGCGTCAGGAACGAGCCGCGCGCATCGAGCCCGATGGAGAGTGGACTGCCCCGCTGCATGTAAGCGCCGAAGAGCGGGCCAAACAGCGTGTTCGAAGCGGAGGTAACGTGACCTCCGCTGAATCCGGCATAGACGCCAATCTGTGCCGCGGCAGTTGCGGCAAAGAGTGTGGTCACAATTGTGACGAGGAGTGCTGCAGAGACGGGAAGGCGGGTCTTCATGGCGACGTCCCTCTGAACTGCTTGCAGCCGTATGATGCTGTCTGACACCGCAGCCGTTGTGAGCCTCATCGATAAACGGCGTCGGATGCTATACTCGGCGCAACTACCGCCTCATGGCTGGATCAGGCTCAACGAATGCTCTTCAAGGCCCGCAGCGCTGCCGTCTATGGAATTGACGCGCACATTATCGATGTCGAAGTCGACTACTCCGGCATTAAGTTAGACAAAGAGATCTTCAGCACCGTGGGACTGCCCGATGCAGCGGTGCGTGAGAGCCGTGACCGCGTTCGCTCGGCCATCAAGAACTCCGGCTTCGACATTCCTCCCACGCGCATCACCATCAACCTTGCTCCGGCGGACCTTAAAAAAGAAGGATCGGGCTTTGACCTGCCCATCGCCATTAGTATTCTGGGCGCGTATGGAGGGCTGCTCAAGAAGGACCTGAGCGACTTTCTCCTTGTCGGCGAGCTTGGACTCGACGGCAGCCTGCGCGCCGTGCAGGGCATGTTGCCCATCGCCGTCGCGGCGCGGGCGCAAGGCATTCCGAACCTCATCATCCCTGCCAGCAACGCGCGCGAGGCTGCGGTGGTAGAGGGCGTGAACGTCTATCCAGTCGCTTCGCTGCTGGAGGTGCGCGAGCTGTTGAACTCCGCGGCGCTGGGTGCAATGAAGGCCGCGCCACTGAAGGTTGCGGCATCGAACCTGCTCAATGAGATGCAGCACTTTCCGCACGACTTCAAAGACGTTCGCGGACAGCACGTGGCCAAACGCGCGCTGGAAGTCGCCGCAGCTGGCGGACACAACATCCTGATGATCGGGCCGCCTGGCTCGGGCAAAACGATGCTCGCCAAGCGCCTGCCGTCGATCCTCGCGCCGCTTCGCTTCGAAGAAGCATTGGAGACGACGAAGATTCACTCAGTCGCCGGTGTGCTCGACGCGGAGCAGGGCCTGGTGATGCATCGCCCGTTTCGCTCGCCGCACCACACCATCTCCGATGCCGGGTTGATCGGCGGAGGCATGATTCCACGCCCGGGCGAAGTCTCACTCGCACACAACGGCCTGCTGTTTCTCGACGAGCTGCCAGAGTTTCCCCGCAACGTGCTGGAGGTGCTCCGCCAGCCACTGGAAGACGGCATGGTGACGATCTCACGTGCGGCCATGAGCCTGAACTTCCCCGCACGCTTTATGCTGGCCGCGGCCATGAATCCCTGTCCGTGCGGCTACTTCAACGACAAGTCGCGCGACTGCATGTGTACACCACCCATGATTCAGCGCTACGTCTCGAAGGTCAGCGGACCATTGCTGGACCGTATCGACATTCACATCGAGGTTCCTGCAGTGCAATATAAGGAGCTGCGCGGAGGAGCTGCCGCCGAAGGCTCCGAGCAAATCCGAGCCCGCGTGCTCGAGGCGCGCAAGCGGCAGCATCGGCGATTCAGCCAGAACGGCGGGCAGGCGCTGCCCGCGAAGGGTTCAGCACGACCCATCTTTGCCAATGCCCAGATGGGCACCGAGCAGATTCGCAAGCACTGTGAGCTTTCGCCCGACGCCGAGCGGCTGCTCGAACGCGCCATGCAGCAGCAAGGCCTGAGCGCTCGCGCTCATGATCGCATCCTCAAGGTCGCGCGCACCATAGCCGATCTGGAAGGAGCGGACGATATTGCAGTAAAGCATATAGCTGAGGCGATCCAATACAGAACGCTTGATCGTAGTTATTGGTCATAGAGCGATGATGTACGGAAATTTCATCGTAAATGATTGTAAATAAATATATTATTTGAAAAATTTTCCCAAATAGCGAAATGGCCAGGTTATTACTATCCCGTTTCTGGAAGATTGATAACCGCACGGTTCCCAAAAAAAGTATTGACCCACGGGTGAAAACAAGATACTTTTCAACAAGTCGCAACAAACTCCGGGCTACTTTGTGACGTCCTGAATCGGGCGCGGAGTCGGCGACGCAAGATTTGTGGTCAGCAAAATCTGATCCACCTTCTGTTTCACCCCGGGCGCGGCGAGCGCGGAATCATTCGGACGAGACAGGCTTCCCAGGATGTAGCCGGTTCAGACTGGCAATGCTCTCTTGTCTGCGTGTTTGCAACAAGTTGCACGTTGACAGTCGCTGGAAAGACGCATAAAAAGAAGAACCCGAAACGCTTCTTTTGCGTCTAACAGATGAACGGGAAGATAGTGGTTTAGCTTCTGCTGAATTGCTTGAAATGTTTTTGGGGCTTGTGAGCGCACGTGTTTAGAGACGCCAGACGCCTTCAAAAGAAAAGAGGAGATTACCTATGCGCTCAGATCTTATTTTTGGAGCACTTACGCACGTAAATAACCGCTACCAGCTTTGTCAGCTGGCATCGAAGGCAACCCGTAAGCTGCACAAGCCCAATACCCGCCTTCAGGATACGACCAACGATGTCCTTGACCGCTTCCGCGAGACGGTACCGATGGATGAGTCCAGCTCGGTTCCCGTGGAGAAGATACAGGTTCAAGAGCGCCGCGCGGCTTAGTACACAGTTTTTCCTTCTCGTAGCGTGGCCCGCAAGGGCCACAAAACTTCAACCCTCAAACTCCCCTCCGCACGACAAGGCTCCCACTCACATCCTGACCTTCCGCACGATCCCCTTCACGCGAAGTCCGTCCCGCAGGTCCCTCCAAAGCCCCACATCATCCCTCCTAAAATTTCAAAATCTCCAGGTACAACATGACGATTGCTGAACTCAAAGAGCACAACATAGCGGAGCTGGGTAAGCTCGCGCGCGAACTCGACATCGCCGGCACCAGCGGCCTGCGCAAACAGGACCTGATCTTCAAGATTCTTCAGGCCCAGAGCGAAAAGGAAGGGCACATCTTCGCCGAAGGCGTGCTCGAGATCCTGCCCGACGGCTACGGCTTCCTGCGCTCGCCTGACTACAACTACCTGCCCGGCCCGGACGACATCTACGTCTCGCCCTCTCAGATCCGCAAGTTCGACCTCAAGACCGGCGACACCATCTCCGGCAATGTCCGCCCGCCGCACGAGGGCGAGAAGTACTTCGCGCTGGTCAAGATCGAGGCCATCAACTTCGAGTCGCCCGAGGAGACGCGCAACAAGATCCTCTTCGACAACCTCACGCCGCTCTACGCCGAAGAGCGCGTCAAGATGGAGACCGTCCGCGATAACATCTCCGGCCGCGTCATGGACCTGCTCACGCCCGTCGGCAAGGGCCAGCGCGGACTGATCGTCGCACCGCCGCGCACCGGTAAGACGATGCTGCTCCAGGCCATCGCCAACTCCATCACGTCGAACCACCCCGAGGTCGTCCTCATCGTTCTGCTCATCGACGAGCGCCCGGAAGAAGTCACCGACATGCAGCGCTCGGTCAAGGGCGAGGTCATCAGCTCCACCTTCGACGAGCCCGCCGCGCGTCACGTGCAGGTGGCCGAGATGGTCATCGAGAAGGCCAAGCGCCTGGTCGAGCACAAACGCGACGTGGTCATCCTGCTGGACTCGATCACCCGCCTGGCCCGCGCCTACAACACCATCGTGCCGCCGTCGGGCAAGGTGCTCTCGGGCGGTGTCGACTCAAACGCGCTCCAGCGTCCGAAGCGCTTCTTCGGCGCGGCGCGCAACATCGAGGAGGGTGGCTCGCTCACCATCATCGCCACCGCGCTGGTCGATACCGGCTCGCGCATGGACGAGGTCATCTTCGAAGAGTTCAAGGGCACGGGCAACATGGAAGTGATCCTGGATCGCAAGCTGGTCGACAAGCGCGTCTTCCCGGCCATCGACATCCAGCGCTCCGGCACCCGTAAGGAAGAGCTGCTGATCCCGAAGGAAGACCTGCAGCGCATCTGGATTCTGCGCAAGGTGCTGAACCCGCTCTCTCCGGTCGAAGCGATGGAGCTGTTGACCGACAAGCTGGCCAAGACGCGGAACAACCAGGAGTTCCTGCACAACATGAGCTCAATCTAACCCACACTATTTCAGGACTAAGCGGCGCGGTGCCTCTATGCATCGCGCCGCTTTGCATTTATCCGCAAGAAAAAGTTGAGGCCGAGCATCTTTTTGCGTTCGAAATCGGTGGGGAATGCGTATTAGAGATTGAGCGCGCCTGATGAGAGTGGACGACCAGGGCTTTCGCGGGTTGGTCGAAGAGCACCAGTCGATGGTGTTTTCGATTGCTCTTCGCATGTTGGGAGACCAGGGCGCGGCAGAAGAAGTGGCACAGGATGTGTTTGTGGAGCTACACGACAAGCTTGAGCGGTTGGAGTCGAGCGAGCACGTGCGGTTCTGGCTGAGATGTGTGGCCTCTCACCGCGCGACGGACTACCTGAGGAGGCGGCGGGCGAGGCCCGAGTCGTTTGCCGAAGAGTGGACGGAACAGCACGAGAATGCCGTAACCATTCGAATGGCTGCAAGCGATGCAGTAGAGACGCGGTTGGAGCGGATGTTGCTGTCATTGCCGGAGGCGATGCGCACGGCAGTTGTGCTGCGGTATCAGGAAGAGATGACTCCGGCGGAGATCGCCGACGTGCTCGCGCAGCCAGTGGCAACCGTGAAGAGCAACCTGCAGCGCGGGCTGGAGATGCTGCGGCGCAAGGCAGAAGTGGTGTTGAAGGAGTTTGCCCGTGAACGATGAGTTTGAACAGCAGTTGAAGAAGGATCTCGAACGCGTGGCTGCGCCGGACGGCTTTGCGGACCGTGTGATGCGGCGCGTTCAGACGGGCGAGAGCGCCCGGCTGCACATCATGCCTCGCCGGATGCTGCATGTCTGGCAGGCTGTTGCCGCCGTGGCACTGATCGGGGTTCTGCTCGGCAGCGGGCTGGCCGTGCGCCAGCGGCAGGAACGTCAGAGGGCCGAGGTCCTGCAGCGGCAGTTCGATCTCGCCATGCAGATTACACAGAGAACGCTGAGCGGGGTGGGTCAGAGGATCAGTGAAGCCGGAGTAAAGCAAGACGGGGAGGAACAATGAACGGACGGACGAGAGTTGTGCGCACTGGAATCACGCTGGCAGCCGCGGTGCTTTTTATCGCTGCGCCCTTCAAAGCGATAGCAGCACCTCCGCAGCAGAAAGACGACCTGTTTGCTGGTGCGGAGAAGTTTGCGAAGAACGCAAAGTCGTCGACCGAGGTGAACCTGGACAAGAACATGCTGGGCATGGCGGGCAAGTTCAGCAATGACGACGACGATGGAGCCTCGAACCTGACGAAGAAGATGGACTTCGTCATCGTGCGCGACTACGAGTATGACAAGCCTGGCGACTACAACATGGCCGACGTGGAGGAGTTCAGTAAGCGACTCGACGGCAACGGCTGGTCGCATGTGGTGAAGGAGCGAAGTGCCACGGAGAGCACCGACGTCTGCATGAAGACTGACGACAGCGGGACGGTGAGCGAACTGGTGGTGATCGATGCCGAGCCGAAGGAGCTGACGTTTGTGCACTTGAAGGGGCACATGTCCATGTCTGACCTCGAAAAGGCCGGCGGGAAATATGGCGTCCGCCAGGCGAAGAAGGACGCGAAGGTGAAAGAGAAGGTGAAGTGATGCGGCGAATCGGAGGATTTCTGCTCGTGGCCGTGGGCGTGGCGCTGCTGGTCGTCACGAACGTAGAGGCTTCAAATGGCGGCTCGGAGCGCTTTGACGCCATGGTGAGGGCGCTGAGCACACGCTATGCCGTGCAGCCAACGAAGATCCCTCTGATGTGGATGGTGAGCCTGTGCGCGCGCGGCGCGACTCACGGAGGAGTGCGGGGAATGAAGATCGCACAGTTTGAGCACTTCGGTCCGGTAGCGGACAGAGATGAGTTCGACGCAATTGTGCAGTCGAAACTGGGTGGCAGCTGGACGCCGACAGTTCGTGAGCGCGAGTCAGATGGCAAGGAGTCGCTGGTTTACACGCGCGAAGATGGGCGGCTGACGGAGTTTGTAGTGATTGACCTGGATCACGACGAACTGAATGCGGTACGGATGGAGATGAACCCTGAACAGCTGGCGAAGTGGGTCAACGAGCGCGAACACACTGCGGTTCACAACGTATCGACTCAGTAGCCGTTGGCGATGAGGTATTGCTCGGTGAGGACGAATTCGCTCGTTTGCTGCTGACGTTCGGCGTATTTGCTGAGGATGTCGACCTCGATGTTGAGCGGTGAGCCGGGTGCGAGCGTGTGCAGGCTCGTCGCCCCGTAGGTGTGCGGGATGATTGCTGCCTCGACGCGGTTGCCCGTGATGGCCGCTACGGTGAGGCTGATGCCTTCGATGGTGATCGAACCCTTTTCGACGACGTAGCGCGTCAGCTCGTTGGGGATGGTGAGGGAGAGGCGCCAGTCGGTCGCGTCGGCGCCGGGGTTGATCGGTTCGAGCGAGACAAGCGCGCCGGTGCCGTCGACGTGACCCTGCACGACGTGGCCGCCGAGAGGCGAGCCGGCGGGTGTGGGCAGCTCAAGGTTGACGGTTGAGCCGGGTTCGAGGCGCGAGAGCGTGGTGCGGGCGATGGTTTCGGCGGCGAGGTCGGCAGAGAAGCGCGGCGGGAAGGCGTTGGGCTCGATCGAAAGCGCCGTGAGGCAGCAGCCGCTGACGGCGATGCTGTCGCCGGTGGCCAGGCGCGAGGTGAGCGTAGGCGAAGCGATGGTGATGCGCGTCGAGCCGGCGTTGGGCGTGACGGAGAGCACGGTGCCGGTAGCTTCGATCAGTCCGGTGAACATAACTACAGGGTATAGGAGTTGCAGGTTATCGGTTGCAGGTTGTGAGTTGAAAGACGACAACTGGCAACCTGCAACCTGTAACTGACAACTTATTTGCGGCTAGCTGAGCGTCTCCATCAGCTTGTTGATGGTGCGGTTGAGGTCCTTGTCGGCGCGGCGCTGCTCGTCGATCTTCGAGATCGAGTGCATGACCGTGGTGTGGTGCTTGCCGCCGAACTGACGCCCAATCTCCGGCAGCGAGGCCTCCGTCAGCTGCTTGGCCAGGTACATCGCGATCTGGCGCGGGACGACTATCTGGCGCGAGTTGTTTTTCTGCTTCAGCTCGCTGACGCGCATGCCGAATTGCTCAGCCACCGTGCGCTGGATGGCTTCGATCGTGATCTTGCGCACCTGCGTGTCGATGAACTGCTTGAGGCACTGCTGCGCCACGGCCAGCGTGATCTCGACGCCATGCATCGAGCACCAGGCGATGAGGCGGACAAGCGCGCCCTCAAGCTCGCGGACGTTGGTGCGGACGTTCGACGCGATGAAGAGCGCGACGTCGGTCGGGAGCTGCGTCTGCTCGTTCTCGGCCTTCTTCTGCAAAATGGCGACCTTGGTCTCAAGGTCGGGCGGCTGGATGTCGGCGATGAGGCCCCACTCGAAGCGCGAGCGCAGCCGGTCTTCGAAGTCGGGCAGCTCTTTCGGCGGCCGGTCGCTGGCGATGACAATCTGCTTCATGCTCTCGTGGAGCGTGTTGAAGGTGTGGAAGAACTCCTCCTGGGTACGCTCCTTGCCGGCCATGAACTGGATGTCGTCGATGAGCAGCACGTCCACATTGCGGAACCGGTCGCGAAAGCTGGTCATCTTCTGGTAGCGGACGCTGTCGACCATCTCGTTCATGAACTTTTCGCCGGAAACATAGCTGATCGAAGCATGGGGCATACGGCGCTTCACGTCGTGGCCGATGGCGTGCATCAGGTGGGTCTTGCCCATGCCGACGCCGCCGTAGAGGAAGAGCGGGTTGTAGGCCTTCGAGGGCCGTTCGGCGACAGCCTGCGCCGCTGCCATGGCGAACTGGTTGCCACTGCCGACGACGAAGGCGTCGAACTGATAGCGCGGATTGAGCTGCGAGGCGGTGTTCCAGTCGAAGCGCGACTGCTCGGGGCCGGGAGCTGCAGGAGCGGATGGAGACGCAAGGCGCGACTGCTGCGGCGCGTTCTGGCTGTGGCTGGGCAGAGGGGCGAAGCCGCCGTCCTCGCGAACCTTGGGCGCGCGGGGGTCCTGCTCAGGCGTGATGAGCACAACCGCTTCGACATCGAGCTCGAGATTTTCAATCGCTTCCTGAATCAAATCGGCGTAGCGATCACCGACATGCTGGAAGTCGGCGGAGGGGATGCGTACAAACAGCTTCTTTCCCTCAAGGTGGGAGAAGCGGGTCGGCTTGAG
Source organism: Edaphobacter acidisoli (assembly GCF_014642855.1). Classification (NCBI taxonomy): domain Bacteria; kingdom Pseudomonadati; phylum Acidobacteriota; class Terriglobia; order Terriglobales; family Acidobacteriaceae; genus Edaphobacter; species Edaphobacter acidisoli. The sequence goes on along the minus strand of NZ_BMJB01000001.1, from coordinate 2,934,635 downwards.
CCAGGTCTCATACGACTGACGGTTGATCTTCTTTTCGAGTGCCGCCAGGATGCGAACCCAGTAGTTCAATACGGCCGTTGCCGTTGGTACGAATGACATGCTTCCGATTCCTTCTATTGTTCTTTGTGCAGTTCCAGTGTTCAAAAAACCAGGCGCGCAACGCGCGTGTGGCGGCAGAAAAAATTCGCTGCCAAAACCAAATCGAGGGCCAAACGCCCACGGGTGAAAGAGCAAACAAAAGGCCGTCCCCGCCGGTCTGGCGAGTAGAGACAAACCTGGTGTCGCCGGAAAACTCTACGCAGGTGTTCGCTTGCAGCGCCCGCGAAGAGGAGGTTAGCTCAAAACCAAAGTCAGAGTGCAGAACAGTTGTTCTTCGGGAAAACGTCTTACTAAACGGAGTCGATGTTAGCACGGAATTCCGCGCGTTTTTCAAGCCCTTCTTCTAAAAAATTTTAGTTGCACCATCTGCGGTGAAGAACACAAAACCAGCGGCTGTAAGGGCAAAATTTTTCTGGTTTGTAGAATGCAAATGCTCTCCGCTACGCTTTCTCCTGTGGTATTGGAGGTGTGAACCGGAAAGCCATCGCAATCCTGTTCCACGCATTAATCGCGGCAACGGCAGAGGTGAGAAAAACAACCTCGTTCTCGGTGAACTCTTTTTTCACGGCTGCGTATGCATCATTTGAAACACCCTTAGACGTCACGCCTGTAAGCGTCTCCATCCATGCCAGCGCGGCCATCTCTTTTGCGCTGAAGATGCCTGCATCGCGCCATACTGCCACGAGGTCCAGCTTTGTCTGGACAACGCCGAGCCTGCGCGCATAGGTTAGGTGAAACTCCAGGCAGTAGGCGCAGCCGTTGATCTGGGAGGCGCGGATTTTAATCAGTTCGATGAGCTGGCGGTCGAGCCCCGAGGCACTGACTGCCTTGCTGAGCGCCGTCAAACCATCCCTTACTCCAGGTGCTATCTTCTCGAACTCCGCATACTCCATCCGTGCTTCGCTTGCCATTCCGCTCTCTCCTCATCTGTATGTGTAGCATGAAGGGTGTTCTGTGTTGAGATGCGCGTGAGGCGCCCTCTGCATCGGCTGTGAAAATCCCAGCCAATCAGGTATACTCAGAGATTGTTGCAACAGACCAAAAGATCGAGCAGGAGCGTTCTCCTGCCCAGGAGTTTTTTCCCATGCCGAAGCGTACCTTTCAACCCAACCGCCGTCACCGGTCGAAGACCCATGGTTTTCTGAGCCGTATGAAGACCAAGTCCGGTGCAGCCGTGCTGAGCCGCCGCCGCGCCAAGGGCCGCCACAAGATCGCCGTCAGCGCCGGTTATCGCGACTAGTTTACGAAAAAGTCGAGTTGCAGGTCACAGGTTACAAGTTGCCAGTTTCCAAAGCATTCCGCGGAACAGACTGACAACCTGTAACCTGCAACTGTCAACTATGCTTCCTTACTTCCATGACCTCCATCTCTTCGCCTGCGGCTGGCACCTCTTCAACCGATGCCCGGGCCTTCCGGCTTCGCAAACACGCTGATTATCAGCGTGTGTACAAGGCAAGCCGCAAGCAGTTCTCCAAGCAGATGACGTATTTCTTCATGCTGCGCGAGGGTGCGGAATCGCTGACGCCGCGCGTAGGCCTCACTGTCGGTAAGGTGATGGGCAAAGCCGTCGACCGCAACCGTATCAAGCGGCGCATGCGGGAAGCCGTCCGCAAGAACCTGTCGCTGCTGACACTTCCAGTCGATGTCGTACTGCATCCTCGCCGCAGCGTGATCGAGCTTGAGTTCAGGGTGCTCGACCGAGAGGTGGCGCTGGTCTTTCGTGCGATCCAGAAGGCTGGGGAAACTCAACAAAAATTCACCGACAACCGGCACCCTGCGACTGACAACTGACGTGCCTGATTCCGAACCCACGCTCGCCGTCCGCGTTATCTACCGCATTTACAAGTCATTTCTGTCTCCGGTGCTACATGTGTTCAGTCCGAGCCAGTGCGTGTATCTACCGACATGCTCGGAGTATGCGTATGTGGCACTGGTACGGTTTGGGCCCGTGCGCGGCTCGTGGCTTGCGTTGAAGCGGCTGGCGCGGTGCCATCCCTTCAGCAAGGGCGGACTGGACCCCGTTCCTGAACGAAACTCCCGCGCCGCGCCGTCCGTCACCAAAGCTGAAGACCATTTACCATAGAACGAGTGCTCGCCTGCGGGCGATTCAGGGCTGGGTCAACGCCCTCCACGTTTTTCGACGAAGAATAGGAAGCTTCTTTTGGCACAGTACACAAACCCTAATCAGCAGGGCGGCGGCGACAACAAGTCGTTCATGGTCATGATGCTCGCGCTGCTCGGCGTGCTGCTCGGCATGCAGTTCATCACCGCAAAGAAGAAGGCGGCCGAGCCGAAGCAGCCCACCGCCGTCACACAAAGCGCGAGCGCATCAAATCCTACGGAGGGCTCCCCGTCTGCGAACAGCGACCAGAATGCCTCTACGGTAGTACAACAGAGTGCGCCAGCCGCGGCTCCAGTTAAGACGAGCGTTCCGGTGGTCGAAGCCAAAGCCGCGTCGACTACGGTGATTGAGAACGAGCTCTACCGCATTACTTTTTCGAACAAAGGCGGACAGGTTACCAGCTGGATTCTCAAGAAGAAGCCCGCTGGCGGCGGCATCTTTGAGGACAACGATGGCAAGCCGCTGAACCTGGTGCATGAACAGGCCGCGGCAAAGTTCGGGTACCCGCTCTCACTGCACACCAGCGATGCTTCGCTGAATACGACACTGGCCAACGCAATGTATGTGCCCTCGGCCACGGGCAACCTCGCAGCACCTGCGACCTTGACCTTCAAGTATTCGAACGGTGACTTACAGGTCGTAAAGACCTTCAGCTTCGACGAGAGCTACGTGCTGCACTCCGATGTCGCGGTGACACGCAATGGCCAGCCCGTGCGCGCGTACATTATGTGGCCGGGCGGCTTTGGCGACCAGTATGATTCCTACGGCTACGCCAGCGCACAGATCGACACCAGCATCGACGGCAAGACCGACCACACGGCAGCCAAGAAGGTTGGCAACGATGCGACGATCAGCGGGCCGATCTCGTGGGGCGGGACGAGTGACTCATTCTTTGCCGCGGTGTTTCTGCCCGACTCACCCGACTCCTCTGTGCTGACGACGACGAAGAACGAACTCGACGTCAGCAAGACCATCAAGAAGTCGAGCTTCAGCGTGTCGAAGGGCCCGGTGATGGTGCCGATGGCCGGCGCCGGCCTGGCCGACACAAGCGGCCACACGCTGACGCGCATCTTCGTCGGACCGAAGGCGATCCGCGTACTCAAGGCCATTCACGCCTCGAACAATGGGCCAAACCTGGAGTCGCTGCTCGACTTCGGCTTCTTCGGTGTGATTGGCAAATACCTGTTCATCGTCCTCCAGTACATCCACTCGCACATGGCCTCGAACTGGGGCTGGGCGATTGTGCTGCTGACGATCTTCATCAACATTCTGATTCTGCCGTTCCGCATCTCGACCATGAAGAACGGGCTGAAGATGCAGCGCATTCAGCCGCAGATGAACGACATCAAGGCGAAGTACAAGAAGTACAAAGCGACTGATCCCCGCCGCAACGAGATGAACGCCGAGATCATGAAGCTGCAGAAGGACAACGGCGTAAACATGTTCGGCGGCTGCATTCCGACGCTGATTACACTGCCTCTCCTCTACGCCTTCTATGGCATGTTGCCGCGTGTCGTCGAGCTGCGCCACGCGCACTTCTTGTGGATGACCGACCTGCAGGCTCCGGACCCGCTGCACATTCTGCCGATCATCATGGTGGTGAGCCAGTTCCTGGTGCAGTTCTACACACCGTCTCCGGGCGTGGATGCGTCGCAGCAGAAGATGATGGCGTTTGTGATGCCGGCCATCTCGGGCTGGTTCACGTGGTACTATGGCGCTGGACTGGCTATCTACTGGGCGGTCGGCAACTTCATCGGGATCATCCAACAGGCAGTGATGAACCAGACGAGTCTCGGCAAAGAGATGCGCGCCGTCGCTCAAAAACGTTCACGCCGTAAGGCCGGGTTAGGCGCCGGCACAACTATCCAAGGGAGGCGTTGACAACCGCAGTGACCTCCCGGCAGGAAAGTAACATGACTACTCCGGGCTTAGCAGAAAAGAAGATTGCAGACTTTCTCGAAACGCTTACCACTACCGGTGGCCTGAGACTCAAGTCAAAAATCCTTGCCTGCAACGGCCAAGTGCAACCCAACCCCGGCGAATCCGCTGGGAAGGTTTCATCTGGCCCTGCGCCAGAGATCTCAGTCGAACTCTCTGGCCCTGATACTCCCCTCCTGCTGGCACGTAACGGTGAGCTCCTTCACGCCATCGAACACATCGCTGCCAAAATCCTCCGCTTTGAGCATGAAGAGCACGACCGCATCAGCTTCGACGCCGAGAACTTCAAGGTGCTTCGCCAGAGAGAGCTCGAGATGATGGCTGAGGTCGCGATTGATAAAGTCCGCACGACTGGACGCCCGCACGCCTTTCCTCCGATGAACTCGCGCGAACGCAGATTGCTGCATCTTGCGCTGAAGCCTTCGGGGCTGGCAACAGCCTCTACGAACGACGGACCACGCCGCTTTGTGGTGCTCTATCCAGAGGGCGAAGAGCCATCTGCACAGCCCTCAACCACCGATCGCTCGCAGGCCATTCGTAACGCATTTCGTCGACGCTAAACAAACGCTCTTCGATAACTGCGAAAGAGTTAAGTTGAAAGCCCCCGGCGCGGTCTGCTCGGGGGCTAAATTGTTATCGTGACAAAAAACTAGAGGGTGGGCTTGCGGTCGTTCACCAATGTTGTTGCACGCTCGATAAAAGATGCCAGCGGCGTGCTCCCTTCGTCGCCCTTGCCGCGTGTGCGGACGCTGACCGCTTCGCTCGCGGCCTCCTTGTCGCCCATCACCAGCACGAACGGCACCTTCTGCAGTGTGAACTCGCGGATCTTTGCGTTCATCTTTTCGTTGCGGGCGTCGAGCTCCACGCGCAACCCCGCAGCTTCGAGCTTCGCCTTCACAGCATTTGCGTAGTCCAGATGCTTTTCGCTGATGGGCACGATGCCGATCTGCATCGGCGCTAGCCACATGGGAAAGGCTCCGGCGTAGTGCTCAATCAGCACACCAAAGAAGCGTTCGACTGAGCCGAACAACGCGCGATGCACCATCACGGGGCGATGCTTCTCGCCGTCCTCGCCGGTGTATTCGAGCTCAAAGCGCTGCGGCAGGTTGAAGTCGAACTGCACCGTCGAGAGCTGCCACAGGCGCCCGAGCACGTCCACCAGCTTGATGTCGATCTTGGGCCCGTAAAAGGCAGCCTCGCCGGGAATCTCCCGGAATGCAATCCCCTTCGCGCTGAGCACTTTTTTGAGCGACGCGGCCGCGCCCTCCCAGTGCTCGGCCGAGCCGACGTAGCTTTTGCGGTCCTTCGGGTCCCACGTCGAAAGCTCGACCTTGAACTCGTTAAACCCGAAAGAGTGCAGCACACTCTCGGCAAACTCGACGCACGCTGCGATCTCGCTCTCAATCTGCTCAGGCGTGCAGAAGATGTGTGCATCGTCCTGGGTAAAGCCGCGCACGCGCAACAAACCATGCATCGTGCCCGAGCGCTCGTAGCGATAAACATTGCCCAGCTCCGCGTAGCGCTGCGGCAGGTCGCGGTAGCTCTTCGGCGAATTCTTGTAGATAAGGATGTGGCCGGGGCAGTTCATCGGCTTCAGCCGGTACTCGGCGTCGTCCAGCTCCATCGGAGGATACATGTTCTCGGCGTAGTAGCCGTCGTGGCCAGAGATCTTCCACAACTCGCGGCGCATAATGTGCGGCGTGAAGACCATCTGATAGCCGCGCCGGATGCACTCCTCGCGCATCCAGTCTTCCATCGTCTTGCGAATCAACCCGCCCTTCGGGTGCCAGAAGATGAGGCCTGCGCCGGCGACCTCTTGAATCGAGAACAGATCAAGCTGCTTGCCCAGCACGCGGTGGTCGCGCGCCTTGATCTCTTCAAGCCGCTTGAAGTGCGCGTCCATGTCTTTGGTGTTGAAGAACGCCGTGCCGTAGACGCGCTGCAGCTGCTGGTTCTTCTCGTTGCCGAGCCAGTACGCGCCCGCGACGCTCGTCACCTTGAACGCCTTCACGCGCCCGGTTGAAGGCACGTGCGGACCGCGGCAAAAGTCAGTGAAGTTGCCGTTCTTATACAGCGATATCTCTTCGCCCGGCTTGGTGAATCGCTCGATGAAGTGGACCTTCATGAAGTCGCCATTCTTCTCGTACTCAGCAAGGCCCTTCTCGCGCGGCTCTTCTTCGCGCGTGAACTTCTCATCACGCGCAACCACGTCGGCCATGCGCTTCTCGATCTCGGCCAGGTCGGCTTCGCTGAACGGAGTCTCGCGGTAGACATCGTAGAAGAAGCCTGAATCCGTCGCAGGACCGTGACCCAGTTTCGTCTCCGGAAACAGCTCAAGGATAGCCGTCGCCATGACGTGCGCGGCAGAGTGGCGCACTACGCGCAGCGCGGCTTCGTCAGACTCTTTGAGCAGCTCCAGTGCAACGTCCTCATTCAACGGAGCGGCCAAATCGACCAGACGTTCGCCGTTCGACGAGGCACTGTACATCGAGGCCTCCGATGCCTGCTCCTCAGCCGCTGCCTGTTCGGTGTTGGCCGTTGCCCGAAGCGGGCGAATCCTCGCCACCACAACCGCCGCTGCCAGCCGCGGTGAGATGCTCGTTGCCACATCGAATGCTGTTGTGCCGCGCGGCACCTCGCGCACGGAGCCATCGGGAAGCTGAATCTTGATCATCTGCTCACTCATATCGGTCTTACCAGCATATTTCCTTTGCCCCGGTCGCACCAAACCGCATCCCCCGCACGTTGTAGCGGCACTCCCCGCGATGGCCATTTCGCTGTCCGCCTCAGACGCTGAAAATATCTTCAGTTGTTCGTATGGAAGCGAAGGCGTAGCAACGCTCCCGACCGATGGCACCGATCAAGATGCGGCTCATCAATTGGCCGAACGGAACAAGCCAAAGCTAAACGGCACTCAGGTCTTGGTTCTCTTGTCATTGAAATCCGCGTTTCCTGAAATCGCGGTTGTTCTCCATCGGTGCCATCGGTTCGGATTGATGCCACGCCTTCGTGCTTCCAATACAGCGGAATTTCAGCGCAGCGGAAAGCAGGTCTCCCCATGCATCTCGTCGCACACCAGCCCAAACTCTCCGGCGAAATCCGCTGCCCCATCTGCGGCCAGGGTTTTCTGATCTTCGAAGAGCTGGCCGCGCACGCGAGCCTGTTCGAGAGCCGCCGCATTATCCAGCAGACGCTTCGCAGCCAGCACACCTCCCAGGGCAGGCTCGCCAATGCGCACCCGGAGAATACCTTCGACATCCCAAGCTGGCAGGGTGAACCACCATTCTCCGCTTCCGCCTCGCTCAGCGACCTGATCGACAACTCGATCTAGGCGCAGTTCCTTCGACGGCTCAGCCAGATTCAGGTAACATCCTGAGTAGGATTGAATCCTATTCGAGGATCGTCATGCGTTCCACACAACAGCTCAGCATCACACTGCCAATCGAGATGGCCAACCTTGTCCGGGCAAAGGTCGAAGCGGGCGAATACGCGACCGAAAGTGAAGTAATCCGCGACGGCCTACGGGCGCTCGCCGCGCGCGATCGCGCCGTAGAAAGCTGGCTGCGCCACGAGGTGGCCCCAGCCTATGATGCACTGAAGGCGAATCCCTCCCACGCCGTCTCCGTCAGAAAAGTCCGCGCTACACTCGCAGCCGAGCACAGAAAGGCAACAAAAAAACACTGATGGCCGCGACCGTCGTCTTTTCTCCCGAAGCGGAGAAGCAGTTGGCCGAACTCTATCGCTATATTGCAGAGGTCTCTTCTTCTGATACAGCAGCGCGCTACACCGAAGCTATCGTTGTCTATTGTGAAAGCCTGCGAACACTGCCGCGGCGGGGAACCAGACGCGACGACATCCGTTCCGGATTGCGCATCACGAACTTCCGCAAGCGCGTTGTCATCGCTTTCAGCGTCGATCAGGAACAGATTGCCATCCTCGGCATCTTCTATGGCGGACGCAACTACGAAATAGCCATGCAGGACGAAGCTGAACTCTAATGCTTCACGGCCTCGCGGTAAGCCTGCACCTGCTGCGCGTGTTCAGCCAGCGTGGCCGAAAAACGGCTGTGGCCTGAAGCATCGCTGACAAAGTAGAGATAGTCCGTCTGCGCCGGAGCAATCGCCGCGCGCAGAGAAGCAATCCCCGGATTGCAGATCGGTCCCGGCGGCAGCCCTGTGTGCTTATAAGTGTTGTACGGCGAAGGCGAGGCCAGGTCTGAGGCGTAGATCGTCCCGCGCCAGCGGTTATTGAGCAACGCTGCATAGATCACCGTCGGGTCGGTGGCCAGCGGCATCCCCTTTGCCAGGCGGTTCATGAAGACTCCCGCCACCAGCGGGCGCTCATTCGGCTGGCTGACCTCCTTTTCAACCAATGAGGCCAAAATCACAGTCCGGTTGACATCCCCGGTCATGCCAAGCTGCGTTGAGACCTGCCTGAAGCGCCGCACCATCGCCGTAAGAATCTGGAGCGGCGTCGCCTTACGCGGGAAGTAGTAGGTGTCGGGGAAGAGATAACCTTCGAGCGAAACGGGTTGCGGCCCGTCCTTCGGCGCCCACGCAGCAATCAGCTCGGTATGCTCGCGTTCGGCTGCCAGAAAAGCCTCGCGTGTGCCGAAGCCCTGGTCCTGAACCGCCTGCGCGATATCGAAGATGTTGTAACCCTCTGGGATGGTAAGTGCTTTGGTATAGATATCGCCACGGGCGATGCGCTCGTAGACCTCGGCCATTGGCACCGGGTGGTCGAAGCGGTACTCGCCAGCCTGAAGCCGGCCGCGCAGCAGAACACGAAGCAGCTCGAAGCCATAGCGGCTACGGATAACTCCAGCATGCTCAAGCTGGGCGGCGATGGCGGGCGTGCCAGTGTGCGGGGCGATCTCGACGAAGGTCTCCTGCGAGGGCCCGTAGGGCGTCCGAAGGACAAAGGCGACCGCGCCCAGAAGAAGGAGACCGAGAAGCAGCAATGTCAGGAAAAACTTCAAGGGGGACACACCTCCGCCAGGATCGTCCGGCGCTTTCTTCGGTGTCTATTCTACGGTGTCGCCGGGGGTCTCCCCAGTACCCCACAGGGCACCACCCAGGCTGCTGAAAACCATTGATTTATCAAGCAACGAGCAGGCTCCACGCAGTCTCCGGACCACCCGCATCGTATAATAGTGTTTTCACCCCAACGCACCTCGGATGGCCGTCTGCGCACTGGCCGCGGAGGTCCTGGAAGGTTCCATGCCCGAACAAGTCATGAAACGGCTGCAGGAAGAGATCAAGCTGCTCGAATACGAGCTGACGACCGAACTTCCCGCCGAAATCAAAAAAGCCGTCGCCCTGGGCGACCTCAGCGAGAACGCCGAGTACCACATGGCCAAGCAGCGGCAGGAGTTCGTCAACGCCCGCCTTGGTCAGCTAAAAAGGCGCATGGGCGAGCTCGCCATGGTGAACCTGGTCAACATCCCGGCCGACAAAGTCGGCTTCGGCTCAACCGTCACCGTATACGACACGAGCAAGGACGAGGAGCTGAAGTACCAGCTCGTCACCAGCGAAGAGTCCGACGTGGCCAAGGGATTGATCTCGACCACTTCACCCATCGGCCGCGCCCTGCTCGGCAAAAAGATTGGCGACACCGCCACCGTGGTGACGCCGAATGGGAAGCGCGAGCTCGAGGTCCTAAAGCTCGTGACGATTCACGATTCTCCGGAGTAGGATTCTCCAGAGCAATTGCAGCAGTTCTTCGACACAGAGACGAGAAACAGAAGTGGGGACCACCGGGTCCCTGAGGGTTGGTTGTGACCTGGACAAGAGCATTCGGTAAGGGCAGTGGGTGGCTGTTGCAGAAGATCGTCAATGGCCTTGCGCTGACCCGCATCTCGCCGAACGCGCTGACCTTCATCGGCCTGATTATCAACATCGTAGCGGCCTGCTTCTTCGGCTTTGCCCGCGTCTCGAACGCCAACCGCATGTTCCTTTACGCCGGACTGATTATCATCGGCGCCGGCATCTTCGACATGGTCGACGGCCGCGTGGCCCGTCAGACCAACCAGGTCTCGGTCTTCGGCGCGTTCTTCGACTCGGTGATGGACCGCTACTCCGACGTGGCCATCTTCTTCGGCCTGATGATCTTCTACGCGCGCGGCAATCGCCTCTTCTATGTCGGCCTCGTGGCCTTCGTGATGACGGCCTGCGTGATGGTCAGCTATACCCGCGCCCGCGCCGAGGCGTTGATCGGCACCTGCAAGGTCGGCTTCATGGAGCGGCCCGAGCGCATCGTCTGCGTCATTCTCGGCGCGCTGTGCAATCGCTGGGGCGTGATGGGACCAGCGCTGTGGGTACTGGCTGTCTTCTCCACCCTGACCGTCATTCACCGCATCCGCTACACCTACCTCGAAACCGAGCGCCGCAGGCTGGCCGAGCTGCAGCAATCCAGCTCCGTCCGGTAGACTCGGTTGCGATGCAGAGGACTCCTACTCTTCTGATTCATGGCGGCGCCTGGGCTATGCCCGACGATGCCGTTGCCGCGAACGAGGCAGGCATTCGCAACGCGCTCGCCGCCGGCTATCGCCTGCTTGAACAAGGCGCGAGTGCGGTGGATGCCGTGGAAGCCGCCGTCGCCGTCATGGAAGACGACGAGACCTTCGACGCCGGACGTGGCTCCTTTCTGACCAGCGACGGCCGCGTCCAGATGGACGCCCTGCTGATGAATGGAGAAAACCTGCGCACCGGCGGTGTGGCCTGCGTCGAGCGGCTGCGCAACCCGATTCGTGCGGCCCGGCTTGTGCTCGATCGCAGCCCGCACGTCTACTTCGTCGCGCAAGGAGCGGAGCAGTTCGCCAAAGAGCAGGGAATGGCGCTCTGTGACAACTCCGAGCTGGTCGTTCCACGCGAACGCGAGCGCCTGCTGAAGGCCCAGGCTGCCGCGCTGGCAGGCCACGGTGATACCACCTTTTCAGGCCCGCCCACTTCGCATGACACCGTAGGCGCAGTCGCGATGGACGCGCACGGCAATCTTGCCGCAGGAACCAGCACCGGCGGCACCTTGAACAAAGCTCCCGGCCGCGTCGGCGACTCCTCTCTTATCGGCTGTGGCTGCTACGCCGACAACCACTCCGCCGCCGTCTCGCTCACCGGCTGGGGCGAGCCCATCATGAAGCTGGTGCTGGGCAAGTGGGCCGTAGACCGCGTCGCTGCCGGGGCAAGTCCGGACGAAGCGGCGCACGCTGCGATTGGCTACCTCTTCGACCGCCTCGGAGGCCACGGCGGAATCATCCTCCTCGGACCCGATGGCCGCATCGGCATGGCGCACAACACGCCGCGCATGGCCTGGGGGCTGAGGACCCCGATGGGCGTTCAAGTTGGCGTCACCTGTAAATAACGGGCTTTTCTCTTGCGCACTGAATCTCTATTCATGTAGAACATCGCGGTGGAACAATTGCCCTCCCCGCCTTCATCCACCGCGCGCCGGAGGGTCCAAGGGAGCTCCCTATGCTGCTGCGTACCAGGCGCCCTCCTTCCTGTGCCGGCTTTGCGCTTGTGCTGGCCTTAGCCTTTTCCCCAACCTGCCTGCCCGCGCAAAACATCGCCACCGCACAGCTTCACGGCACGGTCCAGGACCAGACCGGCGCGGTCGTGCCTAACGCCGCCATCACCATTACAGATGCCTCGAAGGGCTTCTCGCGTGAGACCGTCAGCGACGCCGAAGGCAACTATCAGCTTCTACTGCTGCCCCCGGGCCGATACACCGTCACGGCAACCGCACCCGGCTTCGCCACGCTGACTGAGACCAACATCGTCCTCACGGTCGGCGAGCAGGCCACGCTGGCGCTTCCACTCACAGCAGGCGCCGTACAGGCCGTCACCGTCAGCACCGGCACGGACATCGTCGAGACACAGCGCAGCTCGCAGTCCACCACCGTCGATCAGGAGCGCATCAACAACCTGCCCATCAACGGCCGCAACTATATCAACTTCACCTTGACCAACTCGCAGATCGCTCGCGACGCCGCGCCTTCCATCGGCGCCATCCCCACCTCAGGGCTGAACTTCGGCGGCGCACGCGCGCGCTCAAACTCGATCAACGTCGATGGCGCCGATGCAGGCGACTACATCTCCGGCGGTACCCGCTCCACCGTCTCGCAGGACGCGGTCGAAGAGTTCCAGATCATCACCAACGGCTTCGACGCCGAGTACGGACGCGCCTCGGGTGGTGTCGTCAATATCGTAACCAAATCAGGCACAAATAAAACCCACGCCAGCGCCTTTGGTTTTCTGCGCAACCGCTACATTCAGGCAACGAACCCGTTTTCGACCGTCCACCAGCCCGCGTACACGCGCGTCGAGGCAGGGTTCACCGTCGGCGGCGCAATCGTTCCTGACAAAACCTTCTACTTCTTCTCGACCGAGATCACGCGCCGCCAGGAGACAGGCTTCTCCGACATCGGCGCAGCCAACTTCGGCCTCACCGGCATCGACGTCAGCAGGTTCTACGGCGCGCCCACAGGCACGCTCAGCATCGAAGGCACTCCGCAGCAGGCAGGGTTCCTTAGCGCCGTACCCGCCGCAACACCCGGCATCCAGCAATACATCGCGCTGGTCGGCTCCAGCTCGTCGCTCGCAACCACCGGCCAGAACCCTCTCTTCCTGCAACCCACAATCGGCGCGAATCGCTTCGTGACCTCGGGCGCGCCCACGCCCGCGTCGTTCGTGCCGCTCAACAGCCTGATCGGCAACTTCCCCGTCACCGAGAAGACCGAGATCTACTCGCTGCGCCTCGACCACAAGCTCACCGCGAACCAGCAGCTCTTCGTGCGTGCCAGCGTCAGCCCCAGCTTCGTCAGCGGCATCGAAGAGAGCGCGGCCAACCAGAATCTCGGCGAGAACTCCTTCTCCCGCACAGCCACGCAGACTTATCACGACGTCACCATCACGGGTCAGCACACGCTTTTGATCGGCAGCAACAAGGTCAACGAGCTGCGCGTACAGTTCGCACGCCACCCGGTCAACTTTTCGCCAACAACATCAGCCGGAGGCAGCGGTGTAGCCGTCAACATCCCCGGCTTCGCCTACTTCGGCAAGACGCCGTTCTCCGTCGTCGACCGAATCGAAGACCAGAGCCAGTTGCAGGACAACTTCACCTATACGCGCGGACGCCATACCTTCAAGACCGGCATCGACCTGCGCTACATCCCCATCAACCTCAAGCAGGGCCAGCTCTACGGCGGCGGCGACTACACCTTCGCCGCATTGAACTCGACCGACGTCTCGGCGCAGCTCGTGGGCCTGCCTGGTTTTTCGCCGATTCAAGCCTACGGACTTGGCATCCCGCAATCGTTCGTGCAGGGCGTCGGCCTGACGAAGTACAAGTACGACCTCAAAGTGCTGGGCGCGTTTCTCGAAGACAGTTGGCGCATGACCAACCGCCTCACACTCAACGCAGGCGTGCGCTACGACATCGAAGCTTACCCAACGCAGGGCGCGCTGAACGCTGACACCTACGCGGCGGAGCGCGCGTTCGGCATCCGCGAAGGCATCCGCTTGCAGGACAGCAACTGGGCCCCGCGCATCGGCCTCGCCTACGACGTGTTCGGCAATGCCAAAACCGTGCTGCGGGCAAACTACGGCATCTTCTACGACCGCGCGCCAGGCAATCTCGATGCGCAATCGAACGTCTTCAACTCGGCCACCGTGCCGCTGGTCATTCTTGCCGGAGGCTCACCCTGCACGGCGGCAAGCTCCATCAGTCCGCTGAACCTGAATGCAACCAACACCTTTCAGGGCACGCTCGGCGACGCGAACTGCCTGCCTCTGGCAGGGCTCAACTACGAGGCAAACCAACAACGCTTCGACCAGAACAACTCCGCATCGGTCTTCGTGAACCAGAACTTCCTTGCCTCGGGCTTTCCGCTGGCAATTCTGCCGTCGGGTCTGCCTGCCGACCTGCACTACACAACGCCCTACGCGCAGCAGATCTCCTTCGGCATCGAGCAGGACCTCGGCCACAACCTCTCCATCAACATAGCCTTCAACTCCACCGGTGGCCGTCACCTCAACCGCCCCATCAACGTCAATCCGGTGAACCCACAACTACTCGTGGCCAACTGGCGCAATGCTGTCGCCGCTGTGAACGCGGGCACAGCGGGCGTCTTTCCCGGAACGCCCGTCACCGCCGTCGCCAGTGCCACATCGAACCCGCTCACCGTGGCCACAGCGAGCGGCACCATCCCCTGCGGTGTTGGTCCGGCTGGGCCGTACGTCGCGCCACCGCTCTTGAACTTCTTCCGCCGCTCAGGGTTGAATGAATCGCTCGCGCCGTTCCTCGTCAGCCAGGGAGCAGGGCAGTGCGTCGCACTCGCCAGCGAGATCGCCGCGACCGAGGGCCTTGGCGTCGGCGTACCCGTTCCCTTCGGCGACATGACGCCCAACTTCACCACCGGCACCTCCAGCTACAACGGCCTCAGCGTGAATCTGCGCAAACGCCTGTCGGCCAACTATGAATTTCTCGTGAGCTACACCTGGTCGCACGCCATCGACGACTCGACCGACCTGGTCTCGAACTCCGACGCGCCGCAGTCGAACTTCGCGCCCAACGCCGAGCGCAGCGTCTCCTCCTTCGACCAGCGCCATCGCTTCGTGCTCTCCGGCGTCTACAACTCGGGACAGGTTGGCGGCAGCGACTTCAGGCGCGCCGTCTTTTCCAACATCACCTTCGCACCCATCTTCGAGGTCTCGTCTGGCCGACCGTTCAACATCCTCACCGGCACCGACACCAACTTCGACTTCGACCCCCTGACCGACCGACCGAACGCCGTCGCACCCGGCAGCGGCGCAACCGGCTGCGGCACCACGCCTGTCGTGTCGAAGTACTCGCCCACCGGCGCACTGAATCTGCCCTGCTATATCGACGCCCCCCTCAGCGCTGGACCAGCGAGCAGCTTCTACGCAGGTTCGCTCGGCCGCAACGCTGGCATCAGACCTTTCGTCGCCTTCACCGACATGCGCCTCGGGAAGGACTTTCACTTCTCGCATGAAATGATCCTCCAGACGACGATGGATGTATTCAACCTCATCAACAAGAACAACGTCCTCGACGTCAACCTGCTCTACACCGCAGCGGGCACGCCAACAGCGTCGTACGATCCGCGCCAGTTCCAATTCGGCGCGCGCCTCTCCTTCTAGTGCAAAGACCAACGGCGGATTACGGGATCAGAACGGATTTTTTTGCCGTTCGCACGATTCTGCCGAAACTACGGGTAGACATTTTTAAAATTCGCGGCCATCCGCGTAATCCGTGGTCGGTTTTTATAGCGGTCCCAACTGACATATAGAATGGAGCTATGCCCATTGATCTGAACGCCTCTCTGTCCGCCGCGGACCCGGATGTTGCCGCGCAGATTGCCCTCGAAGTGAACCGTCAGCACGAGGGCCTCGAGATGATTGCCAGCGAGAACTTCGTCAGCCGCGCCGTTCTTGAAGCCGCAGGTACCGTCTTCACTAACAAGTACGCCGAAGGCTATCCCGGCAAGCGCTACTACGGCGGCTGCGAGCACGCCGACGTGGTTGAAAACATTGCGCGCGACCGCTCCAAACAGCTCTTCGGCTCCGAGCACGTCAACGTGCAGCCGCACTCCGGCTCGCAGGCCAACGCCGCCGCGTACATGACGCTGCTCCAGCCCGGCGACTGCATCCTCGGCCTCGATCTCGCACACGGCGGCCACCTGACGCACGGACACAAGCTCAACTTCTCCGGCAAGCTCTACCGCATCGTCGGCTACCAGGTGCGCAAGGACACCGAGGTCGTCGATTACGACGAGCTCGAAAGCATCGCCCTGCGCGAGAAGCCCAAGGTCATCGTCGGCGGAGGCAGCGCCTACCCGCGCCAGTTCGACTTCGCCCGGATGCGCGAGATCGCCGACAAGGTGGGCGCGTACCTGATGATCGACATGGCCCACTTCGCCGGACTGGTCGCCGGTGGCGTGCATCCGTCGCCCGTACCGCACGCGCACGTCGTCACCACCACCACGCACAAGACCCTGCGCGGCCCGCGCGCCGGCATGATCCTCTCCAAGCAGGAGTTCGCCGCCGGCATCGACCGCAGCGTCTTCCCCGGACAGCAGGGTGGCCCGCTTGTCCACATCGTCGCGGCCAAGGCCGTCGCCTTCAAAGAGGCCCTGCAGCCTGAATTCGCCACCTACGCGAAGCAGATCGTCGCCAACGCGAAGGTGCTGGCAGACGAGCTGGCGGGCCACGGCTACCGCATCATCTCCGGCGGCACCGATACCCACCTGATGCTGGTCGATGTCTTCCAGAAGGGCATCCTCGGCTCCGAAGCCGAGTCCGCTCTGGGCGAGGCTGGCATCACCGTCAACAAGAACGCCATCCCCTACGACACCAACCCGCCCATGAAGCCGAGCGGCATCCGCATCGGCACTCCGGCCCTGACCACGCGCGGCATGAAAGAGGCCGAGATGCGCGTCATCGCCGCCTGGATCGCCCAGGCGCTCGAACATCGCAACGATCCGGGCAAAATTAAGCAGATTCGCGCTGAAGTTTTGGCGCTGGCTGAAAAATTTCCGTTGTATAGTTGGCTGCGCAAGTAGTTTAGAGCGTCTCTGTAGTCAGGGACGCTCTTTGTTCCACCTGCGAAGTGCGCTATGGCAATGGAGGTCATCTCGTGGCTGATTGCGCTGCCCCTGCTGGGCACCGTGACCGGCCTGCGCACGTTCACGCCATTGGCCGTCCTCTCGTGGTTCGCTTACTCCGGTGCGCTCCAGGTCCAATACGGGTGGGACCTCTGGATGGCGAAGCTGCCGGTGGCTATCTTCTTCACAGTAATCGCTATCTGCGAGCTGATTGCCGACAAGCAGCCCTGGATGCTCGACCGCATCATCCTGCCGTCGGTGCTGTTCAAGGTAGTTCTGGGCGCGTTTGTCGGCGCGGTCGTTGCCGACGGGCTGAACGGTCCGGAGCTAGAAGGAATCATCCTCGGCGTACTCAGCGTCTTGGTCGGCACCTACGGCGGATACCTGATCCGTAAAGAGCTCGTGGTGCGGCTGCGTTATGCCGACTGCAATGTCGCCCTGGTGGAAGACGCGGTGGCTGTGCTCTGCGCGATCTTCGCCTTGCGCGTCGTTACGGGATAGATTCTTCCGGCCTGGCCAACGCTCATCTCCACGCTGAAAGCATCCGCCCAGCCGTGCCCATCAGTCTCAACGCATCGGGTCGTCCGGTAAAGAAGCGGGCATTCAACTCAGCGGAGCCCAGGTCTTCGATGCTCGAGAACCCGCGCAACTCGTGCGCGATCTCCTCTGGCGTGAAGAAGAGCTGAAACGGCTCGCCGGCCAACTGCACGCGCGAGGCCAGCGAGTCGAAGCCCAGCCGCTCGAGCGGAGACAGCGCGTGACGCGGCAGGGAGTAGTCCAGCGCGAGGCCTGTACCAACAGGCAGGGAAGACACAAAGCCAATCGTCGAGCGAAAAGCTTCAAGCGTGAGATACGGCACGACGCCCAGCCAGGAGAAGAATGCGGGCCGGGCAACATTAAAGCCTGCGCCAGCGAGCTGCTCGGCAAGCGTCTGGCTCTCGAAGTTCACCGGCACATACGTGTGGCGATCCGGCTCGGGCAGGCTGCTTGCCGCAAGCAGCTCGCGCTTCCACTCCTGCGTCGCGGGGTGGTCCACTTCAAAGACATGCAGCGCAGGAAAGTGGTTGCGGTGCGCAAACGTGTCGAGTCCGGCTCCCAGCAGAACATATTGCTCAACACCATCGGCAACCGCGCGGGCAAGATTGTCCTCCGCATAGCGGCTGCGCGCCACCATGAACGCACGCAGTCCCACCGACCAGGGGCGATCCGGACGCTGCGGCGTGCGACGAACTTCTTCGGCGTAAGTATCGCCGAGAATGGGCACGGCAATGGGATCTTCAAAAACGAGCGGCTGCGCGTCGTAGAGCTGATGCGCGGCGCGGCGCATGGCGACGCGAAGTGCAGTGCGGGATGGCGTGGCGTGTTGCATCGGTAAGATACAAGACCAGGGTAGCGCCAGGGCCAAAGGCGCTTACTACCTTGAAATTTCAACTGTTTGAATCATGCAGCCAGCAAGATGCTGTTCAGCCGGTAGAAGTCATCCAGCTGATTGCTTCCCAGATGTACTGCTTCATGTCCTTGCGCGAGACGATCGCGTCGAGGAACCCGTGCTCCAGCAGAAACTCCGAGCGCTGGAAGCCCGCAGGCAGCTTCTGGCGAATGGTCTGCTCAATCACCCGCGGCCCGGCAAAGCCAATCAGCGCACCCGGTTCGGCGATGTTCAGGTCGCCCAGCATGGCAAAGCTGGCGGTAACGCCGCCCGTGGTCGGATCAGTCATGACCGAGATGTAGGGAATCTTTTCCGCCTCAAGCTTCGCGATGCCAGCCGAGACCTTTGCAAGCTGCATCAGGCTGGCGATGCCCTCCATCATGCGCGCGCCGCCCGAGGCCGAGATGATAATCAGCGGACGCCGCGACTCAAGCGAGCGGTCCACCGCGCGCGCGATCGTCTCGCCGACCACCGCGCCCATGCTGCCGCCGATGAAGCTGTACTCCATCACGCTCAGCACCACATCGTGCGGACCGATCCTGCCAACTGCATTGATGATGGCGTCGTTCAGCCCGGTCTTCTTCCGTGCCTCGGCCAGCCGCTTTTTGTAAGGCTTCAGATCGGTAAACTGGAGCGGATCAGTCGAGACCAGGTTCAGATCAACCAGCTCGTAGCCCGGTTCCAGCAGGCTTTCAATACGCGAGCGCGCGTCGATGCGGAAGTGATGGCCGCACTTGGGACATACCCGCAGGTTGGCTTCAAGGTCTGCCTTAAAAATGACCTGGCCGCAACCTTCGCAGCGCACCCACAGTCCCTCTGTACGGACGGTCTTGCGGTCATCGTTGACGATCTCGTTGTCTTCGCGCTTAAACCAGCTCATGAGTATGCCCTGCCTATTGTACCGGTTAGAGCGGGCAAAGGCGTACTGAGAGGACTAAGCAAACCGTCTCTCTAAGATTTACCTTTCGGTCAGGTGATGCCGCGAAAAAAGATGCATCAAAAATGTCGAATGACAGAAAACTCGTTCGACGTATAGGCAGAAGCAGGAATTTTAGCCGCGGCAAGCCTCCGGCAAACCCTGCCCTACTACTGAATCAACAGGAGATGTGCAATGCGCGTAATGGTAATCGTAAAAGCGGACAAGAGCTCTGAAGCAGGCGTGCTTCCCAACACTGAGATCCTCGCTGCAATGACGAAGTACAACGAAGAGCTGGTGAAGGCCGGCATCATGCAGGCTGGTGAAGGCCTGAAAGCCAGCTCACACGGAAAGCGTGTCAAGTTTTCCGGCGGCAAGCGGACAGTGACCGACGGACCCTTTGCCGAGGCGAAGGAGCTGATTGCGGGTTTCTGGCTCTGGAAGGTGAAATCGATGGAAGAGGCAGTCGAGTGGCTCAAACGCGCTCCGTTCGATGGAGGCACAGAGATCGAGTTGCGCGAGATCTTCGATCCCGCCGACTTCGGCGAAGTGCTGACCCCGGAACTCAAGGAGAAAGACAAGAAGCTGCGCGAGCAGTTAGCCAACCAATAGGCTACATGTCATCTGTCGACCCATGTCGCAACAACTCGCGGCATGGGTCTATTCATTTTTCACAAGCTTCAAAACATTCGACTTGGCAAAAATCAGGAACCTGATTGTTCTTAATTTCCCGTCGAAGCAACCATTTTCGCCGTATGAAAATTGCTTTCGCACCACAACATTTCCTCTCGCCCGCTGCTCTAACCAGGTATGTGCATTTCGACCAAGAGTCTGCGGGCTGTCCTGATTGTCTTTGCTCTATTGAGCATCGCAGCAGGAGGAACTCACGCAGTGGCCGATGCCGCGCTGCTGATGGAGCAGCCCTACGGGCAGTTTGGCGCCATGAACCCCACCGGGCACGCCGCCATCTATCTCGACCGCATCTGCGCACAATCGCCGACTGAGCTGCGCATGTGCGCGCCCGACGAAGACGGTGTCGTCATCAGCCGCTACCATCGCGTAGGAGGCTACGACTGGATTGCCATTCCTATCGTCCCCTATCTTTACTCGGTCGAGCGCGTAGAGGACATCCCCTCCGAAGCAACGCCCGCGCTCGAAGCGCAACTCCGCGACGACTACCGCCGCCAGTACCTGCTCAATATTGCGCCCAACACCACGGCAGCCGAAGCGGCTGGCGAGCCGCCGCCGGGTGACTGGACACAACTCGTCGGCGCCTCCTACGACCGCAAAATATACGGCTTCCAGATCGAGACCACGCGCGAGCAGGACGAGCGCCTGGTCGCGCTGCTGAATGACCGGCGCAACATTGCCGGCTTCAACCTGCTCTACCGCAACTGCGCCGACTTCTCGCGCAACGTGCTCAATATGTATTACCCGCACGCCGTCCGGCGCAACTTCCTCGTCGATCTCGGCATCACGACGCCGAAGCAGGTAGCCCGCTCGCTTACCAGGTACGCGCACCGTAACCCTGGCCTCGAGTTCACCACCTTTGTGATCCCGCAGGTTCCCGGCACCATTCCGCGCAGTCATCCTGTGTATGGGGTGGTCGAATCGATGATGAAGTCGAAAAAATATGTGGTGCCGCTGGCCGTGCTCAGCCCCCACGTGACAGCAGGTATGGCAATTGCTTACTTCACCGATGGTCGCTTCAAGATTCCGAAGAACGCCGAGCGCGTCCTTGTGCCGGGCGAGCCTGCGGAGAAGCCTTCGGCTCCCGTACTTGTGCCCGCTGCCGAATAGAGTCAGTCCACGTTCAGGTCCCCATCTGCATCCATCACCAGCGCATCGCCCTCAACCAACAGTGAATGCATCTTGAGCGTGCCGAGCGTGCAGCTATAGCCTGTGACTTCTTTTGAACGCGCCAGGACTTGCCGCACCAGGTCCGCAGCGTTCACCTTCATCTGCGCGGGCAGCTTGCCGCTGAGGAAGGGAACCAGAAGGAAGTTAAGCTCGCGGGACTCACTCATGTGCTCGATGCGCGCGTCGCGAAAGCCGATCGACTCTTCCTCCGCATCGGGGACCAGCGACACCCGCGCGTTGGTCGAGAGCGAGACGCCCAGGCACCTGCCCATCACCGACGCACCGAGCCTCGACCGCGTGTGTACATCAACCACGATGCGGTCATCAGCGAAGCTCACGTGTGGCGAATCCGCATACACATAGCAACTCGAATGTGGATTGCCCCGCAGATAATATCGCCCATCCGGCCCATTGAAGAGCTGCGTGACGAGCGTGCGCTCAAGCGCGCTGGCGGAGATCTTCACTTCAACCGCCGCAGCCGGGCGCGCAGCCGCAAGCAGGATCAGGAGCAATGCAAAGACGAACAGCAGGCTATTCAGAGTGCGGCGCATGTCGAGTTTAAGCATAACGGCTGTCGCCCTCGTCTACACTGGTCAGCATGGACCTCGCCCAGCTCGTTGAACACTTTGCCATCCCCGGCGTGCTCGCCTTCAACCAGACCCCCACCGGCCTTATCTACGCTTCGATCACCACGCCCGCTGCCAGCGCCACTATCTATCTGCTGGGAGCGCACGTCGCGCACTGGCAGCCCGTCGGCGAGCGGCCCGTCATCTTCCTCGGCCACAAGAGCGACTTCGCTCCCGGCAAGCCCATCCGTGGCGGTGTACCTCTCGCCTTTCCCTGGTTCGCCACGCGGCACGACGGCAAAACCGGCCCCTCGCACGGATTCGCCCGCATCCAGCCCTGGACGCTCGCCTTCGCCGCGCTCACCGGCGACGAGCTGCACCTGACCTTCACCCTCGGGCCCACGCAGATGAGCCGCGACCTCGGCTTCGACAACTTCCGTCTCGCCTACAAAGTCACCGTTGGCCGCACACTCACATTGCAGCTCACCGTGGCCAACGAAGCCAGCACCCCACTCGTCTTTGAAGAAGCCATGCACACCTACTACGCCATGGCCGATGTGCGCGAAGCCACCATCACCGGTCTCGACGGTGTGACCTACCTCGATAAGAACGACCACTTCGCGCCCAAAGTGCAGCACGGCCCCGTCATCATGGCGGGTATGACCGACCGCGTCTACCAGAACACCGCAGCCACCTGCGTGCTGCACGACGCAGCAGGGAAGCGCCGCATCACAGTCGAGAAGACCGGCTCAAATACTACCGTCGTCTGGAATCCATGGGACAACGGTTCGTCCGCCTTCACCGACCTCGAACCGACCGAGTGGCGCGAGTTTCTCTGCTGCGAAACCGTCAATGCAGGCGTCAACACAATCACCCTCGCTCCAGGCGCAGTTCACTCCATGCAGGCGCACATCTCCGTCGAGAAGGTCTAGAACGGCCGCTCATCTGCGCCGCACATAGATCCGATAGCTGTACGGGACTGCAGAATTATCCGCCCAGCGAACCGGCCCGGGTGGAGTGACTTGCTTCACCAGAACATAGTCATCTTGGATAAACTGCTCAAGCGCAGGCCAGCGATCGATGTCGCCAAAACTATCTGGATGGCCGCAGTCCTGATCGCTCAAAACGATGACCTCAGGCGGACGCGCCAGCAATGCCGCGTGAAACTCCTCGCGGTACTCGCGCACGACAGCATTCGCAGCCGGCTGGAAAGCATAGCAGTCATAGAGAAATCCGGTGCTTTCTCGAAGCCTCATGCGATAGAGCGTCGTCGCGCATCCGGCGGTAAAGTCGATGCACTGCACCTGCCCATCAAGCGAAGCTCCGCCGAAAGACGCGCCTTCAAGATGCGTGAGGTCGCCCTGGAGCAGTGTGCTGAAGTCGTCAGCACTGGCGCGAAGCCGCAGCGTGCGCGCAAGCGACTGCGGCGCAATGACAAGCGAGGCAAACAGCAGCCCAGCCGCTCCGGTAAACACCAGTGCCTTCGATACCTGCCGCTCATTGACGGCGTGAAAGAAGATCAGGCACAGGAGCAGAATCAGAAACGCATCGGCAGGATAACGATGATACGGCAGCGCCTTGCGCTGAATAAAAAACGAGAACAGCCCACAGAGAAAATTGATCCCAACCAGCGCCTCAATCGCACTGAAGAGCCTACTGCCCTCGTGCCGCCGAAGCGCAACGGCAACCACACCAATCACCGTAAGCGGTAGCAGCGTCGATGGTAGCGGGTGCGCCAGAAAATACCGGCCTGGCACACGCAGCAGCGTGTTGTGCAGCGGATCAAGCCTCGCCACAACAAACCAGAACCTGCTCCACGCTCCTTCGCGATCAATTACCAGCAGCTCTACCACAGGAGCAATCAAAAACGGCGCAAGTCCCATACCCCAAAGCCACACGCGCCGCCACATCCGCGCCGTCGGCGAGAGCGCCACAAAAATCAACGTAACCAGCCAGAAGACCGCAGCCGTTGGCTTCACCGTTGCCGCAAATCCAGCAAGCACAGCCGCGACAGCAACGAAAGCAATCCGTCCACGCTGCATCGCCGCCAGCACAAGCGCCACCGCCCACAGCAGCAGCACAGCCATCAGCAGATCGCGCTGACCCAACTCTGCAATGCCATCGCGTCCATGAATCAGAAAAAAGAGCGCACCAGCAAGCGGCCCTGCCAGCCGGTCCACTGGCCACGCAATCCAGGTCATCGCGCCAGCCGCAGCCAACCCAAGCGCAATATCGTACAAACGCCACGCCAGCGCGCCCGTGCCGAAGATATGCATCACCAACCAATTCACAGCGTACGTGCCTGGAAGGTTCACATCGACGATGTCCTTATAAGGCGTCAGCCCACGCCCAGCGAGGAAAACAACGTAGTGCATCAGCGAAGCGTCACCCACCAGCGGCCAGTGCAGCGACATAACTGCAAACACTACGGCACAGGCCACAGTGATGAGCGCGGCAGATCGGCGAAGGAGCAGAAGCAAAAGTTCTTCCTCAGTGACTGTGCTGAACAGACTATCGCACGCTCAGTCGCGAAGAACTTCAAATATTCAGCTTCCTAATATAGCTATAGCTCTCCTTCAAACTGTCGAGCACAGGAATCGCCGTCTCATCCTGATCGACAAACGCATAGCGAATGCCCTGCCGCTTCGCCTGATTAAGAATGGCTGGCCAGTCGATCGTGCCCTTGCCCAGCTCGATGAAGTGGTCTGCATCGGGGTCAGGCGTGTAGCTGATAGGAACGTTCGGAAGCCGATCCTTCAAGTGAATCAGCCGCACACGCGCCGCATGCCGCTTCAGCATCTCCAGCGGATTCTGCCCCGCCTGCGTCAGCCAGTACATATCAAATTCGAGCTTGACCAGCGCCGGGTCTGTGTTCTTCATCAGGACTTCAAAGCCGGTGGTCGAGCCCTGCGGTTTGAACTCGTAATCGTGATTGTGAAACGCAAAGGTCAGCCCAGAGTCCTTCGCCAGCTTGCCCCACTGATTGAACTTGCGCGCTGCCTCCTCAAATCCCTCCACCGAGTTCCACTGCGCGCGCGGCAGCATGGGGCACACCATATACTTCAGCCCAAGCTCGCGCGCGTAGCTCACCTTCGTCTCAAAACCGTCATAGTCGAAGTGGCCCGAGACCGCACCCAGCCCCGCATCCGCGACGATGCGCCGCAACTCCGCCGCAGGATGGTTGTACACAATGGGATACAGCTCAATCTGCGTATAGCCAATCTGATGAATCGCCTTCAGAATCCCGGCAAGGTCCTTCACTGCTTGTCGCCGCACCATGAAGAGCTGCACCCCATAAATCAGGTGGCCCTCATCGGCAAACGCGCGAGGTGCACGCAGCGTGCATCCAGCAGCAGCAGCAAGCGCAGAGAGGCGGAGAAATTTGCGGCGCGTCGTCATCTATCGAACTCCTATCGGTCTTCAACATCGCCGGGTTGCTTGCCGGTAAACGGCGAGCAGCAGGTAGTACCCGAGGGCTTGAACTCCATAAACTCAACGCGCGTCAGGTCGGGATCGAACAGGTTGAGCTGCACTTTGCCATCGCGTCCCATCTGCGTCTTCGTGCAATTTGGGCCTTCGCAGTGGTTGCGTGCGAGCGCGGCAACAGCGTCAGACATGTGGTCAATGCCAAGCGAGAAGTGATAGTCGCTGCCAAGCTGATGCGCGTTCGGCGCAGGTGCCTTCGGGTCGCGCATCATGTACTCAATCCAGTCCGTACCATCGGGCACCTGGCTGGAGACATAATCAAGCTCGCCATTGACGCGGCCCCCGTACCAGTATGGCTTGAAGCCAAGAATGTCGCGCCAGAAGCGGTCTTCCGCCGTGCGGTCGTGAACCATGAAGCCCGTGTGGATGATGCGATGCGACGCCCCACGCGGTGAGATCGTCTTCGTCGAACCAGCCCGCTGCTGCACGAAATAAACCAGGTGACCTTCCGGATCGCGCACAGCGAAGTCCCCATGCCTGAGCGGCTCGACGATCTTGACCGAGTGCGCCTCCAGATACTTCTCCAACCCGCCCGCATCGCGCGTTGTAAAACCGATAGCTGCCACACGCGCTTCAGGCGCAGGCGTAGGCAGCGGCACTAACTCCAGCGACTGCTGATCGTTGACCGGATAGGTCAGGATGCCGTTCTGCATGGTGTGGTCGAAGCCCAGCGTCTGGCCGTAGAAGGCCTCTGACGCAGCCATGTTCGACGCATACATCCGCACGAACGCAATACCGGTGATGGCAGGCCGCTTTGTTTGCGCAAAGCACGTGGCCGCCATTAGAAGGAGGAGAAATCCAACTCTTCGCATAGGCGGCCACTTTAGCGCAGGTCAAGGCCGAAGTCAAAACTAAAACGTTATAGGACGAGAAAGCTGCTAGCTACAGATTTTTAAGTTGAGATGACACAGCTTCAACTGACGACCTGCAAACTATCAACCCGCAAGTGATTTATTGACGATCTCCAGGTGCATCACGAGATAATCCTGCGGTAGCTTGTGACTGATACCGTGCTGCCGCACCAGCGTCGTAAGCTGCGCATAGTGCCGAATGCCGTGCGTCAGAGCATGAAACAGCACCGCCTTGCGCGTAGACCGCGCCTGGCCAAATGAGCGTGTCGTAAACTCAAACTTCGCATCCCAATCGATGGTGTCCGAAGCGAGAAGCTCGCGGAAGAGCGTCATGGCATGCTCGTGCGTTGCATAGATCGCATCAACCGAATCGTACGGAATATCCTTGTAGTCGGCGATGGGCAGGCCGGAAAGCTGCTGCGCGTAGCGAATCTCTGGCGCAATGATGTGCTGCATCAGCTCCGCAACGTTCTTCGTCCCTGTAATATCGCAGGGA
Organism: Edaphobacter acidisoli; assembly: GCF_014642855.1. Classification (NCBI taxonomy): domain Bacteria; kingdom Pseudomonadati; phylum Acidobacteriota; class Terriglobia; order Terriglobales; family Acidobacteriaceae; genus Edaphobacter; species Edaphobacter acidisoli. Next base: position 2,908,250 of record NZ_BMJB01000001.1, on the reverse strand, counting down.
ATCGCCAATGCCTCAGGGTGTTCGGTGAAAAGCTTGCGCCACTCAGCGTGCGTGCGCTCGTTCCAGGCCATCACATCTTCGACAGTCAATACAGGCTGCGTCATGAACGTCTCCTTGAATGATTTGCAGATTCGATGACAGCGCTGTGGATGAAGGCGCAAAATTTGCGCGACCTCGTCCAAGCCATCCGGCCACGGATTTGTGGATTGGGCACAAATTTAAAAACGGAAGAGAGCATGTTGGTGTGCTTCTTATCCGTGTTGATCCTCGAAATCCGCGGCCTGCCTTACCTCAGCGCCCTATGACCGATGTCGCGGCGGAAGTGCATCCCATCGAAGCTGATCTTCCCCATCTCTGCATAGCATTTGTCCAGCGCAGCGCGCAGATCCGCAGCCACAGCAGTCACAGCAAGCACGCGGCCTCCGGCAGTAACGATCTGCCCATCCTTCGCCGCCGTGCCCGCATGAAACACGACGAGGTCCTCGCGCGAGCCATTCGGCCGAAGCCCTTCAATCACCTTGCCCGGGACATACTTCCCCGGATACCCACCGCTCGCCGCAATCACACACGCACTCGCGCCGGGTTTCATCTTCACGGCAAGCTGGCTGGCTGTGCCATCGATCGAGGCATTGACGAGATCAACGATGTCCGTCTCCATGCGCAGCAAAATGGCCTCCGTCTCAGGATCGCCAAAGCGCGTGTTGAACTCCAGCACCATCGGCCCATGCTGCGACATCATCAGCCCGCAGAAGAGAATCCCGCGAAATGGCGTACCCTCCGACGCCATGCCATCGACCACCTTCTGCGCAACATTCTTGAGCAGCCACTCGCGCATTGCAGGCGTCGCCAGCCCATCGGTCGAATACGCGCCCATGCCGCCCGTGTTCGGCCCGGCGTCGCCTTCGCCGACGCGCTTATGGTCCTGCGCCGAAGCGATCTCCACAGCCCGCTTGCCATCGCACAGCGCGAAGAACGAGAGCTCGTCGCCAGTCAGAAACTCTTCAATCACAACCTCGCGCTCGTGCGTGCCCAGCAGCGCGCCCGAAAACATCTCCGCCGCAGCCTGCTCGGCCTCCAGGTGCGTATTCGCAATCACGACGCCCTTGCCCGCGGCCAGCCCATCCGCCTTCACCACCACCGGCGCGGCAAAGCGGCGAAGCTGCTCCCGCACCTCATCCAGCGTCGAGCACACCGCATACGCAGCTGTAGGAATCCCCTGGCGCTGCATGAACGACTTCGCAAACGCCTTACTCGACTCCAGCCGCGCAGCCGCCTTCGTGGGCCCAAAGACACGCAGCCCGCGCCGCTCCAGCTCATCGACCAGCCCAAGCGCCAGCGGAACCTCAGGCCCAATCACGGTCAGCTCCGGCCGCTCAGCTTCGACCAACGCAACCATCGCCGCAAGACTGTTCACATCCACAGGCAGGCAGCGCGCAATCTCAGCGATGCCGCCGTTACCGGGCGCGCACAGCACCTCCGTAACCGCAGGCGACTTCTTAAGCGACCAGACCAGCGCATGTTCGCGGCCACCGCCGCCGATGACAAGTACCTTCATTGAGTAACGTTGCTCCCGTATGCCGTATCTCTCTGATTATCGCTTGTTTCAGCGAAGCGCGGCGTCGGAACGCCGTTCCAGCGCCTGCGCAGCCAGCGGTTGATCGGTTCGGAGTAAAAGCGCGCGACCACCTCGCCAAGCACGCCAGAGAAGACAATCGATCCAATGAACAGAACAGGAACATAGCGCACGGATTTGCCCGCCGCAAGAAACAGAGAGAAGAGCCCCAGAACCACAAGCAAGTGTGTGAGGTACGTCTCATAGCTGCGCCTGCCAAGCACCAGCAGAGGCGCAAACGCGCGCGGCGCCTTCCATTCACTCTGCGCAAACACCGCGATGAGCATACAGGTACCCACAGCAAGCACCGTCATATTCAGCCCGTTGCGTCCCAGGCCCCAGGCATAAGCGCGAACCGAGAAGCACAGGCTGAAGATCGTCAGCACTGCGCCGCCAGCTCCACATATCCAAAGCGCCGCCCGCGACACGCGCCGCCCCGCCAAAACCAGCGCGGTAAGACAGCCGAGCGCAATCGCATCCATCCCACCCAGATACGAGTACTCGCGCCAGACCGGGTTGTGGTTAAAGGCATGAGACCGCGCAAACGGCCCCAGCACAACAAACAGCAGTAACGGTGCAACCAGAAATCGTGTTCGCCGAAAAAGCAGACAGGCCAGCGGGAAGAAAAGATAGAACACCTCTTCCACCGAGAGCGACCAGAGAATGTCCCACCCCGCCGGAAGATATCCTCGACGCGCCTCCAGCAGATTGACGTGAAATGTGAGCGCGGCAAAAAGCGCTCTACCCAGGCCACCGGTCTTCGACGAAACGACAAAGTCCCGCACATGAGCAAGGTGCAGCGCACTCAAAACCGCGAGCAGCAATAGCAGCAGCGGAACGATACGCGCAAAACGCAGCCAATAGAAGCCGCGCAGATTCACAGTGGCGGGCGAACCCCAGCGCCGCAACGTCATCGCTGTAATCAAAAATCCGGAGACCGCAAAGAACATCTGCACGCCAAACTGCCCGTTCCAGAACAGCGAATAGACAACCTGAAGCCGCAGGCCATGCATATACGGAACATGCGCACCCAGCAGCCGCATGTTCACGTGGTTCATCAGCACAAAGAAGATGGCGAAGCCACGGAGAAGATCGACACCATCAAGCCGTGTCCAGCCGTGGGAGGGATTTGTCATTTCCTTGAAGGCCACGCCCCATTATGAACGAAGCCCGGAATCCCCCACCTGCCTCCGCCATCTCTCCGTCATCTACCGCGACCGATCCAAATGCACCAGAATCGGCCCCAGCAGATACGCGACGAAGAATCCCGCGCTCCATACCACCGCCGACACCCACAATAGGACCTTGCTCAAACGGCTCACCTCGACGCACGTTGCCGGATCGTCCGCATCACAGACCGTTCCCTGCCGTAATCGCGGCGCGACAACATACGTCACAACAAAGCTCGCTGCAATCAGTGCCCCGGCGATGCTGAACGTCCACACCTTGTGCCTGGAAAAGCCCACCAGCCATGGCGCGGCCGAGAGCAGCGAAGCCACCGCCGTCCCCATGCCCAGCAGCACCAGCACCGAAGGCAGCGCACAGCAGATCAACGTGCTGAACGAGCCAAACAACGAGAAGTAATTCAACAGCGCCGCCCTGCGCGCACGCCGCTTCACGTCCGGCAACAAAGGTCTCGTGCTCATTGCGCCTCCTTAATCGCCGTGTAGCGCAGCGTGCCCGACACCTTGCCCCGCCCCGACTGCGGCACCGTTCCCTCCACCGTCACCGTTTTGCCGAGCAGGCCCGAGATATCCGCGCTCGCGCCAAGCGGACTCAGCGCATAGCGGTCCTTCGTTCCCGAAATCTCCAGATACGGCGCAGCAGCAGTGCCCGAAATCGTGCCACGAACCACCACCTTCGCGTCCCTGTGCGTGAACCCGTTCTCCTCGACGGCCTTGTTGAACTGGCGCATGTCCGCCCCGTTGCCCGGCGCCAGCGTAATGTCCACCAGTCCCGTATTCAGATCGACCGTGACCGCCGTCACACCCTGAATTCCCATCATCGATACGTGAATGGCATGAGCGCACGGCGCGCAGTCCATGCCAAAGACGGTCATATTCACCTGCCTGTACTCCGCCCGCCCCGCGGCAGCGGACACGGCAAACAGCAAAACGGCAATCATCTTGATAGCTTTCATAACATCGCTCCTTTCAGCGAAAAACGTGTCAGCAAAAGAATTGTCAGCGAGAACTCGCATGGGAGGAATACTTCAGGTAGCTGATATTGATCGCGAAGCGAATCCGCTCGTGCCCGTACAGCGATGTCGAAACATCGCGATACAGCGGCCCCTGCACGCCGCCTTCAATTGCCACATCCTTGAAGATGGCGAGCACCGAAGGCCCCAGCCAAAGCGTCGTCGTGCTGCTGTCGGGAACCGAGCTGCCGCCACGAAGCACGCCGCCGGTATGCTCTCCCGTCAGCTCGGCGAAGCCGCGATAGTCCCACTGGTCAACACCGCGCCTCAGCCGCGCCGGACGATATCCATAAACCGCGCTCCACGAGACCGTCGAAGGTCTGCGGTCCTGGTCCGCCTCGGCAAACCGCGTATAGCCGCCGCCCAGCCACAGGTACTGGCTCCGCGAAGCCAGCCCCGAAGCCACCGTAGCAGCAACCCCCGGCGCGCGATGCAGCCCCGCCAGCACGCCCGAATCACTTTGCGGCCCCGGCACCACCAGGCCCAGCGACGCCGTCGATTCCAGCCGCTTGCCCACCGACGTCACCGAGTGCAGAAAGCGCCACGACGCACCCGCCTCCCACTCGCCACCGCCCGCCATGCGCGTCTCCGGCAACGACCCGCTCCCAATCGTTCCCGGCAACACCGCCGTCACCGTAATCTGCGGCGTAATTCCGTATCCAATCTGCGACACCGAAGTCGCCTGCGTCCCCAGCGACCCATACCGGCCAATCACTCCCGTATCAAAGCTGAACTCACGCGCCGAATTCACCGGCGTCGCATAGCTGAAGACCGGCCCATGATCGGCAGCCAGCGCCGCTCCGGGCAAAGCCAGCGCCCAGAGAACTACCATCAGTGATTTCATAAAAAACTCCTTCAATCCAATCAAGCGTGAACAGCGTCAGGCGCACACAAACATGCGCCCCGTCAGTCTTGGGATCGAAGGAGAATCAGATTCGGAGTACGGTACTTTGCGCCGCCAGCAACCCAGGCGGCGAATGCGACATCGGCGCTTCACTCACGGTAACCGTCACCGGTGTCGGCACACCAGAAGCTACGCGCAGAGCGACAAACCAGTGGATCGGTAAAGCTGCCGTTGCAGTAGCAAGCTGCTGGAGGTCATGCCGAACCACCTTCCGGCAACACCCCATACTGGCCATCTCGCCGCACTGGTGATGCATGGCCCGGCAACACGCGCTCTCCTGCTGGCTCATAGCCTGACCCGTCACACAGGCCATAATCGGCCCCGTCGCGCCCAAAAGCACAAGCAAAGCGACGATGCCGGCAAGCCTTCGCATAGGCGTCAGTATACTCTCCGTTCTGGGTCATTTCCGGGTGCTGGTGTCCTGCCTCTGAACTTCGTAACCTAAATCAAGTTGTCATCCTGAGCGGAGCTAGCCGCGTTTTTTGCGGGTTGCGGAGTCGAAGGATCTGCGGTTGTTTTTCGCAAAGGATGTCACGAACTTCACATTCATCCCGCTCGTGCTACTTCACCGCAACCGAGATCGCCTCAGCCAGCGGATGGCTCAGCAGCGCAGTTTTTTTCTGCGTGCCGATGCGAACGTGGAACGCGCCCTGAAAGGGGAGTTGCTCAGTGAGCGTGAGCTTCACACCCGGCCGAATCCCCTGCGCCGCCAGATACCGCAGCATCTCCGGGTCTTTGTCCGACACGCTCGCCACCTTCGCCGACTGCCCCGGCTTCAGATGCACCAGCGACCTCCTCTCCGCCATCGGCAGCGAGCCATCAAGCGCCGGAATCGCGTGCCCATGCGGGTCGAACTCCGGATTGCCAAGCTTCGCCGCGATGCGTTCTTCAAATCTCTCCGAGATGAAGTGCTCCAGCCGCTCGGCCTCCTCATGCACCTCGTCCCACGGATACCCCAGCACCAGATGCAGAAACGTCTCAATCAGCCGATGATGCCGCACAATCTCAAGCGCGCGCTTCCTGCCAGCCTTCGACAGATACACACCATGATGTTTTTTGTAGACGACCAACGCAGGATCAAGTCCAGCCAGCTTTTGCAGCATGTTCGTAGCTGAAGCTCCGCTAATTTCCAGATGCGCCGCAATCTCAGTCGACGAGACCTGCCGTTCCTCCGCGCCGCCAAGCGTGAAGATTGCCTTCAGGTAGTCGTCCATCGCCTCGCTGCCGCCCTTCGTCTCCGGCGGCGCCGAGAGCTTGTTCGCTCGCTTTGTCATGGCTCTCTCTTGACTTAGCCTACCACTCCGATATTATTTAGGTGTGGCTAATTTATTAATTGGCGAAGAGAAGAAGTTCTGGAAGAGCTTCCGGAGCAATGAAATCTGGGCCTACTTCGGTCCCGCCTTCGTCGCCTCGGTCGCCTACATCGATCCAGGCAACTTCGCCACCAACATCGAAGGCGGCAGCCGTTTCGGCTATCGGCTGCTCTGGGTGCTGCTGTGGTCGAACGTCATGGCCATCCTGATCCAATATCTTTCGGCGAAGCTCGGCATCGTCACCGGCCTCACCCTGCCGCAAAACTGCCGCAAGCACTTCTCGCGTCCCGTGAATCTCTTTCTCTGGATCACGGCCGAAATCGCCGCCGTCGCCACCGACCTCGCCGAATTCCTCGGCGCAGCACTTGGCCTCTATCTGCTCTTCGGCCCCGCGATGATGGCTCACGGCTGGTCACGCACCGAGACGATGGTCATCGCCGCGCTTATCTCCGCCGTGCTCGTCTTCGTCATCCTCGCGCTCGATCTCGCCGGATACCAGTGGCTTGAGCGCGGCATCATGGTCTTCGTCGGCGCCATCGGCATCTGCTACGCCTTCGAAATATTCCTCGTTCACCCCGACTGGAAGCAGACCGCACTCTACACGCTCCTGCCCACGCTCGACCCCAAGCACATCCACGCAAGCCTCTACGTCGCTGTTGGCATGCTGGGAGCGACGGTGATGCCGCATGTCGTCTATCTTCACTCCGCGCTGGTGCAGCCGCGACGCAGCGAGGTCCTCAAGCAGCCCCTGATCGAGGGCGGCTCGCGCCGGCGCAACTACCTGCACTTCGAACTCATCGACGTCTTCGCCGCCATGAACGGAGCCTGGCTCATCAACTCCGCCATGATCGTCATGGCCGCTGTCGCCTTCGGCCACCTCGCCAACCCGGTCACGACCATCGAAGGTGCGCACCAGACACTCGGCCCACTACTCGGCGAAGCCTCAGCCACCGTCTTTGCCGTAGCGCTGCTCTGCTCGGGGCTGTCATCGTCCACCGTCGGCGTCATGGCGGGCCAGGTCATCATCGAAGGCTTTCTCGACATTAAGTTCTCCATCTTCCTCCGCCGCCTCATCACCATCATCCCCGCGCTCATCGTGATCGCTGTCGGCCTCGACCCTCTAAAGATCCTCATCCTCTCGCAAGTCGTGCTGAGCTTCGCCCTGCCATTCGCCCTGGTGCCGCTGCTCATCCTCACCAACCGCACCTCCGTCATGCACAGCTTCGCCAGCGCCCGCCGCACCCGCATCGCCGGATGGGTCACAGTCGCCATCATCGTTGTGCTCAACGTTGTCCTGCTGGGCCAGATCGCCCTGGGGCAGTAAGGACAGAAGACAGCAGCCACAGACTCTGCGGATCGACATGGATGAGAAGCACACACCGTTCTCTCCCTCGTTTCTGAATGCATACAAATCCGTGTAATCCGCGGTCGCTATATCCTCAAAGCATGCCGCCCGATCGCAACCCAGAGCAAGACGAGCGCTTCATGCTCCGAGCGCTTGAGCTTGCGCGCGAAACGACGGCGCTTGCCAGCCCCAACCCGCAAGTCGGCTGCGTGCTCGTCCGCGAAGGCAGCATCCTCACCGAAGGCGCGCACCGTTACGAAACCCGCGACCACGCCGAGATCGTCGCTCTCAAACAAGCAGGAGACGCGGCGCGAGGAGCCACCGCTTACGTCACGCTCGAGCCCTGCGCCCACCACGGCCGCACCGGCCCCTGCGCCGACGCGCTCATCGCAGCAGGAGTCGCCCGCGTCGTCGCGGCAACCGAAGACCCCAACCCGCTCGTCAGCGGTCAGGGCTTCGCCAAAATCCGCGCAGCAAACATCGAAGTCGAAGTGGGCATCCTGCAGCAAGAGGCACACAACCTCAACGACGCCTTCGCGCACTTCATCCAGCACCGCACGCCATTCGTCACGCTTAAGGCCGCGCTCTCCGCCGACGGCTATCTCGCGCCCCCGCCCGCATCCCGCACCGCCACCGAGCCGTACTGGCTCACCGGCCCCGCCGCGCGCGCCGAGGTGCAGCAGCTTCGTCACGCATCCGACGCCATCCTCACCGGCATCGGCACCGTGCTCGCCGACAACCCCGCCCTCACCGACCGCACTGGCCAGCCACGCCGCCGACCTCTGCTCCGCGCCATACTCGACACCCGCCTCCGCATCCCGCTCGACTCCGCGCTCGTCGCATCGGCAGCAGACGACCTCGTTCTCTTCACCACCAGCGCCGCCCCGCAGGAGAAAGTCCAGGCGCTCCAGCGAAAAGGCGCCGCCGTCGAGATCATCGCACCAAACCGCATTGATCTTCGCGTTGTACTCAGCTCACTCGCCGCGCGCAACATCATCAGCGTTCTCGTCGAGGCGGGCCAGCGCCTCAACTCCACACTGCTTCGCGAAGACCTCGTAGACAAAGCCGTCCTCTTCCACTCATCAACAAAACTAGGCCCAGGCTCCATCCCCTTCGCTGACGAAACCTCGCAAGCCCTCGAAGCGCGTCTGATCCGCACCACGCGCGCGCAATATGCACCCGACACCTGCACCACCGGCTACCTGCACGATCCATGGCCCGCAAGTTCCGTGCGCTAGCCGGAGCAGCAAGCAATCGATATTCTGCAACTGTTTTCATACTGCCCAGCCCACGAGCACACAGCGTAGAATTGCTCGCCAGTCCAAATCAATAAATCGATTCAACCAAGGAGCCGCTATGAGCACACCCGCTCAACCTGTCACACCTGAACGCATCATGCAATTTGCCTGGGGATATGTTCCGCCTCTGGCGCTCGAGAGCGCCATCCGCCTTCGCGTCTTCGACGTGCTCGACTCCGGTCCCAAAACCCTCGACGAAACCGCAGCCGTCACCGGAGCATCCGTGCGCGGCCTGCGCTCCATCATGAACGTGCTCGTCGGCCTGGGCTTTCTTGCCCGCGAAGGCGACAAATACGCGCTCACGCCGGAGAGCAGCGCATTCCTCGTCAGCACAAAGCCCAGCTTCCAGGGCGGCCTGCTCCGGCACACCAGCTCGCAGTTGCTGCCCAAGTGGCTTGGCCTGACCGAGATCGTCCGCACCGGCAAGCCATCCGCGTCCGTCAACCAGGAGAGCACCGGCACAGCTTTCTTCGAGGAGTTCGTCACCGACATCTTTCCCATGAGCTACCCTGCGGCAACTGCGCTGGGCAAACATCTGGCCATCGGCGACACCGGCGCGCCCTTCCGCGTGCTCGACCTCGCCGCCGGCTCCGGTGTCTGGGGCATCGCCATTGCGCAAAGCTCTCCTCGCGTCACGGTCACGGCCGTCGACTGGCCCGGCGTCCTACCCACCACCAAGAAGACCGTCGCCCGCTTCGGCCTCTCCGACCGCTACAACTTCGTCGCCGGAGACCTGCTCACCGCCGACTTCGGCTCCGGCCAGAACCTCGCCACACTCGGCCACATCCTGCACAGCGAAGGCGAAACGCGCAGCCGCAAGTTGCTCCAGAAGACCGCTGCCGCCTTGGCCTCAGGCGGCACCATCGCCATCCAGGAGTTCCTCGTCAATCAGGACCGCACCGGCCCGGTCGGCGGCCTGATCTTCGGCGCCAACATGCTGGTCAACACCGATGACGGCGACACCTACTCATTCGAGGAGATCTCCACCTGGCTCAAAGAGGCCGGTTTCACCAACCCGCGCCTGCTCGACTCGCCTGGCCCGTCCCCGCTCGTGCTTGCCACCAAAGCGTAGGTTCACCCGTCACAGATCGAATCTGCGGGTTGTCGGCATGAAAGCCCAAACTGACAACCCGCACATCCGGACGACTTTTCCTTCGCCTCAATCCACATCTGTGAAAAATGCGGACTCGCTAAGCTCCTTCAATCTCACAAACTTGGCCACTATTCCCACGAAACACAGCTAGTCTTCTCGCCGTCAGAACCTGGGCAGTTGTGAAGAAGTTGGAGAACCTGGGACCGAAAGCCTCGCCGCTCACATCTCTTCCCACTTCTCAGTTTCTCCACAACCCACTTTTCTAAATCCCGTCACCCACTCAACTCCGTTTCCTGCAAGCACATCCACCCTTTATCCACTTTTCCAGCGACAACGACTACTGCTACTAGTTTTTTGTTCTTTTAAGTCTTAATACTTAGAAGCAGTATTCGCACTCTGACCATCACCCACCGCAACATTGTCTAAAGACTCCAGTCCCCATGTCTCACACAAGGTACAAACTTTCCACAGACAATTCATTCGCAGGAAACCACGCCTGACCCCTAGAATCAACCTGAAGACCTACGTGCACTGAAACGCCCATTCGGTGTACAGTTTGGCAACAGCCCAATTCTGGAGTGAACCGTGACGACAGCGACCCAGGAGTCCCAGATGACCGAGACCGCAGCCCCCACCGGCAACCTTGAAATCTCTGTTTCGCGCGCGGAACTGCTCCGGGAGCTGACCGCCGCGCAGAGCGTTGTCGAACGCAAAACCACGATTCCCATCCTGTCGAACTTTCTCTTCGAAGCCAGTGACGATCAGCTCACCATCACCGCAACCGATCTCGACCAGAGCATGAAGACAAGCTGCTCGGCGAAGGTCAAGAAGCCCGGCGCCTGCACCATTCCTGCACGCAAGCTCTACGACTACATCAAGCTGCTGCCCGACGGCGATATCTCCATCAAGCTGATGGACAACCACTGGGTCCAGATTCGCGCCGGTCGCTCCAACACCAAGATGGTCGGCATGGCCCGCGCCAACTTCCCGCAGGTCCCCGAATTTCCCGCCTCAGGCGCAGTCAAGCTCTCCGTCGCATCGCTAAAAAACATGGTCGCCAAGACCACCTTCGCCATCTCGAACGAAGAGAGCCGCTACACGCTCAACGGCGCGCTGCTCGTCCTCAAGGCCGAGTCGATGACGATGGTCGCCACCGACGGCCATCGCTTGGCGCACATCGAAAAACTCGGCGAGACGCTCGACGGCATCTCCGGCGAGAAGAAGACGCTCATCCCGCGCAAGGCCCTCAACGAGCTTGCCTCGCTGCTCGGCGCAACCGACGCCGAGACCATCGACTTCGCAGACGATGAGCAGACGCTCTACTTCCGCGTCGGCGGCCGGGTCCTCACCAGCCGCAAGCTCACCGGCCAGTTCCCCAACTACGAAGCCGTGCTCCCGCGCGACAACAACAAGTTCGTCATCGTCCGCTCGGAAGACCTCATGGGCTCCATCCAGCGCGTCGCCCAGTTCGCCGACGAACGCTCCGGCGCCATCAAGATCCGTCTCGAACAGAACGAGCTGAAGTTGTCGTCGTCATCGACCGACTCAGGTGAATCAGAAGACTCCATCGAGACGCCATACAACTACGACCCGCTCGTCGTCGGCTTCAACAGCCAGTACCTGATCGACTTCCTGAAGGCCATCGGCAACAGCGGCGAAGTGCGCCTCGAATTCAAGGACGCCCAGAGCGCCGGCCAGATGCGTCCCGAAGACTCGAACGAAGACATCAAGTACCGTTACATCCTCATGCCCATGCGCATCTGACTCCTTCGCGGAGGGCGAGACGCGCCTCCGGCGCAAAGACAAACACAAAGGCCCGGCAATCACGCCGGGCCTCTTCATTGAATTTTCACTCTGAACCCCGAGCGCTCTCCCTTTTGCATTTCCATTCCGTAGCGTAGCGAAGGAATCTGCTTTTCTCCCAATCCGCCACCATAGCTCGGGTGGGAATGTACACACTCACCAGCCATCGTCCCTACACAAGCTGCACATACGTGCTGTACTTCTCCTCTTTGATCGCCGTGAACGGCCGCAGGTGAACATCCCCAGCAGGCGCATGAACAAGCCACTCCGCCGGAGCAGTCTGTTCCGCGCCCAGCAGCGTCTTCTCCGGCAGCTTCTGCAATCCGCCACCCAGCACAAACAGCACCAGCGGCCCATGCATCAGGGCCACCATGTTCGGCGTCTCCGGATCGACCTGCTCGAGTCGTGTCGTCAACGGCAACGTAAGTTCAACGCGATCATTCGCGCCCCACGTGCGATCGATCACGGCAAACCTTCCCGCTGTCACCCCGCGCACATGTTTGCCATTGACGGTGACGCGCGCACCTTTAGCCCACGCCGGAATCCTCAACCGCAGCGCAAACCGCGCAGGCCCAGCCGCCCGCACATCGATCGACACGCGCTCATCGAACGGATAGCTCCCCGTCTGCCGCAGCAAAACCTCGTGGCCCGCGTGCTTCCACTTGAGCGTCGAAGGAATATAGAGGTTCACATACACGCCATCTGAATCCCGCAGATACGTGCTGATGCGATAGTCCGCGGCGATCTGCGTAATCGTCCCCGAGCAGCAAGGCCACTTGTCCGGGTGGTACACCTTCTGCCCCTCAGGGTTGTAGTCCGAGTAGTAAAACGCCTGCCCGCTTGTCTGCAATGGCTTGGCTCCGAGAATGGTGTTGTACATCACCGTCTCCATCGCGTCGCCGTAGCTCGCGTCACCTGTGATGCGCAGCAGATACCTGGTCAGCTTGAACTCGCCATACGCACCACAAGGGGTCTCGAAGCTCGCATGCGTCTTCGTCAAGCTCGTCGCCAGCTCACCCTTGCCCGGTGTGACGAACGCCTCCTGCGGTCCCCAGCCGCCGGTCGCATAGCTCTGCTGCTGCACAAAGTTGAAGCCGTTCACCGCGGCCTTCAAGTACGTTGGGTCCTTCAACACGATGTAAGCCATCGCCGCCGAATTCATCGAGTTCAGGTGGCTGTACGCATGGTTCCCCGGCAGCACGTTATCGCCCGCCGCCAGCGGCTTGAAGAACTCGTCATACAGATAAGCCACCGCCATCTCCCGATAGCGCTTGTCGCCCGTGCGCTGCCACGCCAGAAAAAGGTTCTCGCCCAGCGTGTAGCTCTCGTCCCACGTGTACGAGACGTCTTTATGCGGACGCGCCGCCTGCTCAGGTCGCGTCAACGCCTTGCCCGGTAGCGAAGGCTGCGCCGACCGAAGCACATAGTCCAGCGTATCGGCTGCCTCATGGCAGTCTCCAAACGTGTACGCATCGCTCAGCCCGCAGTTCAGCTTGTCGAAGATGTACGCCGGGAAGCGATTGCCAAAACCATTCCCCTTGAAGAACACGTCCAGGTCTTTGACCTGCCTGAGCCCCTGCACCATGCTCCTAATCTTTGCCTTCGTGCTCGCATCTCCGCTGATCGCGTAAGAACGTGAGAGCGCCGAGAGCCACTGGCCATAGGTGTGTCCAGGGCAGAAGGCATCGGCGTCATACCAACCGCCCAGGTTCGCCCCTGGAGCAGGCTGGCCTGCGCGCACGCGGTACGGCTTCAATAACTCGTCCATCCCCAGGCTCATCAGCACAGCCTGCGTCTCCAGAAGCTGCGTCTCATGGACGCCCGGCTCGAAGGAGACCTCACCGTAGCCGAACGTCTCGAGCAGCTCGGGAGCGGTATTCGCTGCGGGCTCGGCCGCAAGCGCGGAAGGAACCATCCGTGCTCCGACACCCGCCGCTGCTGCAACGGCAGAGGCGCGAAGAAATTCGCGGCGATCAAGGCGGAAACTATTCTGCTGGAACGACATCGTGCTGTGTCCTTACCGGGATGAGACCCATGAATATGGCTGAAGTCTAAAGCGCAGACAGCAGGCAACTCCGTGTGAGTAAACGATTTCACAACCGGAAATCCTGCTCCGCTCCTCGCGGCCAAAGTATAGCAGTCCAGCCTTCCCACCCGCTTTGGGGCAAGTACCGGCCCCTCTCGATACCCCCTTTGACACTTCAGTTGTATCCGTTTCGGCACATTCCTCTGTTATCCCAGTGGTAGCCCTCAGTTTTGGGTGGCATTGCATTGGATTCTTCCTCGGAGAGCTCCTCCCGATGCAAGGTTCGTATAACTACTATCTCGTCGCTCTCTCGCTGCTGGTGGCGATGTTCGCCTCCTACACGGCGCTCGACCTAGCTGGCCGCATCGGCTCGCTGCACGGCTCCCGAAAGCGATTTTTCTGGCTCTGCGGCGGCGCCGTGGCAATGGGCATGGGCATTTGGTCGATGCACTTCATCGGCATGCTCGCCTTTCGGATGCCGATCCAGCTCGGCTACGATGCGCCCATCACCATCTGCTCAATGCTGATCGCCATTGTCGTCTCGGGTTTCGCGCTCTTTGTGGTCACGCGCGACGAACTCAGCCGGACACGACTCGCTATCGGTGGCGTGATCATGGGTCTCGGCGTTGCCGCCATGCACTACACCGGCATGGCCGCGCTCCGCATGAGTCCTGCCATCGTCTACACGCCTGTTCTCCTGTGGGCATCCATCGGTGTCGCTATCGTCGCATCCTGGGTCGCGCTTTGGATCGCCTTCCAGCTGCGTGACGGCCAACAGTCTTATGTTTTGTTGAAACGCTGTGCTGCTGGCCTCGTCATGGGACTAGCCATTGCCGGCATGCACTATCTGGGCATGGCCGCGGCGAACTTTCCCATGGGGTCTGTCTGTGATGCAGCCAACGGCGTCAGTACAGGCTGGCTGGCATTCACAGTCGCAGGCGCAACCTTGCTCGTCCTGCCCATGACGCTGATGTACTCCATGCTCGACGCACGCTACGACCTGCAGGAGTTTCAACTCAATGCCTCACTCGAAAAGGCCCGCCTCAATGCTTCGCTGGCTGAAGCCAATGAACGTCTTCTCGCCATGGCCACCGAAGACGCCCTGACCGGCCTGCCCAACCGCAACTCCCTGATCGAACGCATCGAGATAGCGATTGGCGAGGCCCGACGCACCAACAGCAGTTTCACCCTGCTGTTCATCGACCTTGACGGCTTCAAGACCGTCAACGACTCACTCGGCCACCCCGCAGGCGACAAGCTGCTCCGCAAATTCTCCCGCCGCCTCATCCGCTGCGTGCGCGAAGAAGACACCGTGGCCCGCCTTAGCGGAGATGAGTTCGTCATCCTGCTCGAAAGACTCAACCAGCGCAGCGACATCGAGCAGATTACCGAAAGTATTCTCGAGCGGACCCGGCAGGACTTCCTCATCAACGGCTCGCCCCTCCGGCTCACCGCGTCCCTCGGCAGCGCAACCTATCCGCAAGACGGCGCCACAGTGGATGATCTGCTCAAGAACGCCGACACCGCCATGTACGATGCCAAGCAGAGCGGGCGCAACGCATGCAGCTTCTTCGACATCAAGATGAGCGAAGCGCTCAGCAGGACCCTCATGATCCAGCGCGGGCTCTCCGAAGCGCTCGAGTACAACCAGCTCTCCCTCCGTTTCCAGCCAAAGTTTGGCATGAGGCGCGAGATGCTCGGTGCCGAAGCGCTCATCCGCTGGCGTCATCCCGTCCTGGGCGAGATCTCGCCGCTCGAGTTCATCTCCATCGCTGAGCGCACAGGCCAGATCATTCCCATCGGCAACTGGGTCATCGCCGAAGTCTGCCGCTATATCGGCCGCTGGAAGCAGGCGCGCGTGCCCGTCATGAAGATCGCCATCAACCTCTCTCGCGAGCAGCTTCGCCAGCCCGATTACGTCCGTCAGGTCCTCGACATCACCAACCCCGCGGGAGTCGACCCCAGTTGGATCATGTTTGAGATGACGGAGACCGTAGCCATGCGCGACGCCGAGCTGACCTCTGAAGTCGTGCGCCAGTTCCAGAAAGCTGGCTTCGACGTGGCTATCGACGACTTTGGCAAAGGCTACTCCAGCCTCGCCCACCTCCAGCAGTTCCGCGTCAAGCAATTGAAGATCGACCGCTTCTTTATCGACGGCCTCGACCGCCACGGCGAAGAGGGCTACGCGATGGTCTCGGCCATCATCTCACTCGCGCACGCACTCGACATGGTTGTTGTAGCCGAAGGCGTCGAGACCAACAGCCAGCTCGAGCAGTTGCGCCGTCTCAGGTGCGACGAGCTGCAAGGCTTCCTTCTCGCCAAACCGCTCAGCGCCTCGAAGTTTGAAGAGATACTCCACAGTCCAGCGAAGACCGAAAGCCGCATCACCGAGCGCCTCACCTCGCGTTGGTACGTCTCCCGCTGGCGCCAGCAGGAATAGCCTCTGTTGCAATCGTCTTTTGTATTTCCATTCCGCAGCGCAGTGGAGGAATCTGTTGTTCCTTTTGCGGAGGCAAACGCACCTCGCGCCGGATGTTACTTCAATCTCGTCTCGCGCCCCATCTTCCCATCCGCCCACATGATGAAGTACTTCACATTCGGCGCATCCGTGTGTCCGCCGGCATCCTGACGCCACGCCAGCTCGCCATCCAGCAGTCCATCGAGCACCGGAGGCATCTTCGCCGTCTTGTAGTCATCGCCAAGACTCTGACCGTTTGAGCTGAGTCCCTTCACACCCAGCAGCCGGAACACCGGCCCCGCCGCCACCGCAGCCATGTAGCTGCCCTCGTGATCGAGCCACTTCGCATCACCTTGCTCCGGCACGCCATAGCTGACAAACACCAGCCGCGGCGCGCACAGCGCAATCAGCTCATGCGAATCCACCGGCAGATCGCCCGGATTCAGCGGCCGCGCGCCCGACTTCAAGCTCGCCGCCGCATATTTAATGAAGTTCCCCGCCATCCAGTGATACTCGCCCGAACTGGCCAGGTTCTCGACCGCCTCGCCGAAGTTCCTCCTCAGCAGCGTCGTCCCGCCCTTGCCCGACGAGCCGATCAGCCCCATGTAAAACCGCGGTTCAAACGCCAGCGTCACCAGCGCAGCCTTCCCGTAGCGCGACACGCCCTCGATCCCCACATGCTTCGCATCCACCGCCGGATCGGTCTCCAGATAATCCAACCCGCGCGCCGCTCCCCACTCCCAAGCCCGCAGCGAGCCCCAGTCATCCGGCCTGCGCGGCTGCCCATGGTTCACCAGCCCGATAATCCCGCGCGTCAGCCCCGCGCCATTGTCCGCCTGAATACTGGCCGGATCGATCATCGCGTAGCCCCAGCCATCGGCCAGCAGCTCTTCGTGCGGCGGACGGTCCTCACCCGGATTCAGCCGCGTCGGAAAGCTCAACAGCTTCGCAGGCACCGGATCATACCCCGGATACTTCTTGAAGATCTCCGCAATCTCAGGATCGTCCTTCGCCAGCAGCTCCTTCAACTTCGCATTAATCTTCTCCACATCTTCCACCGGAGGCTGTGTCGGATTCGGCAGCACACTCTGGCCAAACATCATCAACACCGGCACCGGGCCCTTTGCATTCGCCGGCACAACCAGCGTCATCTGAATATCGACATGAATCTGCGGACACGATGAGTTGTCCACATGTCCCACCAGCCGCTTCGCAATCACCGGCGTGAACCCTACATACTCGTGGTCCGTCACAGCTACTGTCCACGTCACCTTCGGCGTGTGCTTCGGAATCCGCCCATACACCTCGCGCTCGAAGTCCTCCACAATCTCCGGCCGTCGCAGCTTCCACCACATCTCCGCCGTCGTCACCTTCCTGCCGTCGTTAAGCGCAAGCACATCGGGCAGCTCCGGATAAGGATTCGCCTTCGACTCGTCATAGTTCGCA